>DASYYN010000151.1:0-63071 GCA_035933815.1 Acidobacteriaceae bacterium
GCCCAACCCCAGCCCCGGAGGGGCGGCAGATCATAGCCCAGGGCGTAAGCCCTGGGTAGAAGAGAAAAAAGAAAACAACACCGCTCTGCCGAAGGCCGTTGCCGGAGAGCGAAGCTCGCAGGCAACTGGGATCGCGACCGACCTCGACGTTTTCCGTGCCTTCGTCACGGCCGGGCGCCGCCTTGCCGAAATCCACGTTTGCTACGAGCAACAACCGGAACATCCGCTGGAGAAGGTCGAAAAGGCAGGAGAGAAACTCGACTATCGCGTCGAAAAGATGAAGCTGAGCAAAGATAAATCCGCGCTCACCTACAACAAGTTCCTGACCCTATCGGGAATTCCGAAAGAAACCTACGAATACCGTCTCGGCAACCGCTCTGCCCTCGAATGGATCATCGACCAATACCAGGTCTCGACCGATAAGCGCAGCGGCATCATCAACGACCCAAATCGGGAAGACGACCCGCAATATATCCTCCGCCTCGTCGGAAAAGTCATCACCGTCAGCCTTGAAACCGTTAGCATTATTAAGGCACTGCCCGAACTTCATATCTAGGCAACACTGGGAGGTGAACCGTGCCTGTCGAATTTACTATTCCCAACTCCGAATTGCGTCAAGCCATAGAGCAACTCAAGGCCAATCGGGGAACGTACAGCGACACTGACTTTGTGGATATTGTGATCTCCGAGTCTTCTGCCCTTTTTCACGCTGTAGGTACCGAGTCAGAAGCCGCCGTGAATGGGACTGCTGCCGGAAATATCCGAGTTCCCCTTCGCGTGATCGACAAAATTGCCGGCGCGCTCTCAACGATGAAGCAGGAAGAATTGACCGTGCACTGCGTCCCTGGATTGATCCGGGTGGGCAAATTCTCTGTCAAGCACGACGATATCGAACTCGGAAAGGCGCCCGCCGAGTTTGAGACCTTGCCGATTAACCTACCTCTTCTCGACACACTTGCGGTGGCGCGAGTCTTTTCTTCCAAGAAGATCGACGATCAAGGTTTGCGCAGCAGGGTCAATGAAGCGGAACACTCCCGCCGATCAGCCGTTTACGAGGCAACCAAGACGTTGCAGGCCCTTGAGATCAGCGAGCAGGAACTCACTTTCTTGGTGGAACGCCACATTCGTGCCGCAGTAGAGCGACTCCGCAAGTCTCTGCGAGCGGCCTAAGACGGACGAACTGAACTAAAAAAGGCACGGCCGGGTGCCCATCCTTGCGTTCTTGGCAAGCGTGGGGATTCCACGCGATGTTGCCATTTCGACCATCTTGTCAACAGAAAAGCCAAAGCCCCGAGAGTCACTCGGGGCTTCCAGATACTAAACGACGTCCGCGAAACACCTTTAGGGTAGTCCACCCATCGCAGTTTTTGCAGCGTGGGAATCACAACGAGACTGTATGGTGTTGGCCACCCGAATCGCGATAGGGATGCGCCATTATTCTTGGCCTCGTTCCAGGCATTGCTCAAGAAAAAAGGCACGGCGAAAGCCGTGCCCAAAAGAATCCGTGTTGATCCGCGTTAATCCGCGCCGAATGAAGTTGAGGCGTCTTGCGGGCGTCAGCGAAGCGGGAGCCCGCAGCCGAATCCCTGAGCGGAGCGAAGGATCCTAATCCCTCACACCATCCATGAACGCCCGCAGCTTCCGCGACCGCGACGGATGCCGCAGTTTCCGCAGCGCCTTGGCTTCGATCTGGCGAATGCGTTCGCGCGTCACCGCGAAGCTCTGCCCGACTTCTTCCAGCGTATGCTCCGAGCCGTCTTCCAGCCCGAAGCGCATCTTCACCACGCGCTCTTCGCGCGGCGTGAGCGTACGCAGCACCTGCGAGGTGTACTCCTTCAGGTTCACGCTGATCACCGCGTCCGACGGCGAAACCGCCTGGCGGTCTTCGATAAAGTCTCCGAGGTGCGAATCTTCCTCTTCGCCAATTGGTGTTTCCAGCGAGATCGGTTCCTGCGCGATCTTCAGCACTTTGCGTACCTTCGCCACAGGAATATCCATGCGCTTCGCGATCTCTTCCGAACTAGGCTCGCGCCCCAGCTCCTGCACCAGCTGCCGCGAGGTGCGGATGAGCTTGTTGATCGTCTCGATCATGTGCACGGGGATGCGGATCGTCCTCGCCTGATCCGCAATGGCGCGGGTAATCGCCTGCCGGATCCACCACGTCGCGTACGTCGAGAATTTGTAACCGCGGCGGTACTCAAATTTGTCCACCGCCTTCATCAGGCCGATATTGCCTTCCTGAATCAGGTCGAGGAACTGCAGTCCGCGGTTCGTATATTTCTTCGCGATCGACACCACGAGGCGCAGGTTCGCTTCAATCAGCTCGCGCTTCGCCTGCTCGGCGTCCATGTCGCCCTGGATCATCTCGCGCTGCGTGCGCTTCAGCTCGGCGATCGAGACGCCCGCCTCTTCTTCCAGCTTCTCCAGGTCCGTCTTGCAGTTCTTCTGCTGGCGACGGTATTCCTTCTTCAGCTCCTCGCTGCGGCTCTGGTCGTACTTCTGGTCCAGCGAGCGGATCTGCCGCTCCAGCGTGCGCATCGCCTCGACGGTCTTGTTGACTTTTTCCAGCAGCCGCTTGCGCTCGATATTCGTGTACTTCAGTTCGCGGACGATCCGCGAAACCATCACCTTCTCGCGCGCAATGGCCCAGCGGCACTTGCGATACTCCCGCGGCCGCGCCTTCTGGTTCAGCGTGCCCAGCTTCTCCTCGAGCTGCTGCGCCTTCTTCTGGTGCTTCACCAGCGTGTCGGTGCGGCCCACCGTCTGGCGCACGCGGTTCTGCACCACTTCTTCGGTCAGCTCCTCGTCGTCGAAGATCACCACTTCCTTGATATTCCGTACGCCGCGCTTCAGATCCTCGCCGAGCGCGATGATCTCCCGGATGACGACCGGTGAGCGCGAAATCGCCTTCATCACGCGCAGCTGGCCCCGCTCGATGCGCCGCGCAATCTCCACTTCGCCTTCGCGCGTCAGCAGCGGCACCGTGCCCATCTCGCGCAGGTACATGCGCACCGGATCGTTGGTCTTCTCGAGCTGCCCCGGCGTCAGATCCAGCTCGACGTCTTCGCTCTCCTCGCCTTCGAACTCGTCGCGTTCCCCGCCGGCAATCTTGGGGCCGCCTTCGAGGATGTCAATGCCCTGCGTCCCGATCGTCGTGATCAGGTCGTCGAGATCGTCGGGCGAATTCACGTCTCCCGGCAGAAGGTCATTGACCTCGTTGTAGGTCAGGTATCCCTTCTCCTTGCCCGCATCGATCAGTTTCTGAATATCTTGTTCGTACTTGTCGTCTATCGCCAAGCGGATGGCTCCCCGCAGTGAAATTTTCGGATCTGTCTCACCTGGAGTGGACGAGGTGCGGTCGGGGCCATAATAGGCGCAACCCGTTCCGGCTCAGGGGCCGGCGGGTGTTAAGGCGCACGTCTGCCCAGGATGCTCAGAATATCACAACTCCATCCCCAGACCATCTAAGTCTGGCAATTTGTGCAATTTCTGGACGGTTTTGGCGCGCTGAACGTCCGGTTCCCTTGGGACAAGTCCTTATAGATATAGATGTGGAAATCCCCTTTTTGTTTCATCGTTCTGTTCGGTTTCACCGAAACGGCGCGTACCCCTACCTTTGGGCTTGTAGCGTCTGCCGCAGATCAGCCAGGCTCTTTCCGCTGACCGCTGACCGCTGACCGCTGACCGCTGACCGCTGACCGCTGACCGCTGACCGCTGACCGATACAGGCTACCGGCGACAGGCTACCGGCTGTACTCTAAAACCACCCGCCTCCATGGACTCCGACTTCTCCCGGCGCGTGAAGGAGCAGGCCGACATCGTCAAGATCGTCGGCGACTACGTGCGCCTGCGCAAGGCCGGAGCCCAGAACTACAGCGGGCTCTGCCCCTTCCACAAGGAAAAGACCCCCTCCTTCAGCGTCCATGCCGGACGCCAGTTCTACCACTGCTTCGGCTGCGGCCAGTCCGGGGACGTCTTCTCCTTCGTCCAGAAGGTCGAGAACGTCGGCTTCCCTGAGGCCGTCCGCGAGGTGGCCAAAAAGTGCGGCATCCCCCTGCCCAAACGCGAATTCGCCAGCCCCGAAGAAGCCGCTGAGCACCGCCAGCGCGCTAAGCTGCTGGAGATTCATGAGCTTGCCACAGTCTGGTTCGAAGAGCAGCTGCGCTCCGCCGAAGGCGCTCTGGCCCGCGAATACCTCTCCGGCCGCGGACTCAGCCCCGAAGGCATCGCCAAATTCCGTATCGGCTACGCCCCCGACAATTTCCACGCCCTGCGCGCCCGCCTCGAACCCGTGGCCGACACCGAAACCCTCCGCCTCTCCGGCCTCTTCTCCTGGAAAGAGCAGGAAGACGGCTCGCCCGGCCCCCTCTACGCCCGCTTCCGCAAGCGCGTCATGTTCCCCATCGCCAACGAAGGCGGCCGCGTCATCGCCTTCACCGCCCGTACGCTCGAATCCGGCGACAAGGCCGGCCCCAAGTACCTCAACTCCCCGGAGACCCCGCTCTACTCCAAAGGCCAGGTGCTTTTTAATCTCGACAAGGCCCGCCAGGCGATCCGCAACGATGGCGGCGCCGTCCTCGTCGAAGGCCAGATGGACTGCATCTCCGTCTTCCTCGCCGGAATCCCCAACGTCATCGCCACCAGCGGCACCGCCTTCACCGAGCACCAGGTCCGCCTCCTGCGCCGCTACGCCGGCAAGGTCATCGTCAACTTCGATCCCGACACCGCCGGCGGCAATGCTGCCGAAAAGTCCATCGCCCTGCTCACCGAGGAAGGCTTCGACGTGCAGGTGCTCACCCTCGAAGGCGGCCTTGACCCCGACCGCTACGTGCGCGACCGCGGAGCCCGCGCCTACGCCCAGGCCCTGCGCGCCTCGCCCACCTACCAGTCGTGGCTCATCGATCGCGCCCGCCAGCTATTCCCCGGCCGCGATCCCAAAGGCAAGACCGAGGCCCTCAATTTCCTGCTGCCCCACATCCGCCGCATTCCCAGCCGCATCGCCCGCGACGCCTTCGCCAACGACGCCGCTCAGGCGCTCGGCATCGACTCCACTCTGGTCCGCGCGGAACTCAAAGACGCAGCCGTCCGCCGTCGCGACCACATCGCCGCGCACGACCAGAGCCTCACTCACTCCGAGAAAATCCTGCTCCTCGCCTTCTCCGCGCCGCGATCCACCGAGGCCTACCTTGTCGCCGAAGGCGCCTGGCACCAGCACGAGCAGGAACTGGCCACGATGCGCCCCGACGTCCGCGCCATCATCGAACTGCTGCGCGCCCGGGCTGACGGTTCGGACGCCCTCGCCGCATTGCAAACCGAAGAGCAGCGCCAGACCCTCGCCGGCATCTTCGTCTCCATCCACGACACCGACCCCGACCCTGAGCAGGTCGACTCCGCCGTCCACGCCATCCGCTGCTCGGCGCTCGAGCAGGAGCAGCGCCGCCTCCGCACCGCAATCGACCAGGCCGAGCGCGCCGCCCATATGGACGAGGTCCTCCGCCTCACCCGCGCTATGCAGGACGTAACCCGCCGCCTTCGCGAGCTGGATTAGGCTCCTCTCGGCGACATCTCACAAGAGGATTTCGGAGGCGAGGCGCTCTTGACAGCGCATACGAGGCCCTCCTATAGTTCGGGTCACGAATTTTGTCGTACGCCGCCACTCCGGAAAGTCCCCGCAAGAGCCCAAAACGCAAGGCGTAGTCCAGGAAAGAAATGCTGCTTCGCCGGCAAGTCTTGTCGCGCAAAGCCAACAAACTTTTGTTGACCCATTTTCGGCCGCTCGCAAAGGAGAACAAAGTATGAGGCGCGAACTTATTGCTGCGTCAGCACTCTTCATGTTGCTGGGAGCGTATCCTGCGTTTGCGGGCGTCACCATCACACAGAATACCGGGCCGGGTGCGACCAGCTGGCCCGCCACTCCGCTGATCCAAACCGTGACAAATCCAGCCGCGCAGTCGATCGTCGGTGAAAGTTTTGGCGCGGCAACGAGCATTGCCGAGACGTTTACAGTGCCCGGGCCGGACAATTATTCGCTGCAAACGGTTTATTTATACGTCGGCGGGGGCACGGGCACATCTTCGACGGCGACCGTTACCCTCAATCTGTACGATCTCGGCGGACGTGTTGCCCCCAATCCCAGTTCCTACTCGCCGAATTTCAGCCTCCTCGGTGGTGGCCTGGGGCTCCCATCAGTTACACAACCCAGCCGAACGGATTGCTGCGGCTCGACTTTGACGGAGCCGACCAGGCCCTGCTGATTGCGGGGCACATGTACGCATTCGAACTGGGCGGGGTGAGCGGAACCACGCCCCTGAGCTGGTTTCGCACGATCAGTGATACGTATCCAGGGGGCGCGGCTTATCGAAATCGTTCCTGGATCAACGGAACCAGCGCGCGCGACTTCAGCATGGCAGTTTACGGGGTTGTAAATACCAGCCCGGTGCCGCCGACACAAGCAATGATTAACGGCAGCGTGATCCATCAGACCATCGATGGTTTCGGCGCTGGCGCCGTCTTCCTCGATGCCGGTCTCGATCCGCTGACCGACGCGAATATGGATGCCTTGTACGGTACGCAAGCCAACCAGATGGGCCTCACGCTGATCCGGCTGCGCATTGCCCCCGATGGCAACTGGACCGATCAGATTCTGGACGGCCAGAAGGCCAAACAGCACGGCGCCAGGATTCTGGCCACGCCGTGGACGCCGCCGGCTTCCATGAAAGACAACAACAGCCTGGTGAACGGGGGTTCGGTGATTTCCTCGCAGTATCCGAATCTGGTCGCGTATTTCAACAACTTCACTGACGTCATGGCAGCCAACGGAGCAAAGGTCGATGTGCTGTCCCTCCAAAACGAACCGGACTTCACGGCCACCTACGAATCGTGCCGATGGAACGCATCGCAGCTCGATGACTTCTTCCGCAATTTTGCCAGCGGAGTGAACACGCCGATGCTGATGCCGGAGTCGTTCCACTACGACCAGACTCTCTCGAATCCAACGCTCAGAGACCCGGCCGCTGCCGCGAATGTGGCGTACATCGGAGGGCATCTCTACGGAGCGGGCATTCAGGATTACCCGCTGGCGCACTCGCTCGGCAAACACACCTGGATGACGGAATACCTGGTGAATAATCAGTCGATCAACGCTGCGGTCGACACCGGCCAGCAGATCAGCGATACCCTCACCGTCGGCAACATGAGCGCTTACATCTGGTGGAAGACCATCGGAAATGCGAATGGTCTGCTCAACGCCGCGGGAGTACTGCAACCGCGCGCCTACGTCATGGCTCAGTTCAGCAAATTCGTTCGCCCTGGCGATATCCGCGTCGATGTTCCGCTCAACACCAGTCCACTGGGTCTGTCCGGCTTCATGGACCCGATCTCCGGCAGGTTCGCGATCGTCGCAGTCAACGACACCACCCTGCCGATTACCCAATCGTTCGCCATCAACGGAATCATCTCTGATCAGCTGACGCCCTGGATCACCTCGGCAACACAGTCGCTGGAGCAGCAAACGCCCGTCGATGCGCGCCCCGGCACATTCACCTACACGGTGCCCTCTTTCTCGGTTGTGACGTTTGCGGGCACGCTCCAGAAACTGACGATGTGCCACCAGGGCCACAATATCTCGATTGATCAGAACGCGGCCGCGGCGCACCTCGCTATCGGAGATACGGTAGGCAATTGTTCGCAGTAGGTGCTGGGCCCGGCAATGGCGTGTTGACCGCTGAAATGGAGGACCCGCGGTTTCTGCTGCGCGTCAGTCCGCGCCGCCCACCTCGATGACATACGTTGCATGAAGGGGAATGTTCGCGCCGTCATGGAGCATGTACAGAACCGTTTCGCGGTGCTGTGCAATCCAGTCGTCCGCCCTGCGCAGTTCCTCATCCTGTTGCCCCGCGCTCAGCGCCTGCCGGCACCCGGCCAGGTCCGCGCGCGCGTACGGCTCCGCTTCCTGCCCGCCCTGTTTCTCCTCGATCAGAAACCAGCGAAAGGCTTCTGCTAAGTCCCGCGGCCTTTCCCGTCCGTCGCGCGCCAGCCGTCCCAGTCGCGCCGACGCCTGCCACGCTCCTGCTTCGGCCGCGCGCCGCAGCATCTCGATCGGTTCGTCCTCTCGCTGCCGCACAACCTCAGGATGGGCGAGAAGCAGAACGCCCAGCATGTACATCGCAGGCACATAGCCTGCGCGAGCCGAGCGCCTCAGGAACTTCGCCGCTTTCCGAAGATCGTGTTCGTGATCCGGTCCGATGAAGTACAAGTTGCCCCTCTCATACTCGCCCTCCGGGTTCTTGCCTTTGGCCGCGCGCGCGAACCACGTCTCCGCCATCTTCCGATCGTGCTGAACGCCATAGCCCGACAGGTACAGAACGCCCAGGATGTCCTCCGCGTGCGCATTTCCTTTCTCTGCGAGTTGCCGCAGCAGATCGGTCCCCAGATTCACATCCCGGAGCCTGCCATCGCCTTTCAGATACAGAAGAGCCAGGTTGAGCTTCGCCTCCTGCGAGCCTCCTCCCATCGCGCGAGCGAACCACTTCGACGCCTCCATCTCATCGTGAGGGACACCGGTTCCGGACATGTACAGATAGCCGAGTTCGTTCTGCGCATCCTGATTGCCCCGGTCAGCAGCTTTTCGGTACCAGTACGCGGCCCGTGCTGGATCCTTTGGCTCGCCCTTGCCTGTCAGGTAAGCGCCTGCGAGTTGCATTTCGCTCTCGGTGCTGGCGGACGAGCGGTCAGACGTCGTGACCTCATCCAGCGTGCCCAGTCTTTCTGATCCTCCGGAGGCCGGCGCACCCTGTCCGCACAGCGGTGCCGCGAGGAACACGATCGCCAGAGAGCACGCAGAGGCTCCCGCGAATCGGCGCCACGAATCGTGGAAATGGGAATCCGATGCAGTGGATGGCATACGGGCCTCCCCCGGCGACCGCATGAGTCGCGCAGGTAGCGACGCTCTGCCTCAGGACCAGGCGGGAGGCGCAAAGCGAGGAGATCGAAAGGAGATTTCGAATCCAGCTAAGTTTCGATCCATTTCCCCAGAGCCGATGTGATCGCAAGCACATCTTCGACTCCATCCAAACCCGCACGTAACTGCCCGCGATACCGCCTAGCTCTCCCGCTGCACCGCTTCCTCCACCACCTCCACCTCGCGTTGCAGCGCCGTGCGCTTCCCCAGCATCTGCAGCGTCAGCCGCTGGCTCTCCCGCAAATCATCCCGGAAGTCCCCCTCGATCGTAGCCGCCAGTGCGCTGTCCAGCACCGCCAGGTTCACCTCGTCATTCAGCGCGAACGAGCGATGGTCGAAGTTCGCCGACCCCACCACGCTCCACTGCTCATCCACGGTCATCAGCTTCGCGTGGATCATCGCCGGCTGGTACTCGAACAGTTCCGCCCCGGCTTCCAGCAATCGCCGACTGCTGTCGCGGCTCAGCTTGCGCACCATCGGATGGTCGATGTGCGGCCCCGCCGTCAGGATCTGCACCTCCACGCCGCGCCGGGCGGCCTCCGCCAGCGCCCGCCGCGCGCTGTGATCCGGCAGGAAATATGGCGTCGTGATGCGGATGCTTTTCCGCGCGCTCTGGATCAGCGCCTGAAACAGAATCCGCGCCTGCGTGCCGCCCCCGTGCGGCGTGCTGATCACGACAAATCCCCGTGGCCCCTCGTCCGCCGCCGTCAGCCCGAACTGCTTCGACCCCGAGAGGATTTCTCCCGCGCACTCCAGCCAGTTCTCTGAAAACGAGGACACCAGTCCCGCAACCATATCCCCTTCCAGACGAAACACCGTATCGCGCCACGGCGGCGACGTTCGCGTGCCGGTCAGCCATCTGTCCGCAATCCCCGCGCCGCCGATAAAACCCGTCGTGCCGTCGATGGTCATCAGCTTGCGGTGCGTGCGGTTGTTCACCCTCTGCCAGGTCTGCACGCGAAAGGGGTTGTACCAGCGCATCTGTCCCCCCGCCGCGCGCAGCCGGTCAAAAAACGACGACGGCGTTCCGAAGCTGCCCGCCGCATCGACGATCACCCGCACTTCCACGCCGGCCCGGGCACGCTCCACCAGCGCGTCGAGTACCGCCGCCGCGACCTCGCCCGGAGAGAACTCGTAGTACTCCAGGTTCACGCTCCTCTGCGCCGCGCGGATCGCTCCTATCTCCGCCGGATAGAACTCCGCACCATTGCGCAGCCGCGCGATCCGGCACCGCCGGATCGTGCCATCCGTCACGATGCTCAGGAAGCGCAGGAATTCGTCTGAATCGAGCGCGCAGTCCATCGCATCGGGCATGCGATAGGGAAGCGAAGGGCCGAAGAGATCCATCGCCAGCGATCCCGCGCCCACAATCAGTGCGCCAGCGCCGACCGCCGCCAGCGCCCGCGTCATTGGGTGAAGAGAAGATTTCTGCATTCCCTCACCAGGGATGCAGAAATCCGCCGCCGGTCTGCCTTGGTTCAGATTGCTGCACCCAGAACTTCAATCTGCCTTGAAGCAACGCTCCAATGCGGCGGTCACGATCATGCGCGTCATCTCGGATTTGAATCACGGGACGAGTCAGCACAGCGCCGCAGGGAATTGCCCGGCTTTTCCGCGGACGCGAGGCAATACCGATCCAGGTCGGCGGGAGCGAACACCGGGCCAGAGAAGTAGCTCTTAACGCCACTTACGAACGCTTCTTCGTCTGCCTTATTTGCGGGGTTGTAGTGGTAGAGCAGCACCGATTTGACCTGCGCCTTGGAGGCAAGCTCTCCGACGGCCTGCGCGTCGAGATGCTCGAACAGGAAGTGTGCGCGGAATGTTTTGGAACGCTCCGGCGTCGCGTGGGTTATGGCGGCCATAGCGTTCACGGTCTGATCCAGATCTGCAGCATCTCGATACGAGACTTCCGCCAGGAGCACATCAGCGTCTTTTGCCAGCCGCGCCACAGCATCGCTCGGAGCAGTATCTCCGGTGAAAACAATTACGCCGTGCGGCGTTTCGAATCGATAAGAAAAAGATTTCAGATGCTTGCGATCCTCCGCAGGCATGAGCGCGTAATGAGTGTTCTCGACAGCGACGACCCGAATCTTGTCGTCCTGAAAAACCACGCCTTCATGATCGATCTCGTGCGCGGCGAACGGACTGGCGAATTCGCCATTCCTCACAGGAAAATCCGAACGGTTTTCAGAGGCGAAAGGCCGGACGGTGATGCTGATGTAGCGAAACGCCGCGTCAACAAGCTCTTTCGTTTGTGGCGGCCCGTAAATATGAATCGATGGAGCTGAGCGGGCCAAACCCAGGCGAAAGTAGTCGTTTGCCATCACATCCGCCAGCCCGAGGTCGTGATCGGAATGAAGATGCGTGAAGAAGATCGTTTTGATCTGTTCTGACTGCACGCCGGCCTGCAGCATGCGGCGCATCGTGCCGATGCCGCAGTCAATCAGATAGGGGCGGCCATCCACAATGAGCAAAGTGGAT
Source organism: Acidobacteriaceae bacterium (assembly GCA_035933815.1). Lineage (GTDB taxonomy): Bacteria > Acidobacteriota > Terriglobia > Terriglobales > Acidobacteriaceae > Palsa-343. The sequence continues at coordinate 11,441 of DASYYN010000151.1, forward strand.
GGTTCCGATCGGTCGAGGCGCAGGGGTGGCCCGCCGGCCGTGCCCAGAAACAGGATTTGAGTATCGTTCGGCGTTTCGATAGAGGAGCCAGTCTGGCCTGTCACTGATCCAGCGGCGAACGCCAGGAGCAGCCCGAACATGATAACGCCGACCTGTCTCATGGCCGGGAGTATAACCGTAACTGCTGCCAGACTCCATCACTTCCGCTCACTGCGGTTCGGCCGTCCACCGCACACTCGCAATGCCACGCTTTGCAGGCGCAACGCTCAGCACCGGAGAATCCCGGCCCAGCAGAAACTTATCAAAGAACGCGCCAATATACTGCCGAATCACCACCACTGTTGCTGCTCCGTCCGCCGCATCATCGGCTCCATACCGCCGCCCCGCATCGGCCCATGTGCTCCGAAAAGCCATATCGCTGAAGGTCATGTGCTGCGCGTTGGCAATGTCCACCCGCACCCCCGGGCTGCCTTTCAGATACAGCGACGAGAGTTCCTCCTCCACCCTGGCCTGCACTGCTTTGCCGTGTTCGTCCGGAGGCAATTGCGCGTACTGCGGCGCAACGTCGTGTTTGATCACCATCAGCGGCTTTGAAAAAGCTCTCGTCGCCAGAACGTCAAACGGAGAACCATCGAGGTTCACGACGGCTCTGATGCGCGCGTCGTCGAGCGCCGCCAGGATCGAAGCCGTTCCGCCGAACGAATGTCCGAACGCGCCCACCCTCGTCAGATCGAGTCGACGAAACAACAGGCTGCGCCTGTCACCGTTCCACGTGGAAACCTGGTCGAGCATGAAGCGCAGGTCCGCCGCCCACAGCGGGAAAGCCGTTCCGGTAATCCACGCTGTTTCATCGGAGCGCTTCTTCGAAAAGGGGCTCTTGTGGCCGTCAGGAAACGTTGTCCCCACCCAGCCGGTCGGCTCGATTCCAAACACCACGTATCCGCGACTTGCCAGGTCTTCGCTGAAAGCGCTGTAGAAGGCGGTGTTCACGCCCGCGCCCGGAGCAAACAGCAGAACCGGCCAGCGCCGCCCGCTTCTCGCCATTCTCGCGTTCGCGACCGATTGGCTCACCGGATCGTGAATCGCATGCTCCGCCTCCTCTCGTGTCAGCGGAGCATCGGAATGCCGCCGATGGTAGTAGAGAAGATCCGTCTCGCTCGAAGCCCACGGCTCGGGCATCCACGCCGCATACCTGGCGCCGGCTGTGCGCTGCGCGGGATACCACGCGATGACCATGAACTCGCGCTTCGTCGTCGGGTCTTCCGCCACCGGATCGGTGCGCCGAGCATCGATGCAGTACAGCAGACTCCGCCCCACCGCATACGTTCCCGATAGCTTCGGCTGCGACGTCTGCTGCGCCCCCACACATCCGGCAAAAACAAACCATCCAGCCAGGGCCAGCAGGACGCGTGATCGGAGCAGGGGAAGAGAGCGCAACATGCGACGCCTCCGCAGCCATTCTATAAAGCTATCGAGAGGCCGGAATCGCCCGCGAGAAATCCCCCCAGCGTTGCGTCTCGTACATCCCCGCGTCATCCATCGCCGACGCACTTGCGAGATACCACAGCATTGTCTTGGAAACCAGCAGTTCCTGTGATACAACCCGGAGAAATCGGAGGCGGCGGATGGGCTCGGTTGGGCAGATGGTGGCAGGACGGCACGAGTACGGATTGCGGACGGGACAGAAAACCGCTTACCTGATTTTTGCTGTGGTGTGTGGCGCCGTAGCCGCCTTATCTCTCGTTATCGGTGCGGACGATCCACACCCTGCCACGGCCATCATTTTCCCGGCGGCATTTGCGGCTTCGGCCCTGTACCTGGCTATGCTGGCGCTGCGCTCGCGGCTGATTATCGATGGAACGCGCGTGCTGGTGCAGGGAGCGCTTCGGACGCAGGAGTTCGACCGCGGTGACGTAGAGGGTTACCGCACCTGCCAGGGCCGCTACCAGTCCTTCCGCGTGATCTTCCTGAAGAATGGGGCGCGAAAAATCTCGCTGATGAGCTATGCCACGGACGACAGCTTGCGCGAGTGGTTTGCCGGCCTCACCGACCTGGACGCTCGAGACCGCGAGCAGCTTCTCAGCGAAATTGATGCGGATCAGGAGCTTGGTGCGACGCCGCAGGAGCGGCGCGACGCGCTCTCCAGGGCGAAACGCATGAACATTGCTGCCTGGGTGATTGACGGCGCAGCCGCAGCGGGCTTCGTTTGGGGTCCCCCTCAGTACCGTCTCGCGGCGATGCTGATCCTGGCGCTGGCTCCAGTAGCCGCCGCTTACGTGCTTTACCGGCAGCCGCTGCTCTATGGAGTTTTCAAGGCGAAGAGTGACCCTCGCGGAGACGTGAGCCCTCTGCTCATGATCTCCGGATTCGGCCTGCTGATGGGCGCAGCCGATGTGAACTTCATCTCGACCCAGATGTTGCTGCCCTTCATTGGAATCGGGGCGCTGGTATTGCTGGTGCTGTACTACCCGGGCGCTCGCCGGAGTCCGCGGCTGGCCGGCACTCTCGTGGGATTAGTTGTCCTGAGTGGATTCTACGGATGGGGCCTGGCCGCAGGCGTCGACACCGCAGCGGACAAATCCGCGCCGCAATCCTACACCGCCCAGGTGCTGGGCGGCCACGTGGTTCACGGTAAGAGCACGAGCTACTATCTCGAGCTGGAGCCCTGGGGCCCGTATGAGACCGTCGAAAATCAGATGAAGGTCAGCGCGGCAACCTACTACGCAGCCCGCCAGGGCGAGATCGTTTGTCTCGCGCTGCATCGGGGAGCACTGCGAATCCCGTGGTATGAGCTCGTAGCCTGCGGCGCAACCAGCCGCTGAGTGCCCATTAAGGAGCTGGCGTGTTTACCCCGCCAATCGCCGCCTTTTCCGCTGACGCTTTCGTTTTCCAGATAAGCGACGAATCCCCATAGCGTCGAATCGTGTAGACCTCGCCGTCTGGCGCATCCACCGTCGCTGTGCGCGCCTGGTGATCATCCATCGGCCCGTACTTGTACAGGTACGCGCTTCCGTCCGCCAGCACCTGGCGTGTCAGCAGTCCGTTCTGATACTCGCAGCGCAGCAGCACCTTTGGTTTCGTCTTGTCATCCGGCGCCGCGCTGAATGCAGTCAGCTCGTTCGCATCGTCGTACTCGAACAGAAGCGTCTCGCCGCTCGAGTACTTCACGCTCGTGAGCTGGTTCTGCGCGTTGTAGCCGTAGCGCACCGTGTGCCCCCGGCTGTCCTCGAGGCCTTCAATCTGCGGCCCGGTCTCGTAATCCACCTTGAGCCAGCCGCTGGTCGAAGAGGTCAGCTGCAGCAGGCGCCGGTCGAAGCCGCGGTCAAATTTCAGCTGCTGACCGCCGGCCTCCGTCACTCCATTCAGATAGCAGTACGTCGGCGTTGGTGTATCGCAGGGCAGATACGCGGCGATCTCCCCGTCGAACCGCCGCAGATCGTAGTGAGGATAAGGGCTGGTGCGCCAGCGCATTTCGTAAAGCTGGCCGGAGTATTCAGTGTCCACATACTTCGTCAGCGACAGCCAGGAGAGCCAGATGGGGTCGCGGACCAGTTGAAATCGTCCGCCGTCATCCCCCACTACCGAGATAAAAATGTTGTCTGCCGACGCCAGGAACCCGTCATAACTGTCAGTACCGCTCGCCCCAAATGGATTGCTGCCTCCTTTCCATCCCGGACGCAGCGCCCGTTCGAACGCGATCGGTACCTCTCCGGGAATCCAAACATCCGTGCGGCGGTCGACCATCGTTCCCAGCCGCAGATCCACCTCGAACAATTCCGTCGACTCGTTTTGCTGCGGTGTCGGAATTGAACAGCTGCCGATCAGGCGCCAGGGCGTAATCTGCAGGCCGGTTTTTGCCGAATACCAGAAGTACAGGCACGGCTCGCCCTCCAGCTGTCCCCAGCGGCTTGCCGCCGGGTCCAGGTCCGATTCATAAATGTCTTCCGTCGGCAGGTCCGGATCTTCGGGCTGATGCAGCAAACTGCTCGGATCGTTGTTCACCGGCAGATGCCAGTAGAGCAGCGCCACGTCCTTCAGCAGCACGCGCCGCATCCGCGCCTGCACATTCGCCTGCTCCGCCTTCTGATCTGCCGCCCGGCCCCACCATCCCTGTCCATCTTCCAGCAGCGCCGAAGAGATGATCGCCGCCTGCCCATACCTCTCCGTAAAGGTTGAAGACCACCGTTCTCCCACGGAATACATGTCCGCGTCCGTCAGCCCGATCAGGTATGCATTTTGATCGGTCGCCAGCGCCGGATGCGCGCGCCGGATCTCCGCATAGATCGTTTCCGCCATATGCTGGCGCCGCCACCCATGCCACGTCGGCTTCGGCAGCGGCTCCGGCGGCAGCGTACGAGCATCCAGGCCGTAGCGCGTGCGCAGCCAGGTCGCCAGATCATTTGCAGAATAAGCTGCCCTATGAGGAGTTAGCTGCACCAGATAAATGGTTCCGTGTCCATGTAATTCAGCCAGCTGTGCTACAGGCCCCTGATGGACAGGCCATCGCGCCTGTGCCGCCACATTGCGAGGCGCCGATTGCGCAGGAACCCGGTGGTGAACAGCCACAAGAAGGATCAGAAGCAGATTTCCCAGCCCAACAGCAGTGGTTATTATGCGAACCTTTCGCAGCGGCGATACGCTCGGTCGCTGTACGGATGCCGGGATCACGCTGCTTCCGCATGCCGGACAAAACCCGGCCACCATTCGGGTGCCGCAGCGGGAACACAGTTGTTGGGGGGACATGGCGGCAACCTATCATGACTCGTGCGCAAAAGATATTAGGAAGTTGCGCCAAGATAGGTGTTAGTTATTCGCGGTACCTGCCGCGGCGGAGCAGCCCCTGCCCAGCTGCGCCACCAACGCAATTCCGGTCACCGTCGCCCCGGAGCGGCCGGAATCGCCTGTGAGAAATTCCCCAGCGCTGCCCCTGGTACAACTCCGCCTGCGCTGCGGTCGTCAGCGAAGTGAACCTTCATTGCCCCTCCGCACAGCGGCATCCTATAATCGCCCCTCGCGCGAATTCCCTCCGGAGCTTGCCATGGTTCCAATGTCCGACGCTGAGCGCGCCGTCTACTATCCTGCAGATCGCCGGTTCAGAATCTGGATTCGTCCTTCCGCTCTCGCCATCGTCCTCGTCGTTGTTCTGATCCCGCTGACCATTGCCTGGGTCGAGGGGCAGTTCCACGGCATGCCGTTTATCGCGCCGAATGTCGCGGCCATTCCCGGAGCCGCCACCGGACCTCACGGATTCCCGGCCTGGATCCGCTGGGCGCACTTCTTCAATCTCTTTTTCACCTTCATGCTCATCCGCAGCGGCCTGTCCATCGTCATGGATCATCCGCGGCTCTATTTCAACGATGGCTGCACCCCGGGCAGTGAGTGGATCCGCTTCACGCCCCTCAAAGTGCCCAAAGACCGCCTCTGGATCGCCAAGGACGACAACCGCTACATCTCGCCGCTCATTGGCACGCCCGGATACAGCCATACCATTGGCATCGGCCGCTGCTGGCACTTTCTCAATGTTTACGGCTTCGTGCTGACCGGCGTCTTCTTTGTCTGCGGACTCCTCACCAGCGATCAGTGGGCGCGCCTCATACCCACATCCTGGGGAGTCTTCGTGCAGGCCTGGAACACCTTCGTCTACTACGCCAATTTCCATCTGCCGCCGGAGCCGAACGGTTTCTACGGTTACAACGCCCTCCAGCAGCTGGTCTATTTCTCCACCATCTTCATCATGGCGCCTCTGGCCATCCTCACCGGGATGGCCATGTCGCCGGCGCTCGTCAACCGGTTTCCGCGTTACGTACGCCTCTTCGGCGGCCGCCAGGGAGCCCGCTCCATCCACTTCATCGTGATGCTCGGCTTCGTCTACTTCATCGCCGCCCATGTCACACTCGTGGCCATCACCGGATTCCCCCGCAACATGAACCACATCGTGCTCGGGACGGACAACACCAGCCCTTCCGGCATGGTCCTCGGCTTCATCGGCATTGCGCTGGTCATCCTTTCCTGGATCGCCGCTCATTACATATCGTGGTACTTCCCGCGCGGCCTGCAGCACATCTCGAAGACCCTCACCGACCCGCTGAAGCTGATCACGCTGGGGCGTCTTTCGCCCCGCCAGCGCTATACCAAAGATCAGATCTCGCCTTACTTCTGGCCGAACGGCAAGCTCCCGGTGCGCGACGACTGGAAGCGGCTCGAGGCCGGCGGCTTCAGGGACTACCGGCTCAAAATCGGCGGCATGGTCGAGAATCCTGTTGAGCTTTCGCTCGATCAGCTCCGCGCCCTCGGCGAGGAACAAACCATCACCATGCATCACTGCATTCAGGGCTGGAGCGGCATCGCGCAGTGGCGCGGCGTTCCCCTGCGCAAAGTGATCGAGTATGTGCGACCGAAGCCAGGCGCGGGAACCATCGTCTTTTATTCCTTCGGCCCGACACCCATGGGCGGCGGCTTGTATTACGACACGCAGAGCCTCTACAACGCCATCAAGCCGGAGCGCATGCTTGCGTGGGAAATGAACGGTCAGCCCCTGCCCGTCACTTACGGCGCTCCGCTGCGGCTGCGTGTCGAGAATCAGCTTGGCTACAAAATGGTGAAGTGGATCGAGCGGATCGAATTCGTCGAATCGGAGAAGCTCGTCGGCCACGGAGAGGGCGGCAGCAATGAGGATGAGGAGTACTTCGACCTGCTGCCAAACATCTGAAGGACACTGTACCGCTGTGCCTTTCCGGACACGTCTCCAGCGTATGGCGCCCGGCGATCCGTTCTACATCGAAAGTCTGAGCGTCCGCTCCACACAGTGCCCGATGCGCTGATTCCCGAGTGCCTGTAAGGTTATCGGGATCGCGCTTCGGACCGGAGACCGGTAAAACCCCAGTTTGGCCCCAGAAGTTCCGGCCTGCGCATCAGATCCAAATTTCAGTTGAGGTCATCCGCATGCCCAGCCGTGTGCCGCACTCCGTGTGTCTCTACCACCTCTCCACCCGTACCGTAAAAGGACATCTCAAAGCCGCCGGTATTATCGCAGCCGCTGTTCTTCTCATGCTCAGCATCCGAACCGCATCGGCGCAGGGCTGCATTCTCGCGCGATCGCCTGAAGGCGGACTGCCTGCGGGCCAGGGTGGCATTCTCTTGCCCGGACATTTTCAGATCACCATTGGGGAACGCCATCAGTTCTCGTTTCAGCATTACGTTGGCGACGTGTATCAGGGTTATCGTGCGCAGGCCCACAACCAGGTGGAGAATCGCATTAATTTGATCACCGCGAACCTCACGTATCAGTGGACGCCGCGCATCAGCGTCGAGGTGGATGCGCCGTTCCTCTTCGCTTCGCGCAAGACGCAAAACTCACCCATCAAGTACCAGGCCTCCGGCGTCGGCGACACCATTCTCGGCATCAATAGCTGGCTCCGCAATCCTCTGCACTATCCCAAAGCCAACCTCTCGCTCGGACTGGGCGTTATGACGCCGACGGGCAATGATGACGTAACGAACACAGTCAATACGAACACCACCGGAACAGGCGCCGCCACCCTCGTCACCGCGCCGGTAGACTACTCGATTCAGCCTGGCAACGGCGGCTGGGGCATGCTGATGCAGTGGTCCGGCTACAGCCAGGCCGGAAAATCGATGATCGCCTACTGGGACGGCGACTACATCGCAACCCAGGGAGGCACAAACGGCGTGCAGCGTGGCGCTACTCTGAACCCAAAGCAGCCCCTCAATAACTACGCGGCTATCTCGGACCAGTACCTGATGGAAGCCGGAGTGATTCTTCCCGTTTGGCACGAGCACGGAATCGGAGCGACCTTCGGTCCGCGTTGGGAAGGAGTGCCGGCGAGGAATCTTTTTCCGGTTAGCAACGATGGCTTTCGCCGCCCTGGATACGCGGTGACGCTCGGCCCTGGAATCGAGTACGCGCACGGGACCAATCTCCTGCAGGCCGGTGTGTATAAGGCCGTGCATCGCGATCGCACGACCAGTTATCCCGATTCGGTCTACGGAACCCACGGCGATGCCGCCTTTGCGCAGTACGTCTGGCTTGCCGGCTGGACCCACCGCTTCTGAGCAGGGACCAACAAATCCGGGTGCCCCATGTCTCTCGTCGTTGGAGACATGGGAGTACCCAGTCTCAACCACGCATGAAACTCTCGGCTACCATTCTTACTGCCCTCGCCGTCTGCTGCCTCGTGCCGTGGGCCCATGCCAAACGTGCGCCGAACCTCGAACTGTCCGATCAATCGGGAAAGACCCACAAGATCGCAGAGCTGCGGGGATCGATTTCCGTGGTCAACTTCTGGGCGACATGGTGCGGACCCTGTCGCGAAGAGCTGCCGATGCTCACGCGCCTGAGCGGAGAATACGGCGAAAAGAAGGTTCGTTTTGTAGCCGCCTCGGCCGACGAGTGGAAGAATCGCGCGGTCGTGGGAAAGTTTGTCACGGCGAATCACCTCAACATGGAGATTTGGCTGGGCGCTAACCTCGATATGCTCGAACGCGCCGATCTGGGCAATGTGCTTCCCGCTACCTTAATCCTCGACGAACAAGGTGATGTCGTAGCGCGCGTGCTCGGCCAGGCGCGCGAAGAGGATATCCGCAAGCCTCTGGACTGGCTCCTCGGCGGGAAAAAGGGTCCCGCTCCTGAGGCTGTAGTGAAACATTACTGATCGGCTCGGCTGAGGCGGCCAGTCAACCGCCTCTACTGCGCCACCACCTCAATCGCCGTCACCGTTGCATACCCGCGTACCGGCACAAACGCCAGCAGAATCTTCCCCTGCGCATTCGGCGTCACGCCCGCCACCCGCCGCACCACCACATCACCGTGCTGCGCCTCGCGCGCCAGATCGAAGTTCGCGAGAATCGCGCGCCCGTTGCAGAACACATTGAACACGTGCTCCACCGGCTGCGCTGCGCCGCCCGGCGGCTGATCCCATCCGTGATGCCGCGCCGCAAAGTGCAGCACCAACGTATACCGCCCTGGCGACGCCGGAATCGCATACGAGAAATTCCCCCAGCGCTCCGTCTCGTACATCTCCGCGTCGTCGGTCCCGCTCACCGGTTCGGCATAGGTCGCCAGCTGTCCGCCTTCAAAATAGTTGTCGGGACTCCACCACTGGCTGTCATTCGAGTAGTACGGAGTCTGCCGCGCCAGCACGCGGACCGGCCGCATCCGCCCCGGCACGCCAGGCAGGATCTCCACCGCCGATACCGTTGCCTCGCCGCCCGCTTCGCCCGCGAATTCCAGATGCAGTTTGCCGTCGCTCGCCCGTTGCACATCCGGAAAGACCCGCACATCCGCAATGTCGCCGCCTCCCGCATCCGCGAAGACGTCGAAGTGCTCCAGCAGCGGCTTGCCGTTCGCCCGCACCGTCAGCAGCCGGCTGCCCTCGCCGCCCACGCCGGTGTTCTCCGCTCCGTAGATCGTCTCTGCGAAATGCAGGCGCAACTCATACACGCCCGGCTTCAGCGGAATGTCATACCGGAACTGCCCCACGCGGCTGGTGCGGTAAAACGCCGGTTCCTGCGTGCGCGCGATCCTTCGCGCCTCGTTCCGCACCGCCGCTCCGCCGCTGAAGTTCGTGTCCGCGCTCCACAGCTTGCCCGCATGATCCACCAGGCTGCGCGCCGATCCCGCCAGGATCCGCACCTCATCGCCCGGCGGCAGCCCCACCAGCAGGTCGGCCGAGTTCGCCTGCGGCTGGCGCGCGCTCGAAACAGGCATCCGCTCCGGCCGCCGCCCTCCGAACCAGAACGCCGCAGGCACGAGGATGAGCACCACCAAAATGGCGCCGACCCACACTCCCCAGTGCCGCATCTTCGGTTCTGTCGGGGCCGCCGGCGCCGCGGCAAAATCCGCTTCCGGCGCAGCGCGAAACTCCGGCACATACTGCCCCACTGGAATGGTGATCTGAATCCGATGCGACGCGCCTTCGCCCGCGTAATACTCCGCCAGCCGCTTCCGCAGGCGATTCACACCGACGCGCACAATCGAGTCCGCTTCCTGGTCGAAGTCCTCGCCGCGGTGGAAGACCTCCACCCCAATCGAGTACTCCTTCACCTGGCTGGTGTCGCCGCTGAAGCGCTTCTCACACAAATAAGACAAGAGATGCCCCAGGCTGGGCGCGTGCAGAAACTGCGGCGAGTCGAGCACCGCCTGCAGTTCCTCGCGCCAAGCGGCAAGCTCGACCGCTTCCGGGCGTGCGGTCACCATGGCATCCGTCCTGGAATTGCTGCTCTCTATATACGCCCGTTCTCGCCCCAGGTTTCCCTGTAACCCGTAAACCGCTTTGCGTAACCCGATGTAACCCCCCCGCGGCAGGGTTATCGCCCCCCTGGACCCTGGGGGTCCACCCCTCCGCAATACATTGAAATTAAATGGCTTGCCGGATCGAACCCCCTGGAAACGGCCATGAAAACGTGCAGCTAACAGGCATAGCGTTGTCGCCGCCCAGAAAAAGGCCAACACTCAGGTCGGATTGCGGAAGCCTGGTGGCCCTCCCCAGACCCTTCCGCAGGGAGGTACGTATGAAGACCCTGATCCTGACCCTCGCAACCGCCAGCCTGCTCGCCGCCGCTCGGGCGCCGCTCCGGGCCGACGCTCTCGCGCCGCCCGATGCCGCCCCCACCGCCGACGGCACTCGCCAGACGGCGAAGACCTATGAGCTCAAAGGCGACGTGGCCCGCGCGAGAGAACAGTACTCGGCCGCCGTTGACTGGTACATCGTGGCCCTGCGCTACGACGCCAAAAACGCCGCCCTCTACAACAAGCTGGGCATCGCGCAGCTCAAGCTCGGCGAGATGGACGAGGCGCGGCGCTCCTTCTCCCAGGCCGTCAAGCGCCAGCCCGACAATGTTGAGGCGCTGAACAATCTGGGCGCGACCTACTGCCTCCAGCGCAAATACAAGCCCGCCGTCAAGACGCTGAAGCAGGCGCTGGCGCTCGATGAGCAGCGTGCCGTCACCCACCTCAACCTGGCCGAGTCGTGGATGGGCATGAAGCAGATCGACCGCGCCATGACCGAGTACGCCCGAGCCCTCGAGCTCGACGCTGACATCCTGAGCAGCGCTGACTCTCAGGGCATCGCTGCGCAAATCATGACGCCGGAGCAGCGGGCGGTCGTCGACTTCCTGATCGCCAAAGCTTACGCGAAGCGCGGCAATGTCGAAGGAGCCCTCGACTACCTGCAGCGAGCCAGGAAGGGCCACTACCGCGACATGGCAAGCGTCTACACCGACCCGGCGTTCTCCATTCTCTGGAACGATCCGCGCCTGCCGACACTCGTGAAGCGAGAGATCGCAACCCGGTAAGACTCGCCTCCTGAGCCCGATGCGCTCCGCCGCCGCCCCGGCGGAGCGCACCGCCCCTCCTCTGCAGCCCTCCCCAACTTCCCACCCCACTGCCACGCGCAGAGGGCTCGACCACCCGCGGCGCGTTCCGGCCGCTGTCCCTTTCCGGACACACCTGCAGCACTCCGAACACCGGTGCGCGTGAGCCTCGTCTGAAACCACAGAAAACACAGCAGGTTTACCGAAGTGCGTCGTGGCCTCCGGCGTGCACGCACAGCTGCTGACGTACCCACCACCCCACCGACAGTGAGAGCCGCATGTCGAGCGTGATCCAGGATGTTCGCTTTTCCTTTCGTCAGCTCCGGAAGGTCCCCGCCTTCACCATCACCGCCATTCTCACTCTGGCTCTTGGTATCGGCGCCAATGCCGCAATCTTCACGCTCGTCAATGCTGTCCTCATGCGCAACCTTCCTGTCGCCGATCCCGCCACCCTCGTGCGCCTCGGCAACACCGACGACTGCTGCGTGAACAGCGGCGGATATCCCGACAACGACTCCTACTCCCTCTTCTCCACCAACACTTGGCAGCAACTCCGCAAGAACCTGCCTGAGTTTCAGGATCTGGCCGCCGTGGAGTCCGGCTTCTCGTACCGCCCCGTTACCGTTCGCCGCAACGGATCGCAGGAAGCCGCCCGCTCCGTGATGGGCGAGTTTGTGTCCGGCAACTACTTCCGCACCTTCGGCCTGCGTCCTGGAGCCGGCCGCTTGTTTGCCGACTCGGACGACACACCCGGCGCGCCCATGGTCGCTGTCCTGAGCTATCAGAACTGGCACGACAATTACGGGAGCGACCCCTCCGTCGTTGGCTCCTCCTTCTGGATCAACACCAAACCCGTCCTCATCGTGGGGGTAGCTCCGCAGGGCTTCTATGGCGACCGCCTCACCGCTACTCCGCCCGACTACTACATGCCCATCCAATCCATGGGAGTCATCGTCGGCGTCGATTACGTCAAGGATCCCAGGGTGCAATGGCTCTACATGATCGGCCGCGTTCGGCCCGGCATCGCGCTTGCCCCGCTCCAATCCAAAATCAACGGCCTCTTCCGCCAAATCGTCGCTGCCGATCCTGCTTACGCCGGCGACAAAGGGAGAGCCGCTCTCGCGCGGGCGCACATCGTCCTCACACCCGCGGGCGCCGGCATCCAGACCCTCCAGGAGCAGTACCGATCGAACCTCCACATGCTCATGTGGATCGCTGCTCTCGTCCTGCTCATCGCCTGCGCGAACATCGCCAATCTGCTGCTGGTCCGCGGCATGAACCGTAAGGCGGAAATGTCCGTCCGTGTTGCACTCGGCGCAGCGCGCCGCCGCATTATCCGCCAGCTGCTCACCGAAAGCATTCTGCTCGCCGGGCTCAGCGGCCTCGCCGGACTCGTGATTGCCTGGCTCGGCTCGCGCGCTTTGCTGCTGATGGCCTTCCCCGGCGAACAGAATGTGCCCATCGATGCCAGCCCTTCGCTCCCGGTGCTTCTCTTTGCCTGCGGGGTGTGTATCGTGACCGGAATCCTGTTTGGGATTGCGCCGGCGTGGATCGCGGCGCGCACACAGCCCGCCGATGCTCTCCGCTCCACTTCGCGGACGACTACGGCCAAAGCTCCCCTGCTGCAGCGCTCGCTGGTTGTCCTCCAGGCCGCGATCTCTCTCGTGCTTCTCATCGGTGCCGGACTCTTCGCGCAAAGCCTCAGCAAGCTGCAGGGCTCCGACCTGAAACTCGCCGCCCGCAACCGCTACATCATCCACATCAATCCTCAGGCGGCGGGCTACCTGCCCTCCAAACTCGGCCCGCTCTACCAGGAATTCCACGATCGCTTCCACGCCATCCCCGGCGTCGTTCACGTCGCCTGGGCCAGCTACACGCCGATGGAAGACAACAACTGGGGCTCCGGCTTCAAGGTTGAAGGACAGCTGAACAAGACCTTCGGCGCCTCGCACGTCCGCGTCTCGCCCGAGTACTTCGACTCCGTCGGCACGCGCGTGCTGCTCGGCCGCGCTTTTACGCGGCAGGACTCACCCACCTCGCCGCTTGTCGTGGTCGTCAACCAGACATTTGTGAAGGATGAATTCCCCGCCGGCACCAATCCCATCGGCAAGCGCATCGGCTTCGCTGACCCGAAGGATCCTCTGCAGTTTCAGATCGTCGGCGTCGTCGACGACACCACTTACACCGCTGTGCGCTGGAAAGACCATCGGATGGCGTTCTTTCCCATGCTGCAGCGAGGTGGCATTGACAATGGCCCCATCGACACCGACACCTCTCTCTACGCCGGCGCTATCGTCGTTGAGACCGAGCGCCCCATGCCCGAGATGGAGACAATCGCCCGCCAGACGCTCACTTCCATCAATCCCAATCTGGCCATCGTCAAGTTTCAGACCTTCCAGCAGCAGATCGCCGACCGCTTCACCGACGAGCGCATGATCGCCCGTCTCACCCAGCTATTCGGCGGACTGGCTCTGCTGCTCGCCACCATCGGCCTGTATGGCGTTACCGCGTACACCGTCGCCCGCCAGACGAGTGAAATCGGCATTCGCATGGCGCTCGGCGCCCGCCGTCTCGGCGTGGTCACCATGGTGCTGCGAGCCGCAATCATCCAGATCGCCCTTGGTCTCGCCATCGGGATTCCCGCGGCCTACTTCTGCGTGCGCTATGTCGAATCGCAGCTCTATGAGATCAAGGGAGTGAACCCCGTGATCCTCGGCCTCGCTATCCTCACGCTCGTCCTCGCTGCCGCCGTCGCCGGGCTCATCCCCGCGCGGCGTGCTGCGTCCATCGACCCGGCTGAGGTGCTCAGGATGGAGTAGCTGGGCAGCTGCCTCAGACATCGAGCCGATTTGCGGCAGCCACTCGACCGTACCAGTGTCCGGAATCCTTGATGGTGCGTTTCTGGTTTCGGAAATCTGTGTAGATCAGCCCATACCGCTCGGTGTATCCCTCTGCCCACTGGAAGTTGTCGAGCAACGTCCAGGCATGATACGCACGGACGCGGGCTCCGTCCGCGATGGCGCGCGCCAGTTCCGCCAGCGTTTCCCGGAACCACTGAATGCGCCGCCCGTCGGGAACGCGCCCATGTTCTTCTTCATCCGGTCCGTCCAGATAACCGCAGCCGCTCTCGGTGATCTCGATGATCGGGTGCTTGTACTCCGCCGAGATCTGCGTCGCCAGATCGTAGATTCCGCGTGGCCACACCTCCAGACCCGATTCGGTCAGTGGGCCCTCGGTGGGCATTGTCGCTCGAATTCCCGTGTACGGATCGCGTGCGCATCCGCTATCCGACTCGATCTCAGTTCCGCTGAACCCACCCCCAAAGCAATGCGCGTTGCTCGCGTCCGAGACGACGCGCCGTGTGTAGTAATGAAAGCCCACCCAGTCCAGCGGCGCATAGAGAATCTTCTCGTCGCCCGCCTTGAAGCCCATCGCGTCGTACGGAGGCTCACCCAGAAACGCATTCGGATAGCGGCCCTTCATCGCCGCTTCCAGAAAGAACACGTTATTCATAGCGTGATAACGCGCGGCCGCTGCACGGTCTGCCTCGGAGTTGGTCCTCGGGTACGCGGGAGCCATTTCATACGCGCTGCCCACTGTCGCCTTCGAAGATGCCGCCTTCAGCGAGCGGTTCGCTTCACCCTGCGCCAGTCCCAACGTGTGGGCTGCTTTCAGGAAATCGGGAAAGCTGGTGCGGCACGGTGGAAACGTCCCCGCGGCGTATCCCATGAAAGCAATCGCCCAGGGCATATTGAAGGGCGCCCACACGGTAATGCGATCGCCAAGATGCTTCGCCAGAATCCCGGCGTAGTCCGCAAAGTAGCCGGCGAGGTCGCGATTCGGCCATCCGCCCCGCTCCTCGAGAGCCTGAGGGAGATCCCAGTGGTAGAGAGTGCACCACGGACGGATTCCGGCTGCCAGCAGAGCATCGACGAAGCGGCTGTAGTGATCCACGCCTTTCATATTGGGAGCGCCGGTTCCGCCTGGCTGGATCCGCGGCCACGAAATCGAAAACCGGTAGCTCTTCACGTTGAGGCTCTTAGCGAGAGCGATGTCCTGCGAGTAGCGGTGGTACTGGTCGCACGCGACGTCGCCGGTCACGCCTCCCCTCACCTTGCCGGGAGTATGGCTGAACCTGTCCCAGATCGATTCGCCTTTGCCATCTTCGTCCCACGCGCCTTCGTTTTGATACGAAGCCGTTGCAACGCCCCAAAGGAAACCTGCAGGGAATCGCGCTTCTTTGATCAGCGCATCCTGTACAGATCCCGGCACATGATTCTCTGAGGCTTGCGTGGCGGCGCGCGATTGCCGGCCAACGAGTGCAGCGCCCGCGGCTGCGGCGAGAGCACGAGCCGTGAACTGACGACGGTCCATCAGAAAGCTCCTCCGTGCACAGAATGCATTTTTGGTGAGCGTGCTTCGCCCACAACTATCGCAGAGCAATAGCCCGGGTTCCCTTGCCGAAGCCCGCGCCTGAGAAAGAATGTGAACCGCCGTGTGACGGGGATTCCCACCTGCAACCCACGCGGAGTACATTCGTCTCCATGCTTCGCCCTGCACTGCTCGTTGCTGCCGGCCTGCTCGCTGGTCTTCCGCTTGCCGCCGCTCAGTCCGCCATGCCGCCCATGGAGGGCATGCACGCCTTCCCTCCGCCGGACCAGCTACCGCAGGCCATCCGCATGACCGGCATCGGCAACTCGCACATCACGATCAAAGCCACGCCCGAAGCGCAGGCCTGGTTTGATCAGGGCCTTAGCCTGCTGCACGACTTCTGGGACTACGAGTCGGCTCGCGCCTTTGAGCAGGGCATCCGCGTCGATCCCAACTGCGCCATGTGCTACTGGGGACTCGCGCAGGCCGAGGGCATGCGCGGCACCGGCACCAAAACCTATGCGGACCAGGCGCTCGAGCAGGCCGTTCGCCTCGAGAGCAAAGCGAGCAAAACCGACCGCCTTTACATCGAGGCAGCAAAGGCCGAGTCGCAGCAGCAGGAAGGCGAGAGCCAAAAGGCGATCGCGCTCTACCGCGAGCTGGTGAAGAAAAACCCGCACGACGCCGAGGCCCGCATCTTTCTCGCCGGCACCCTCGGCGATGGCTACGACGACAGCGGCAATCCCAAACCGGGCACGAAGGAGAAGATCGCCATCCTTGAAAGCGTGCTGAAGGACGCGCCCAGCGACTCGGCCGCCAACCACTACTGGATCCATGCCATGGAGCCGAGCAATCATCCCGAGCGCGCCATCGACAGCGCCGCGCGCCTGGCGAGCCTCGCGCCGACGAGTGGACACATGGTCCACATGCCCGGCCACATCTACTACCGCATGGGCGACTACGCGAGCGCCGACCGCTGGTTCACCGCCTCCACGGAGGCCGACGAACGCTACCTGAAGGAGCAGCACGTCAGCGTCGACGACGACTGGAACTACGTCCACAACATGATGTACGCGATCGCCAACCTGATGGAGCAGGGCCGCCTCACCGACGCGAACGCGCTCTCCGACCATCTCGCCGCCGCTCGTGGCGAGCTGTCGGCGACGCTCTACGTGTGGAGCGCGCGCGATCAGATGTCACGCGTGAGCCGGCGTCTGCCGGTCGCGCTGCGCACCGGCGACTGGTCTGCGGTGCTGACGATGGTCGATGATGCCAACCTGCCCGACGCAACCAACACGGCCAACCTGCGCTTCCTGCGGGACGAGCTGCGCAGCTTTGCCACTGGCATGCAGGCGATCGAAAATGGCGATCTTGCCACCGCGCAGGCTGCGTCGGCGCAGATGGATGCAGGCCTCTGGCGCCGCGGCCAGGACGCCGACCCTAAAGCCAAACCCGATGCAGTGACCGCGGCAACGAAGCCCGACAAGCCCACCGCTCCGGTGAATCCCGACGCGATTGCCGGACCGCTGGTCGACACTCTGAGCGTCGCCTCGCTCGAGCTGCGCGGCAGCATCCAGCTTGCCCAGGGGAATCTCGAGGCGGGGAAGGAGCTCTACACCCGCGCCATCGCCGACGAGAAGAAGCTCGGCTATCATGAGCCGCCGCTCTACATCCGCCCTGTCGCTGAGACCGAAGGCGAAGCGCTGCTCCGCGCCAAAGACTACGCGGGTGCAAGGCAGGCGTATCAGAAGGCGCTCGACGAACGGCCGAAATCGGGATGGGAACTCTACGGCATCGCCCGCGCCGACGATCTCGCCGGCAACACCGCGGCGGCCCAGACGGAGTACGCAGCATTCCTGAAAGCGTGGCCCTCAGCGGATGCCGGCCTGCCGGAGATGGAGCACGCCAAGGCAGGAGGGGGAACTGGGGAGACGCTTGCAGCGAAGCAGTGAAGCTGCTCGCGGATAGCTCTTACGCCGCCCGGCTCCCGTTCATGAAGTCCAGCGCGCGGATCAGGTACGCCTTCATCTCCTTGCGCGGGACCACGGCGTCCAAAAAGCCGTGCTGCACCAGGAACTCCGAGCGCTGAAACCCGTCAGGCAGCTTCTGCCGGATCGTCTGCTCGATGACGCGCGGCCCGGCAAAGCCGATCAGCGCGCCTGGCTCGGCGATATTCAGGTCGCCCAGCATGGCAAAGCTGGCAGTCACGCCGCCGGTCGTGGGATCGGTGAGCACCGAGATGAACGGCAGGCCCGCATCATCCAGCCGCGCCAGCGCTGTCGAAACCTTCGCCAGCTGCATCAGGCTCACGATGCCTTCCATCATGCGTGCGCCGCCCGAGGCCGCGACGGTGATCAGCGGCTGCCGCTGGTCGTACGCCCGGTCGATGGCGCGGGCAATCGTCTCCCCGACGACGGCACCCATGCTGCCGCCGATAAAGCTGTACTCCATCACGCTCATGACCACGCGATGCGGACCGAGCAACCCCTGCGCGTTCACAACCGCGTCGTTCAGCCCGGTATCCTGCTGCGCTTTCTTCAGGCGTCCGCGGTAGGACTTCAGATCGGTGAACTGCAGCGGGTCGGTGGACTTCAGATCGCCGTCGACGTACTCGAATCCCGGCTCCAGCAGGCTCTCGATGCGCTCCCGGGCGCCGATGCGCTCGTGACGCCCGCACTTGGGGCAGACCTGCAGGTTCGCCTCGAGGTCCGCTTTCCAGATGGTCTGGCTGCAGCCCTCGCACTTGGTCCAAAGGCCCTCGGTGCGCACCCGGTTGGCGCCCGACTCGATCTTGTTATCCTGCCGCCTGAACCAGGACATGCGCGTTTCTTCTCCGGTGAACAGCTTAACAGGACGAAGCCGGTGGCCTGTAGCGGGTAGCCAGTAGCAAATGCGTCGCCGACGACCCTTCAGCGAGGCTTAGCTACCCGCTGCCGGCTACCGGCTACAGCCCACAGACTACCGGCTTCGAATTGTCCGGAACCGGACGCCTCGTCCCTGCGTATTGATACTGTGTTGGAAGGAGGTGCGAGCCATGTACTGCAGCGCCTGTGGTCAGCCGATGGATCCGTACGCGGCGTTCTGCCCGCGATGCGGGCGCCAGGCAACGCCGATCGCCACGGCCACGCCTCCGCCGTGGATCTGGACGCGGGTCCACCGCCACGTCCACACTCTCGGCATCCTCTGGCTGGTCTATGCCGGCTACACGCTGCTGCTCTGGATGATGTTCGTCCCGTTCATGGCGGGCATGTTCCGCAACTGGGGCATCCATGGGACCCCATGGGAGGGCTTCAACTTCCCCTTCGCCCACATGCCCTGGCTTATCCCGCTCATCACGGCTGCCACCCTGCTGCGGGGCGTCCTGTGCGTCGCCACGGGCATTGGGCTGCTGCGGCGCGCGCCCTGGGCACGGATGCTGGCCATCATTGCGGGTTTCCTCACATTGATCAAGCTGCCCTTCGGCACCGCCCTGGCCGTCTACACCCTGTGGGTCCTGCTCCCCGGCGCCTCCGGCCAGGAATACGAGCAGCTGCAGGTGAGCCAGTAGCGGTAGCCAGTGGGCTGCTTTTGCTACCGGCCACAGGCTACCGGCTACGGGCTCTGTGTGGATTGTCACATCCGCGCCCGACTGGCTCTTCCTTAGAATGGCGATATGGAATTTCCCATCAGCCGGATGCGCCGTCTGCGGCGTACGGAGTCGATGCGCGCTCTGGTGCGCGAAACGCATCTTGAACCGGGCGCGCTGATCCTGCCGCTCTTCCTCTGTCCCGGCGAGGGCGTCCGCCGCGAGATCGGCTCCATGCCGGGAGTCTTCAACCTCTCCATCGACGAAGCCGTGAAGGAAGCCGAAGCCGCAGCATCGCTCGGCATCGGCGGCCTGCTGCTCTTCGGGCTGCCCGAATCGAAGGACGAGCAGGCCACCGGCGCGTGGGACGACGACGGCATCGTGCAGCGCGGCCTGCGCGCGCTCAAAGCATCGGGCGCGGCGAAGAAGCTGGTCCTGATGGCCGATGTCTGCCTCTGCGAGTACACATCGCACGGCCACTGCGGCATCGTGAAGAAACAAGGCAACGAATACGAAGTCGAGAACGACTCCTCGCTCGCCCTCCTGGCCAAAACCGCCGCCTCGCTGGCGCGCGCCGGAGCCGACGTCGTCGCTCCCAGTGACATGATGGACGGCCGTGTGGCCGCGATTCGCGATGTGCTCGACGACGAGGGACTGGACGCGGTGCCCATCCTCTCCTACGCCGCCAAGTTCGCCTCCGCTTTCTATGGACCGTTCCGCGAAGCCGCCGACTCCGCCCCGCAGTTCGGCGATCGCCGCAGCTACCAGATGGACGGCGCGAATCTCCGGGAGGCCATGCGCGAGATCGAACTGGACCTCGGCGAGGGTGCCGACATGATCCTGATGAAGCCCGCCATGCCCTACCTCGACGTGATCCACGCCGCGCGCGAGCGCTTCGACGTGCCCATCGGCGCCTACCAGGTCTCCGGTGAATATTCGATGCTGCACGCCGCCTTCGCCCGTGGCTGGCTCGAGCCACAACGCGCGATGATGGAGTCTCTGCTTTCGATCCGCCGTGCCGGAGCGGGTTTCATCGTGACGTACTTCGCGCAGGAAGCGGCGAAGGTGCTGGGTTAGGCGCCCGGGCGCGCGCGTCTGGTAGCGCCAGGTCTGAGCTGATTTCGGCCGAACCCTGAGAGAGTTGGTAACGCGGCCTGGTGTACGATTTGTCTGCTGTCGCGATGAACCGGACCGATAACTCCTCATTCCGTTTCCAGCTGGGCTGATCAGGGCGCCCAACTTCTTTCGCAACACGCCGGTTTATGTTCGAAGATGCCAGCGCACCCACGAAACGAAATGCCCTCGCCGATTGGGTATTGCGCGGAAGCGTCGCCGCTGCTTTCCTGCTCATCGGATGGGAGAAGTTTCCTTCCAATCCCAACGGCGAGTGGCCGCGCATGTTCGCTCGAATTGGGTTCGGTCAGTGGTTCCGCTACTGCACCGGTCTTGTCGAGATGCTTGGCGCCGCGTTGGTGCTGCTGCCGTGGACGGTGAACATGGGGCTCGCGATACTCGCCTGCACAATGGCCGGAGCCGCCCTCGTCCACATCTTTGTTTTGCATCACCCATCCAACTGCATCATTCCGGCCGCCATTTGCGGCGGACTGACGGCTTTTCTCATCAGCCGGCGAATACGATGAATCAGTTTGGGTCTCTGATCCGCTTCCTCTCGAAAGAATCATCACGATCTGCCGATGCGATCACGCAACGGCCCGGTGAATCCCAAGGTCACCGCCCCGCATCTCCCACTGGGAAGCCCCTGCGTACAATTAAGTGTTTGGGTCTGTGCCCCGGCCCGTCCCTTCAAATCCTCTACGGAGTCTCCTTTGGCAGATACGATTTACGACGTTGCAATCATCGGCGGCGGGCCCGCCGGATACACGGCCGCCATCCGCGCCGGACAGTACGGCCTCAAAGTCGCCCTCATCGAGAAAGCCGACAAGCTCGGCGGCACCTGCCTGCACGTGGGCTGCATCCCCACCAAGTCGCTGCTCTTCAACGCCGAGATCTACGACCACTTGAAGCACGCGAAGGAGTACGGCATCGAGGGCCTGGGTGAGGGCAAGGTGAACTGGCAGACGGTGCTCGACCGCAAGAACCAGATCGTCACCAAACACACCAAGGGCCTCGACTTCCTGATGCGGAAGAACAAGGTGACGGTCATCAACGGCTGGGGCAGGCTCACCGGCCCTGCGAACAGCGGCGTGCACACCGTCTCCCTGGAAGGCGGCAAGACCGCCAGCGTGCAGGCGAAGAACGTGATTCTCGCCACCGGATCAGACGCCAAGATGCTGCCCGGCCTCAAGGCAGATGAGACGATCCTGACGAACACTGAGATTCTCTCGATGAAGCAGGTTCCCAAATCGCTGGCCATCATCGGCGCGGGCGCCGTAGGCGTCGAGTTTGGCTCCATCTTCCGCAGCTTCGGCTCGGAGGTGAGCATCATCGAGTTCCTGCCGCGCATCGTTCCCGTTGAGGACGAGGAGATCAGCAAGGAGCTGACGCGCAGCTTCAAAAAGCGCGGCATCGACATCAACGTCGGCGCCAAAGTCGAGAAGGTCGAGAAGACGAAGTCCGGCGCAAAGGTGACGTTCACCGCATCGGACGGGCAGCAGGTCATCAAGGAGGCCGAGAAGGTGCTGGTCGCCGTCGGCCGCGCTCCGCGCACCGAGAACCTCGGCCTCGACAAGACGAAGATCAAGCCCGAACGCGGCTTCATCAAGGTGAACGAGTGGATGCAGACCGACGAGCCAGGCGTCTACGCCATCGGCGATATCGTCGCCGGCCTGCCGCAGCTGGCGCACACCGGAGCGATGGCGGGCATGGTGGTCGCCGCGAAGATCGCCGGCAAGTATGCGCGCCCGGTGCGGCGGGATCGCGTCCCCGCCTGCACCTACACCGAGCCGCAGATCGGCAGCGTCGGCCTGACCGAGGCCGCCGCGAAGGAGCAGGGTCGCAACGTCAAGGTCGGTAAGTTCCCCTTCTCGGCCAACTCCAAAGCCTCGATCGTCGGCTCGCACGAGGGATTCATCAAGGTAGTCGCCGACGCGAAGTACGGCGAGATTCTCGGCGTGCACATCATCGGTCCGCAGGCAACGGAGCTGATCGCCGAAGCTGTGACCGCGCTTGAGCTCGAAGCCACGGTCGAAGAGATGATGTTCACCATCCACGCTCACCCGACGCTGGCGGAAGCCATGCTCGACGGCTTCGGCAGCGTGGAGGGCCTGGCAATCAACGTGTAGCGGTAAACTCAGCGTCAGGAGCAGTTCGATGCGCAACGAATTTACGGCCATCATCGAAAGGGACGGAGACTGGTTTGTGGGCTGGTCTCCGGAGATTCCGGGAGCCAACGGACAGGGCCACACGGTGGAAGAATGCCGCGAGAGTCTTGCCTCGGCCATCCAGTTGATTCTCGAAGATCGGCGCCAGGACGGACTGCGTGGTGTCCCGCAGGACGCGATCCGTGAAGTCGTGACCGTGCAGTGAAACGGGAGGCGCTTCTCCGGCATCTTCGGCTACATGGGTGCTATCTCAAACGCGAAGGTGGCGCGCACTCCCTCTGGGTCAATCCTTCTTCTGGTCAAATGGAAGCTGTTCCGCGACATAGTGAAATTGCTGATTTGCTCGCGAAGAAGATCTGTCGCGGTTTGTCCTTGCCGGTACCCGGGCAGGAAAAATGATTCTCAACCTGCTCCAGCTCGGCCGCGTTCCCTACGCTGAAGGTCTGGAGTTGCAGCGGCTGCTCGTCGAAGCCCGCTACGACGGCCGGATCGGCAACACGCTGGTCCTGCTGGAGCATCCGCCGGTCCTCACCCTGGGACGCAATGCCAGCCGCGCCAACATTCTAGCCAGCGACGATTTCCTTGCGCGCCGCGGCATCGAGGTGCATGAGATCAATCGCGGCGGCGACGTGACGTACCACGGCCCCGGGCAGCTCGTCGGCTATCCCATCTTCGATCTGCGCAGCTTCACGCCGCGTCTTGGCGCGGTCGACTTCGTCCGCCGCCTTGAGGAAGCGCTCATCCGTGCCTGTGGTGACTTCGCCGTTCCCGCCCAGCGCATCGCAGGCCGTACCGGCGTCTGGACCCTGGCCGGGGGCGGAGTTTTGGAGAAGAAAATTGCAGCCATCGGCGTCCATATCGCCCGCGGCATCACCTCGCACGGCTTCGCGCTGAACGTGAACCCCGATCTGCGCGACTTCGAGCTCATCGTTCCCTGCGGCATCGCCGACCGCGCCGTCACCAGCCTCGAGCACGAAGCCGATCCGCCCCCCGTCATGGAAACCGTGCGGCATGCAGTCGCGCGGCAGTTCGGGCGCATCTTCAACCATCAGGTGCTCTGGATCGAATCGCTCAGCGATCTGCTCCCGGGTGCAGACCTGGCGGCCAAAATCCCGGCAGCGCAAGCGGATTTATAATCGAAGGTTGCGCCGCTTCTCTGTGCATTGACACTGATGTTCCTCAACCCGTGACCAGCGGAGACACGAATCCATGCCAACTGAAGTCCTGATGCCCCAGATGGGCGAATCGATTTTTGAGGGCACCATCACCAAATGGCTCAAGAAGCCGGGCGAGAAGGTGCAGCGCGACGAGCCGCTCTTCGAAATCTCCACCGACAAGGTTGACGCGGAGATCCCTTCGCCCGCCGCCGGCGTGCTCACCGAGATCAAAGCCGCCGAGGGCTCGACCGTGCAGGTCAATTCTGTCGTTGGCATCATCGGTGATGGGGCATCGGCAGCCGCTGCACCCAACGCTCCCGCAACACGCAGCGCGCCCGCTGCAGAGCCTGCTCCCGCGAAGATCGAAGAGACGAAAACCGCCGCTCCGCCCGCCGAACAGGCGCAGCCGCCGGTGCCCGCAAAGGCCGCTCCCGATCAGGGCGGAGCGCGGCAGGACGTGATCATGCCGCAGATGGGCGAGTCCATCTTCGAAGGCACCATCACCAAGTGGCTGAAGAACGTCGGCGACAAAGTCGAGCGCGACGAGCCGCTGTTCGAGATTTCAACCGACAAGGTAGACGCGGAGATCCCATCGCCCGCCGCCGGCACTCTGACCGAGATCAAAGTGCAGGCCGGACAGACCGCGCAGATCAACACCGTCGTGGCGGTGATCGGCGGCGCCGCCGGAGCACCTGCACCAGCAGCGGCCGCAGCCGCGCCCGCACCTGCCGCAGCGCCTTCTCCTGCTCCGGCCGCTCCGGCCCCGGTCAGCGCTTCTGCAGCGCAGGCTCAGCCCGTTTCGGCCGAGGCGGAGCACGTGCGTTCCTCGCCTCTGGTCCGCAAGATCGCCCGCGAGCAAAACGTGAATCTCACCGCGGTGACTGGCACCGGCGCCGGCGGACGCGTCACCAAAGAAGACATCCTCGGCTACATCGAGAAAGGCGGAGCGGCGGCGGCTCCGGCACGTCCAGCAGCACCGGCTGCAGCACCGTCATCGCCCGCAGCAGCCCGACCCTCAGCTCCCGCGGCAGCTGCACCCTCGTCTCCGCTGCCGGGTCAGGTCGTGCCGCTTTCGCGCATGCGCTCCATCATCGCCCAGCGCATGGTCGATTCGGTGCACACCAGCCCGCACGTCCACACCGTCTTCCGCATCGACTTCACGCGCGTCGTGAAAATCCGCGACAAGGAAAAGACCAAGTACGAGCAGCGCAACGGCGTAAAGCTCACGTACATGCCCTTCATCTCGCGCGCGGTCATCGCCACGCTGCGCAAGATGCCCATCGTGAACGCCTCGATGGAAGGCGAAGCGATCCGCTATCACCAGAACGTGAACCTCGGCATCGCCGTGGCACTCGAGTGGGGGCTGATCGTCCCGGTGATCAAGCAGGCCGAAGAGAAGAACTTCCTCGGCATCGCGCGCGCCATCGCCGATCTGGCGGAGCGTGCCCGCGGCAAGCGCCTCAAGCCCGACGAGGTCGGCTCCGGCACCTTCACCATCACCAACCCCGGCATCTTTGGCGAGCAGTTCGGCATGCCCATCATCAACCAGCCGGAGAGCGCGATCCTCGGCGTGGGCACGCTGCTCAAGGAGCCTGCGGTGGTCACCGACAAGGATGGCACCGACTCCATCGCCATCCGGCACTTCATCCACCTGACGCTCGGCTTCGATCACCGCATCATCGATGGAGCCGATGCCGGCAAATTCATGGCCGAGGTGAAGAAGTATCTCGAGAACTGGAACGAGGACATCGGCTGAGGACTGGCCGTCCAGGCGGACGCGCTTCGCGCAAACAAAGGCCGGAGGGCTTCCCTCCGGCCTTTCTTTGTTGTTGGCACAAACCTGGCCGCTCAGCGGGCCTGCATGATGTTCCGCCCAGCGTGATACGTCACGCCGATTGAGTAGCGCGTCGTCCAGGTGCCCTGCGCCAGCAGATCGTCAAAGAGCCGCCAGTAGACGACGTCCGTCTGCGCGCGCACCCCGAAGTGCGGAGTAGCATTCCAGTCCAGCCCGCCGCCGAATCCGTAGAAGCCCTGCCAGTCCAGCTTGCTGCCCGAAGGCGTCAACTGCGCGACAATGGCCGTTGCCACCGGATCCTTCGGATGCGGAGTGACGCGCTGGCGAATCGCGCCCAGCGAGGGCCGCACGAAAAGCGTCACCGGCTGGAAGTGGCGATATTCGAGCTGCGGGCCGAAAGCAAACGTTTCTGAAAATGCATGCAGGGGCACCACCAGCTGATAATTCGGCGGAATCAGGCCTGCCTGAATCAGCGTGCCGATTTCCGCGCCGAGCTGCTGCTGCAGCGACTTCTTGAGCACGCGCGGCGTGAGCGAGTTGTGCCCGCTGCCCTCGGAATAATCGAAGCCGACCGCGAGCCAGGGCCGCAAATTCTCGCCCACCTGCGTGTGAAAGCCGCGCTGCGCCAGGTTCAGCCAGGGCGTTTCGAATCCCGCAAACCCTGCGTAGACGTCATATTTCCGGACGTCAGTCTGCTGTGCAATTGCCCCAACTGAGATGAGCAACAATCCGAATGCGAGCGCACTTCTGCGAATCCATTGCACGGTCATCGGGGGAGCCTCGTGATTCAGCAGACTGGCAGAGCATGCGCGCAGCCGCGTTCCATGCAGAAAGCCAGACTTGCTGAGAATTTCGCGGTATGAGACGCGAACGGCTCAGTGTCTGTCAAGAAAAATCTGGCTTGAGGGGCATTCCAGGCACCACCCCATTACAGCAGCGCCTGCGCTTCCATCACGCGCTCGATCGCTTCCTGCGGCGTTCGGCCCACGGCCGAGAGGTGCCCCATCTTGCGCGCTTTCCGCGGCTGGTGTTTCTCGTATAAGTGCAGACGCACGCCGGGCACGGCCAGCGCGCGATCAAAGTGCGGAGTATGCTCCAGCCACAAATCGCCGAGCAGATTCACGATGGCTGCAGGCTGCACCACGGAAACGTCGCCCAACGGCAGGTCGCACACCGCGCGCACGCACTGCTCAAACTGGCTCGTGACGCAGGCGCGCTCGCTGGCGTGATAGCTGTTGTGCGGACGCGGCGCCAGCTCGTTCACCAGCAACTCGCCGCTCTTCGTAACAAACATCTCCACCGCCAGAAGCCCCTCCAGCGTGAACGAGTCGGCGATCTCGCACGCCAGCTTCTGCGCGTGCGCTTCCAGCTCCGGCGTGATCAGCGACGGAATCACGCTCCACACCAGGATCTGCCGCTCGTGGTGATTCGTTGCCGAGGGGAAGCTCTTCGTCTCGCCGCGCGGCGAGCGCGCCACCATAACGGAAATCTCACGCTCCAGATCGAGCGCCTGCTCCACGACGCAATGCTGCTGCCCGAGCAGCCGCCACGCGTCGGCCGCCGTCGTGGTGTCGCCAAAGCCAATCTTCACCTGGCTCCGGCCGTCGTAGCCGCCGGTTGCGCTCTTCACGAAGCAGCGTCCGCCCAGCGCCGTAACGGCCTGCGCCAGATCCTGCTCGGAACGTGCGGCGTGCCACGGCCCCAGCGGAAATCCGCGCTCCCGCAGCCAGTCCTTCTGGCGAATGCGGTTCTGGATCACGCGCAGCAACTCCGCCGACGGCCGCACCGGCGCATATTTCGCCGCCGCTTCCAGGCAGTCCAGCGAAACCTGCTCGATCTCCAGCGTGATCACGTCGCTGCCGCGCGCCAGAGCGGTCGCGGCCTGCACATCGTCCCACGCGCCCTCAAAGCAGGCATCGACGACAAATCGCGCGGGGCACGACGGGTCGGGATCCATGACCTGGATGCGGTAGCCCAGCGAGCGCGCCGCCATGGCCACCATGCGGCCGAGCTGCCCTCCGCCAAGAATGCCGATGGTCGCGCCGGGAAGAATCGCAGCGCTCATTTGTCAGGACCCGGCAATTCCTGCGCCAGCACTTCTTTCGTCCGCGCCTCGCGCCATACGCGCAGCTTCTCGCGCAGCGCCGCATCCGTTGTCGCCAGAATCTCGATCGCCAGCAGCGCCGCATTCGCCGCGCCGGGCTTGCCGATCGCCAGCGTGCCCACCGGTACCCCCTTCGGCATCTGCACAATCGAGAGCAGCGAATCCACTCCCTGCAGCGTGGTCGCGGGAATCGGCACGCCCAGCACGGGAACCAGCGTCTTCGCCGCCAGCATGCCCGGCAAATGCGCCGCGCCGCCCGCTCCGGCGATGATCACGCGCAGCCCGCGCGACTCCGCCTGCGAGGCGAACTGGAACAGCAGGTCCGGCGTGCGGTGCGCCGAGACGACCTTCGCCTCATGCGGCACCTGAAATTCGCGCAGGATCTCGACCGCCGCGGCCAGCGTTTCGTAGTCGCTCTTCGATCCCATCACAATGGCGACAAGGGGACTGGTCTTCACGAGGTCGATTATAGGGCGTGCGGCCCTGCTCACCTCCGCCGCAGCCAGTCAATCAGAAACTGCATCGTGGTGAGCACCGCGCCAAAGGCGATCGCCACTCCCTGCACGTTTTGAAATTTGCTCTCGTGCTCGGTCACGCGCTGCTCCAGCGCGCCAATGCGCCCGGAGTTGCCATCGCCCACCAGCACTTCCATTTGGTTTTTCAGCACCGCAAGGTCCGCCAGAACCCGCGCCTCAAAATCTGTCATTACCTAGTCCTCAGGGATAAAGCGGCCAGTCGTCAGCGGCCAGCAGCCAGTCGCCAGTGGCTAGCAATGGATCCTGGCCAGCCGTGCATTTGCTGACTGCTGACTGCTGGCTGCTGACCGCTAGCGCTCACAGCGGCAGATTCACAAACACTGCCGTCGAAAACCGCGAGTAGTTCGGCGGCGTCGATCCGTCGTACATCCGGATGAAATAGCGCTCCGTCACCGCCTGTCGCGGAATGGTAAAGTTCGGCGCTGCGCTGCGCAGCACCAGGTCCGGGCCGGGTCCGGGCGTAAACGCCCAGTCGCGCCGCCGCACCTCGAATCCGCCTCCGGCCGGCGGCGTCACGCCTGCGGCAACGTCGATCGCGCTGCCGCTGACCGACGTCACCGCCAGCGTATTCAGGTTCGCGAGCGGCGTTGTAGTCTCCGGCTGCTGCGGCAGCCACGCATCGGCCGGCACGGCTGAGGTCGCGCGAATAGACAGCTCGTCGGCCCAGTCGTTCGCGAACCCGATCGTATACTTCGTCAGACCCGGAGCGGTCGACGCCAGGTCGATCTCCACCGTGCGCACGATCAGATTCGCCGTGACTCCCGCCGAAGCCGAAGCTACGGCCAGCACGTCGCCAGGCCACACGTCAGCCTGCTGCTCCAGGTTCCATGCCGTGTACCGCCCGCTCCACGCGGCGGCCCGGCTGGTGGCAAGCGTCAGCATCGCATTCGCCGCGTTCTCGCAGTCCGCGGAGCTGCGTGCAGCCGGACTGGTCACCGTGCCCATCCAGCGCGCGGTTCCCGGCAACGCGCCACCCTGACTCTCCGCGGCAATGCTCGCCATGCTCGCCAGGCGCGCCACCGCGCGGCGCCCCGTGCGGTACGAAACAGCAATCACCTCGCCGGCCTGCGGAGTGCTGGCCGGATAGAACTGCAGCCGGCCGCCACTCAGCAGCGCGCAATCGCCGCCCTGCGCCGCTGTGCCGATCCGGCGCACCACGGCCGTGCCGCTTGCCGGAGTGCTCGTGACCCACACCGGTCCCGTCTGCTCCACCACGATGCTCGCGATGCTGCAGTCGAGAAACGCCGCGTTCAGCGGGGCGAAGAGGCACCACGGCGGCGTGACGGCGATCCAGCCGGAGTACAGCACGACCGGCGCACCCGCCACTCCGTTTGTCGTGTCCTGCACTTCCAGAACAGCGGTCGCGCCGGCGTTCACGAATGTCGCGCCGAAGCGCAGATAGCCACTGGGCTCAGCCGGCGTGTAGTAGCTCTGCAGCACCCGCTGCACTTCATTCGTATACAGCCGCAGCCGCAGCGTGTAAGAGTGCCCCGCCGCCGGCGTGAACAGACTGCCTGCCGGTGTCCCGTTGATCAGCGGACCGATGGTCGTTATGCCACCCGGCTGCGTCAGCTGGAATCCCACCATGCAGTCGGCGAGGTCGGTCTGATCACTGTTGTAGAGCCCGTTCAGGATGCCGGTGGTTCGCGCGCCGAACTGCACGCCCGCCGCTTCGATCAACAAACATCCGCCCAGTTCGAGGTTCGAGATCGCCGACAACGTGACGGAGCCGTAGGTGTCGCCGCCCGCGCAGGTAAGCCCGTTCCCGGTAATCGACAGACACGCGCCGGGGTCGCTGACGTACCACAGCTGCTTGTCGATCGATGGCCCCTGGAACAGATCCATCAGCGGCTTTTGCTGCGCTGCCGACGGGACCCACGGCTCTTCCGCGAGATTGAAGAGCACCGTTGTGCCGTCGCCCTCGAAGAACTCCGTCACATACGCGCAAGGCTCGATTTCCCCGCAGACCGCCACATCGTTGGCCAGCGCCCTGGTCATGGAAAGCTGCAGGTTGTTCAGCGAGAGCGTACCCTGGGTCTCATCCAGCGTGTGCGTCACGCTGCCCACAGGAGCCATGGAGACGGTGCCGTTCATCAGGCGCCAGGCGTTGCGGGTTGCGTTGGCCAGCGCGCCCGCGTTCTCGGCCCAGGTGCGGCCGCTCTCGAGCAGAAATTGCGAGATGCTGAGCGTGGCTGCGTTCAGGTCGCGTGTGATGCCGGCCATCTGCATGCGGTCGAGCAGCGACTGCAGCCCCTGCGCGGCCGTTGCCCCATAGAGAGCTCCCGCCTGCGGCAGCGGCTGGCGGCTAAGCAGTATATCGTCGCTGATCGCGGAGATCACCGCGACGTACACAGCGCCGCTGCTTGCCTCGCCGGCCAACTGGAGCGCGGGCTCGGTGCAGATGTATCCGGTAAAGAGCAACGTGCCGCCGTCGTCGGACACGATGACGCGCGCATTCCGCGCCGGCATCGCCATTCCCTGCGCCGGAAGCAGCGTCGCGGTAAAGGTCACCGGCTCGTTGAGCCGGCGCACGATCCGGCACGGATGCTCCGCGGTTTGACCCGAAACGATGCACCCGGAGTAATCGATCGCGCCTTTGCCGTCATGGTTGTCGATGGTGATCTTCAAGAAAAAAACCTCCAGGGAGCGAGTTAGCAGGTTAGCGAGTCAGCAAGTCCGCGGTAGCCGCGTCGGCTTTTGTCGAACACTTATGAGGAACACCAAGCCGCTAACTCGCTCACTTGCTGACTTGCTGACTCGCTCGCCGTTACACCAGCGTGTTTCGGCCGGGCAGGAAGCTGCGGAAGCAGACCACCTGTGCGCCGTCATTGGCGTCGGTCACCGGCAGCGCGCGGAACGAGGCGCTCAGCGCGATGCGTTCCAGCGGAGCAGCCAACGCCGTCGCCGCTTCCGCCGATCCGCACAGCGCCTGCAGCCGCGGATAGTGGAAGAGAATGCGCTCGCCCTGCTCTCCGGCGATCGCAAACAGCGCCGACCACTCCTGAAAGAAGCTGCCGCCCTCGCGATCGACGAACCCGACGATGGGCTGCACGCGCATGCCCGCCGCCGGCGCCCCGGCGATCAGCGGCTGCGCGAGTTGCAGTCCGGGTGCCGTTCCCGATGCCACCGCGGCGACGCGCGCCACGTTGAACGACACCCGCCGAATGTAGTCGGCATCGTTATTCACCGCGCCGGCGTTCTGCACATACGCGGCCGCAACACCGCTGCCCACGTAGCCCGTCTGCCCGGTGTAATCCACGTCGACGGTCACCAGCGCTCCCGCCGCGAAGCTCGCTGCATCCCCCGCGCTCATCGCGAGAAAGCTCGCAGCCGAGCCGCTGGTCAGGTTTACGGGAGCGATGCCTTTGCTTCCCGATCCATTACCTGTGCCGCCCGCAGCCGGCGCAATCAGGTTCATGTGCTCGGATCCGGCGGCAAGCGCCATCGAAAGCTTGCTCCACGCTTTGAAGCGGAACGAAACCGCCGCATCCACCGTTTGGCGCACCTGGAACTGCGTGGTCGCCGGGCTGCCGGTGATCAGATCGCCGAATTTGCTCGCCGATTTGCGCGTGAACCCCTCAATCCACCCCAGATCGATCCACGGTGCGGGAGGCGCATCGAGCGCGAACTGCCCGTTCTGGGAGGGATCAAACAGCGTCGGCTGCCGGTGCGCACGATCCACCGGAGCAAAGTACGCGCGCACGCGGCGGCCGATCGCCGGCAATGCGGGCAAAGACGGAACCGGAGTACTCATGCCTGCGCCTCCGTTCCCTGGATGCCGCATTCCTGAAACGCGAAGACCGTCACCTTCACTGTGCGGCTCAGGCGGTCGCGCAACGGCACCGCCGGCCCGAACTCCGGCTCCGACCAGAAGATCATCGTCTGCATCGGCGTCGCGGGCAGCTGCGTGTAGTTCATCTTCTGTATCGCATACGGATACAAAATCCGCAGCAGCTCGTAATCCATCTGGTCGAGAGTGCGGCCCCGATCCAGCCCGGCGTTGTCCTGTGTGCCCGTCGTCGAATACTGGATCTCGCAGGTCATCTGTGCCAGGATGGCCGGCAGTTGCTGATCGGCCGCGAGCCCCGTCCAGCTCAGCGCGAAGGTATCCAGGATCGGTTGCGCCATCGGAGCTTCCGCATCCTGCACGTAGATGCCCGGCCGGGTCACCGCGCGCATCATGATGGTCCGCGCGGGATTCAGCGCCGCCAGCCGGTTGCGCAGCGCAACATAGAATGTGTCTCTTGCGTTCTGCATAAGTCCTCTTTGAGCCGATAGTCGGTAGCAAGTCAGCAAGTCAGCAATTCAGCGAGTCAGCAAGTCGACAAGCCAGCTAGCACGGCTCTAACTTGCTAACTCGCTAACTGGCTAGCTTGCTATCCGCTATCCGCTAACCGCTACCTGATCTGCCAACTCTCCCGCAGCAGCAATCGGTAAATGTATCCCGCCCCCTGCGATTCCGAGGTCGAGAGCGCCTCGATCAAAAACAGCTTGCCCGCCACCACCACGCCGCTCGCCTGCGCGAACAGCGCCTCGGCGGAACTCAGCTTGAGCTCCGACACCTTTGCGTTCACCGCCTCGGCCGCGATCAGCAGCTCATATTTCGGCAGCTGGCCTTCTTCCATGGCCGAACGCGGCGCCCTGTGCAGCAGCGCCGGAGCGAGCGGCAGCGACAGGAAACCCGGCGCGTTCAGCCCCAGCTGTCCCTGATCGCTGTTGTCGCCTGCGAGCGGCGGCATCTGCAGGCAGGCGGTGGTTCCGCCTCCGGCGCGTAAAACGGCGCTGGCCACGCGCTGCGCCACGCCGCACGAAGTTTGCGTGCTCAGATCGGCCATGGCGCTAGCCCATCCTCACAGCGACCCACGGCTTCAGCATCGCCTGCACCGTGGCATCCACCAGCGACCCGCTGAAGTACTGGAGCTGCAGCGAATCCACGCGCGACGACTTCACGTTCAGGCCCGGCGTGGCCTGCGCGTTCTTCACAATCTGCGCGCACGCGCACTTCACCGCATCGGGCAGCGCCGCGAGTCCCGCGGTATACGTCACTTCCACCTCGTTGAACGACAGCCCCAAAATATTCACCGGGAAGATCAGCTCTCCGGTCTGCGCGACAAAATCCATCGTCGACGGATCCACGCTGGTCCATGCGCCCGGCAGAGAAAACGCCGTCGCCACCTCGTCCAGCCATACATGCGGACGGTGCCCGCGCCGCGTGTCGCCGTACCGCGCGCGGATCGAGACGAAGGGCAGCGTCGCCGGTGCCACCGCCACCAGCGGCAGATAGCTGAGCCGCACCGTTTGCGACCCCTCAACCATGCGGATCCGCTCCATGTATTGCGTGGGGTTCAGGCTGATGCGCCGGCAATGCGCGTCCATCAGCGAGGAGGCCGCCGCAATCCAGTCGTCGGTCACATCGGGCGCCAGCCCATACGTCTGGTACTCGCTCGGCTGCAGATAACAAGCCATAAGTTCTCCTGGAACAGCGAAAAGCGGTTAGCAAGTCAGCAGGTCAGCGAGTTAGCAATGAATCGCGCTAACCTGCTAACTCGCTAACTGGCTGGCTTGCCGGCGAGGAGCCCCGCCCAGGTTCGAGCAGGCCTCCTCACGTCCGGCTGCCTGCTGGTCTATCGGTCCACCAGCACCTGGTAATGCGCGTAGCTGGCGCCCTTCACGACCGGCGCGCCGAACTTCACCACCACGTGCTGCGAAGCC
Organism: Acidobacteriaceae bacterium; assembly: GCA_035933815.1. Classification (GTDB taxonomy): domain Bacteria; phylum Acidobacteriota; class Terriglobia; order Terriglobales; family Acidobacteriaceae; genus Palsa-343. The sequence goes on from DASYYN010000151.1 coordinate 45,293, forward strand.
AGCGAGCCCGGCACGCCGAGCTGGAAGACGCGCGGGTTGGGATCGCTCAGCCAGTGGTACTCGATCAGGTCCTCGGTCACGACGTACGCCGGCAGTACTGCGCTGCCGCTGCCCGGCGTCCCCGTGTAGGCCAGCGACCACTCGGGAATCAGCGGCAGTTCGCCCGCCTGCGTGGTCAGCGTCTTCACCGTGAAGCCGGCCGCGATTTCCTTCGTGTTCAGCACCACGTTGAACTCCGACTTCATCTCGCGGTCGATCAGGTCGAGCAGCACCGGGTTCGCGTAGATCGCCGTCGGCCGCACCGCGTAGCTGGTATTGGCCGTCATCTGCGCGATGATCGACTTGAGGCCATCGGTGATCGAGGCTGAGGTGCCGATGGTGGCGGTATTGCCACCCGCGGCAATCTGCCCGGCGACGCCGAAGTACTGCAGCGTCGAGGGCGAACTCAGCGAGGTGTCGTTGCCGTTCCACAGCGCGATGTCGTGGGCCAGCATCACGCCCTCGATGGTGTCCACCAGGTCCTTCGCCTGCAAATAAGCGAACTGCTTCTGCTGCGCGCCCAGTTCCATGTCGAACAGGTTGTAGTTCAGCTGCGCGACGATGGCCTTCAGCGGCACGCTGCGCTCCACCCGCGTGGGCGTCACCACCGGCGCCACGATGTTGCGCGGATCGACGAAGCCTGCCGTCGAGGGATTCGGGATCGCCGTCTGCTCGAAGTAGCGTGACGGGTGCCCGGTGGCCGGGACCTGCTTAATGCGTTGCCCGAAGAGATTGCGGCGGCGCACGATGTCCAGAATCTCGGTCTGATAATGCGGAACTTCAATGGCGCCAGGCCCGATGAAGTCGGCCGCGGCGTGAATGTCCTGAAAATTAGCTGTCATGACGTCCTTTCGTCTGTGTTGAAGAACCAATGAAACGGTCAGTGATAAAGCGGTCAGCCAAAAAGCGATCAGCGATGAAGCGGACAGCAATAAAAAACGGCCAGCAAAAACGCTGACCGTATAACCAGCTAACTCGCTAACTAGCTAACTCGCTGGCTCGCTGACTGCTGACCGCTGACTGCTTTCGTTACCCCAGCACTCCCGCCCGCAGCAGCTGCGCCTTCACGGCGATCCGCTGTTCGAGGCTCAGCCCGGTGAGCGCGGCATCGAGCGCGCCGGCTTCCACCGAATCCAGCGTGCTCAGCCCCTGTTTCGCGAGAAACTGCGCCGTCGTAGCCGGAACTGTCCGGCGCGCCGGCTTCGCCTCGCTCTCCCTCTGCGCCTGCAGCTCGGCAATCCGCTGCTCAGCGGCCTCCAGCTTGCGCTCGAGCTCGTTCTCCCGGGCACTGGCCTGGTTGTTCTCGACGGCAGCGACGATCTTCTGCACCTCGCCGGCCACCGCGCTCTGCCGCTCTTCGAGCAGCGCCAGCGTGCGCTCAAAGAGCGACACGGCTGCTTCCAGCCGCGCTTCCATCCGGGCTTCGAAGGTCTCCGGGCCGGCGGTCAGCGCCCCCAGAGTTTCGCCTGTCTGGCTTTCCATGTCTCTTCCTTTCTTGTCTCCGTCCTCCGCAGGGTTGTCCCCCCGCGGAAGGTTCTGTGGGCCCTCGCCGTGAACGTGCGGCATGCCGCGATCTCGCGGCGTGCCGGCGCTCCCAGTTCGAACCGCGTATCGCGATAGGCCGCCTTGTCGCGCAGCAGGATGGCCGCGCCGGTAAACGTCGCCCGGGTCAGCTTCCAGATCTCCGCGCGCATGTCCTCGACGTGCGCGTCGGCCAGCTCCCAGCTCATGCCCATCGCGCCCGGCGTGCATTGCCGCATCTGCCGCTCCACCTCGGGGAAATCCCGCGCGTAGAGGTATCCGGCCACATGCAGCCGCGGGCCTTCGACATCGGCGTGCGTGATGATCCCGCACTTCCGCCGCGCATCGTGGCCATCCCAGGCCGGCGCGTAATCCACCGCCATGCCCAGCAGCGACGGCAGTGCCGCCACCGCCGCGGCCCGCGTCAGGATCACGCGATGCCCGCGCGCTCCCGACGGAGGCTTCGTGCTCGGCTGGTCGACCAGCGTCAGCACGCCGCTGAACGGCGTGCGGTTCGGATGCCCCGCCACCTCCGGCAGCTGAACTGCCATGGCCTGCACAGAGCGCAGAGCACTTCGCTCCTCGCTCAGTCCGTGTACTTTCATTCGCTCTCCTGTTGATCAGCGATCAGTTATCAGCGCTCAGCGTTCAGGAAAAATCGGACTCGTTTGCGATTCAGGCATTAGCGTGCTGTTCTGATCGCTGAACGCTGATCGCTGTACGCTCTTCCTCCTTTCCCGCCGGCAGCTCCGGCAGCCCCCGCATCGCCCGCACCTCGTTCACTGTCAGCACTCCGGCCTCCAGCAGCGCCGTCTGCATCTGCACCGCCTGCATCTCGTCGGTCGCGTCCAGATCGCTGAAGACGAACTCGAATTCCGGCCAGCCCAGCCGCTTCGCGAACAGATCGCGCGTCAGATGCTCGGCGACCAGCCGCGCCAGCGGCACAATCGCGCTGTGGAACGCCTCATCCAGCAGCTCCGCCGCCGTCGAGCGATTCACGTCCTGTTCCAGCCCCAGCAGCACCGGCGGCAGCGAGAACGCGTTCGCGATCATCCTGATCAGGAATTCCTGCCAGCTCAGCCGCAGATCGGCATCCGTCCCCGCGGCGAAGCGCAGCACCTCCGGCTTCTGCTCGGTGCTCAGCAGCGGCACGCGCCCCGTGCCTTCGATCTCGTCCTGCCACCACCGGATCAGCCGCTCGTGCTGCTGCGGCGTCGTCTCGTTCAGCCACAGCGCGTACTGCACCACCGCGTTGCTCGCCAGCCGCCCCGCAAACTGGTGCGCGCTCAGGAAGCTGTTCACCGTATCGAACGCTACCTCCAGCGGCCCCAGTCCGAAGGGCGTGTGGCTGCGCGGATTCATGCGCACGTAGATCAGCTGGTTGTCGGCCAGCTGCACCAGCGACTCCGTCCCCGCCAGCCCTGTCGCCTGAGCAAATCGCACCGACTCCGGATTGCCGTCCCACTTCGGATCGATCCGGATCGTCGCGCCGTCGACCGGCCACAGCTCGAAGGGCCGCTCCGCATCGCCGGTCAGCTCCATCTCGATCGCGCCAAAGCCGCCCACCAGCGCGTCTTCGATCGCCTGCTCGATCAGCGTGCGAAACGAATCCGACGGGTTCGGAAACTCCAGCGACCGCCGCAGAATGCGCGCCCGCTCTCGCGCCGAATCCACCTGGCCTGCGTCGTGATCGCGCTTCAGCCGCACCTGCCAGTCCATCGCGGCCACGCGGTCCTTGATCAGGTTGATCGCGCGCCGCACCACCGGCGTCTCCGCAAAGCGCCGCAGGTTGGCCGGCGTCGGCTTGGGCAGCGCCCGCCCCTGCATCGCATACGGAGCGAGCACCGACGGCAACGCCACCGTCCTGCGCTGCGCGCTCTCCGGCTTGCGCCCGCCTCCCAGCAGCGCCAGCGCCTGCTTCCATCCTTCCCTGATGTTCACGTCGTCTCCGCTCCTTTTCTTCCGCCATCAATAGAAAAGGCATGGCGCTCGCCATGCCCTGCCTTGCTTTTCGCTGACTTGCCGACTTGCTAACTCGCTAACTGCTACACCCGCAGCTCTCTCCTCGCCGTCTCCGCCACGCGCCCCAGATCGCTCACCGTGAGCACGCGAATCTGCTGCGCCTCCATGGTCTCGACCCCGAAGCGGTACGTTTCGACGCCCTCACCCACCTCGCCGTTCCCGTCGCGCAGCGGCTCCACGATTGCCGTCAGCTCCAACTCCGCCTTCTCCGCGCGTTGCAAACCCGCGCGCAGCGCCGGAGCGCTGAAGGCCAGCACCTTCGCCATCTCCACATCGCCCAGCAGCGACACGGCGTGGAACATCCGCACCACGCCATTGGGTCGATAGCCGCAGTCGATCTTCAGCGGATCGCCCGGCCGCGTGTACTCAGCCGCCGGAATGCGCTTCCGCATCAGATCCCACACGCCCGCCTTCTCGAAACTCGACCGCATGGTGCGCACAATCGCCTGCCGCCCGCTCACCGCCTGCCGCGCCCGCTCGCTGCGCGGCTCCACATAGACACGCATCAGCTGCTCCAGCTCCGCCGCGACATTCTCCGCCAGGCAGCCCTTCGCCTCCGTCATCTGGATCAGGTTCGAGAACGAATCCTCCATGATCTCGAGCAGCGGCTTGCCTTCCGTCTCCGCCAGGCGCTGCCGCATCTCCCCCTCCAGCGCCTCCAGCATCGCCGTATCCGCATCCGGATCGGCGCAGCGCACCCGCGCCCAGTCGCGCGTGAAGCGCACCGCCGCCGCACCCCCCGGCCCGTCCTCCCGCAAATCGGAGGTCCCCTCCGCACTCGCGCGGACGGGTCGGAGCACCACGCCGATGTTCACGAACTCGTTCTTCACCGGATCCGGCACATACCGCACCAGGAAGAACTCGCACGCCTGCCGCTCGCTCACATCACCCTTCCCGGAATCCTGGATTCCCAATCCCTGCTATCGTCCCACTTTCTCCCCGCCAGCAGTCCTTCCCGCATTTCCTCAGCGCTCCGTCCCCAGTTTGGGAATGGCTGCCGCGACGACTCGCGGAATCCTGTAATCAGATCGCGCACACGCCCGCGCCGTTCCAGCAGTTTCTCCGCCAGCTGCTCGATCGCCGCCGCATCCCCCTCGTACCACTCCGGAGGGATCGTCTCCGCAATTTCCCACACCTTCTCCGCCGCAAATGTCTCAATTCGAGACAGCCAGGGCTCGAAGCTTTCCCATCCTGTCACCTCTCGATACACCGCGTTGCGCGCATAAACTCCGCGCAGCGGAGCATCCACAAACCGCCACTCCCCCGCGTTGAAGCAGAATCCCTGGTCGATGAACGTCGCGCTGTACCGCTTCTCCCTGCCCCTGCGATGGAAGAGCGCCTGCCGTCCGTTGGCGTTGCACGTCCACTTGTCCAGCGCCAGCGCTCCGGCAAACTCCCGCAGGTTCTTTACCTCCGCCAGCTGCTCCTCCGGCAGATAATCCGCCACGTGCCCCGGCATCAGCCCCCCCACCATCTGCGAACCGAACTGCAGTCCCGGCGCGCACCGCTCCTTTCGGCCGCCGCCCAGTTGCATCTCCAGCTCCGGCGTCCGCTCGATCAGCCACGCCGACACCTCTACCACATCGCACTGCGGAACCGTCAGCCCGATCGCCGCGCCCAGCCGCGTCGCCAGCAGTTCGTTGGCCAGCACGCGCAGATGCTGCGGGTTGTTGCGGAACTTCACCACCCACGCATTCCCATCCGCGCCCAGCATCAGATGGCTCTGCGCCCCGCCCCGCATCCTTCTTATCTGCTGCACTGCCTGAACGGCCAAAAATTCCCTCCAACGCTGCCATGCTACTGCACGCGAGCTTCACGCGGCCCGCTGCTCCCGAATCCACACCGCGATCGCCATTGCCATCACGCAGTCATCATGCTCCCCGGCGCGGGCCTCGTAGCGGCCGCGCGCGTTGCGGACAAAGTTGCGGCACTCCAGCAGCAGCCGCTCGCTCAGCAGCCATTGCGCGTTGTCCGACAGCACCGCGGAGAGCCGCGACAGGATATCCGCCCGCGAAGATTCCTGGGTCAGAAAGCCCGCGTCGTGCCCGCCATCGCGATACAGCGGCTCGTAGGGATACTTGCCGGCGAGGTGCGCCAGCACCCCCGATCCGTGGTTATTGCGCTCCACCACCAGCAGCGCGTTCCGGTACTCCCGCGCCAGCGCCGCTGCCTCGCGCGCCGTTTCCATCGTCGTCAGGTGCGCCTGCAGCTCCGCGCACTGGATGCCCGAGTCCATGTCCAGCACCTGCATCGCTGTGTAATCGCCCTCCGCGCCTCCGCCCGCCGGATCGACCGCGATCAGATACCGCCGGTCCGGCTGCGGCGGCAGCCAGATCCGCAGCGCGCCGTTCATCCTCGATTCCAGCGGAGGCGTCACCTCCTTGAGCCGCCTTTCGATCGCCTCTACTTCGAAGATGCACTCGCCGCTCGCCAGGAAGCACTCGTTCGCATCCTCGGCATACTCCTGCTTCGCCAGCCCGCGAAATCCCGCGCGCAGCTGCCGCCGATAGGCGATCCGCCCCAGCGACAGCCCATGCTTTTCCTTCAGCGCGCGTTCCTCTTCGTCGAGCGACTCCTCCGTCGCCGGCGCATCCTCGTTTGTGTACGCCGGCTCCAGCCACCACGGAAAGAAGTGCCGCTGCGTGTCTGTCATCTCCGCCTCCTGCCATTCTTTCCAAAAGCAGCCCCCGGCTCCGTTCGGCGTCGATTCCATCGTCACTTCGCTCCGCGGCGACAGCGTCGCCATCAATCCGTACAGCGTCTCCTCCGCGCGGCCCTTCCACCGCGCCAGCTCCGTGCAGTGCAGGTTGGAGATCGTCAGCCCGCGCCCCGCGTTCGTGTCGCCGGCTGTCTCCACCAGATACTCACTGTCCAGCGCGGGAAAGACGATTCGTCGCGAGTTGGCCCGCGCCTTCAGCGCGCCATTCCGGTACTCCTCCGGCAGCTGCAGAAGAAACCGGTGCACGATGCGGAAGATCTGCTCCGCCGCTTCCTGCGTGTGCGCCACCTGCACCGTCACCGTGCCCGGATGCGTGATCGTCTTCAGAAAGAATCGTCCTGCGATCCAGGTGGTCATGCCCATCTGCCGCGCCTTCAGAACAATGTTGCGTCGCCTCGCCTTCTGCTCGAACTGCATCTGCGCTTCATTCGCACGCAGCCGCACGAGCTGCCCATCCCGGTTTCTGATTTGGAGGAACTCCCTGCAGAGGGCCAGCCTGGCTTCCCAGTCGCCCCCATCCCACTCCCCGCCTTTTCTAACGAGTTCCTCCAGCGAACCATCCTTACGATCCGCTGTCATGGCCGGCGCTCACTGCATCACGTATTCCATCGTGAGCTGCGCCGTCCCCGCATTCGTCGAGCATCCCGCCCCCGCCGTCTGCACGCCCATCGATAGGTTGTGCCCCGCGGTGATGTTCACACCGCTCACGGCATTCCGATAGCCATAGGTGCCCGACGCCAGCGTCACCGTCTTCAGCCACGTCGCCGCCGTGCTGTCGTAGATTCCGATCACCGGCCACGTCGTGCAGCCTGCGGGAGCCGTCCCCACGGCGATGTCCAGCCGCGTCATCGTCACTCCCGCGCCCGGCGTCCAGATCGCGCCCAGCGAATTGTTGGCCGACGTGCCGAAGGTTCCGGCGAACGTCCCGTACCACGTCATGTGCGGAGTCGACGCGCTCGCTGCCGTGCTCCCCGCCACGTACCAGTTGTTGTCCGGCCCGCACACCAGCGTCTGCGTCGACGGCCCGCTCAGCACCAGCGTGCCCGCGCTCACGCCCTGGCTATAGATCAGCTGGCTGCTGGTCGTGGCCACCGTCACCGCATTGCCTGACGTATCCGACTTAATGATCGTGAACTCCAGCCCCGTCGGCGCGGCGCGGTCCGGCAGCTGCGCATAGCAGCTCGGCAGCGTGATCGTCTGCGGCCCGCTGCTGGCGTTGGCGATCACGTTCTTGTTCGCCGCTGTCAGCGTCAGCGTCGACGCCGTATTCGTAACCGTGCTCAGCGCAATTCCGCCATTCGTCCGGATCGTCCCCTGATACGTCACGTTGAAGAACGGAGCCGCTCCCGAGAAGTGCGCCTGGAAGGCGTCCCCCTGGTAGCCCGTGTACAGCTGCGCCGAATACGCCGGATAGCTCGCCGCCGAGGCAACCGGCGTCGACCACACCCGCGGCACCGCGCCGCTCGAGTCGTTGATGTTCGCGCCGCCACTGGAAAAGCCGGTCGTTGTCGCCGGCTCCAGCGCCTGATAGTAGTTCCCGCAGCCGGTCAGATGATGCACGCTGGCAAACGTCGGCGGAGTGCCCGCCGCGGCGCCGTACGTAATCCAGTTCGCCGTCGGCGACATCGAGATGCAATCGACATCCGCGATCAGCAGGTTATTGCCGACGTTCGCAGCCACATACGCCAGGTTCGCGCCTGGGAAGCTCGTCAGTTCCGGCCACTGAATGTGACCGCCGTGAATCTCCACGCCGTTCGCGCCGATGTAGAAGCCGGCCATCGCCGGGCTGTCCATGTACGTGTCGGTCCAGACGCTCCCGCCGCCACCCATGTCGTAAATCACGTAGTCCGTCGCATAGGAAGCATTCCCTGCGCTCCCCGAACTCGCCGTATTCGCGCACGGCGTTGTCGTGCAGGTGTACGGATACCCAAAGCCATGGACCAGGTAGCCTGTATTTCCTGTGCCCTCGTTGTACACGGCGGCCAGCAGCGCGTTGCGCACCACCACGTCGTCCAGATGGCTGTCCATCGCCGTCTTCTCGAGATGAATGCCGTAGGCCGGCCGGTTCGCCGGCGCAAACGCCGCGCTTGAGTAGCTCACCGTTACATTGCGCAGCAGGAAGCTCGACTGATGCCCCGCGCTCGTATTTTCCTCGCCCAGCACGATGCCGTCGGCGCTCGTGTCGTTTATCGTGACGTTGTCGACCAGCAGACCCCGGAACCACTGCAGCTCGAAGCCATGCGTCGCGTTCCCGCCGGCCATAATGTTCAGGTCCTTCAGCGTGCAGCCCTGCGCCTGCGCGGAATTCCCCAGGAAGATCAGGTCGCCGCCGAGCGCATTGGGAACCGTCAGGGTCGTCGCCACCTGTGCGCTGTCCGCATTCATCGTCGTGCCCGCCGAGCCCACCAGGCTCACGCAGACGCCGTTCGTCGGCTCAGTCAGCGTCGCCGTCACCGGATACAGCCCCGGCCCCAGCCGCACGGTCTGGTCCTGCACCGTGCTGCCGGCTTTTGCGACCGCCGCATTCCACGCCGCGTTCAGGGTCGCGTACGTCGTCCCATCCACCGTCACTTCGCCGTTGATCGTCGCAGCCGCCACGCCCTGGGCATTCAGCGCTCCCGCCACGGCAAGATTTCCCGTTGCGTCGAACTTCGACGTGTGTCCGCTGCACGTTACTGCAAATCCGCCGCTTGCCGATCCCGCCAGCGTCGTCGAGCACGATGTGTTTCCCGCGCCCGGCGCAACTTCGGCCACTGTGCCGGTCGCCGGCGTCAGCTGCAGCCCTGCCCCACCGCTCGCGGCATTCCCTCCCGCCAGCCAGTAGGCCGTAGTCCATTTCGTGCAGTCGTTGTTCGGCCCGCAGTCGGCCCAGATTAGAGCCGGATTGTACCCGCCAGGCAATGTCGCGGTTGCTGCCGGCGCCACAGGCGGCTGGTAGTAGTAGTTGTACTGGCGATATGCGCCCTGAAAGACGGCCATATACCAGGGAGCGAGGAGCTGGCCCTGTCCCGGAATGGCTGGGTTCGCATACGGATCACCGGCATACAGCAGAGGGCTGGCCGTGTTCTGGATCAGGAGAGTGCTGTCCTGCCCCTGCATCGGACCCTGAACCGCCACATTCAGTCCCGACCGCGATTCGGCTGGTCCAGTGGGGATCAACTGCCCCGTCTGCCAGTTGCCGACCTGGGAGTGCATCTGCGCCGAGTCGGGCTGCTCAATCGTGTCGCTGGCGGCAATCGTGACCGGGAAATTCTGCGTGGTGACATTGTTGCCGTCCACCGCTCCGGTCGCATGGTTGTAGACATCGATTGCGCGCGCCATCGGGTAGATGTCAAACGGATTCAGCGTCTGCACAGAGCAGGACGCGCTGGTGACTCCCGTTCCGCCGCTGCTGACCGTAGCTGCCGTGACTGCTCCTCCCGTGATGCCGGAGACGTAAGCCGACGGAGCCGTAGTCCATGATCCCGTCAGCACAATCTGCGGAGGAAAGCCCGGATGCCCATAAGCATCCGCGGCTGCTATGTAGTTGGTTCCGCCTCCGGTGATGGTGATTCCGGTGACAGCCCCGCCGCTGATCGTCGTGGTACAGGTTGCGCCGCTTCCCGCCATCTGCGTGTAGGCGCGTCCGGTGTAGGCCAGGCCAACCTGCGGCAACGCATCGTAGCCTTCGAACAGAGCAATCTGGTTGCCCGCGAGGTTGGTGATGATCGGAAAAGCCTGGCGAATCGTCTGCGATCCGCACCCGCCGGCAATGCCCAGCGAGACAAGCGAATTGCAGCGGTCGTACTCCAGTTCAATCGAGTAGCCCTGAGCGAGACCGCCGGCCGTGACCCATGCTCCGGCCGGGTGCGGATGATCGACGCGGGCCAGCGTAATCGTTCCCGAGCCGATGGCTGTGACGGGTGTGCAATCGGAGTCGTAATCCCAGATGCAGGCGTTCTTGCCCACCGTGAACGGCGCGGTTGATCCCACGGCGGTCACCACGCTGGTCTGCGGGAAACTGTTCGTGCCACTGACGGGGTTTGCGATTGCGGCGGTCAGTGTCGTCTTTTGGCTCACGCCGAAGGTGCTGTCGATGCTGCACGCCGAAGACATGGTGAGAATCGGTCCGCCGGACTGCGACGTGGCCTGCGTGATGGACTGGACGTAGCATCCGGAAATGGACGAGCTGGAGAACATCTTCGCCGGAGTGGTGATGAGCACCGGCAGCCCAGCACCAAGAAAATTGATGTTCGTCTGCGTGTTCGTGTTGAGCGTCGTCACGCCGTTCGAGGTCGAGGCCGAGGTGACCGTCGCTGTCGGGATTTGCGTCACCTGTTCTGCTACCCAGTCGGCTATCTGGGTGCCCTCGTCGGCCTGAGTATGACCGCCCCTGCCGTATGCGATGCTAGCCTGGTTCAGGCAATCCCCAAAACCGATGCAATAGGTGTACTGGTTGATTACGTTCGGCTGAGACTCGCCGTACTTCGTGAAAAGCTCAGTGAGGACGCCGATCTGGTCCTTGTCGTTGTAGAAACTGCGCGTTCCCGACCACGCCACGGTTGCGAGATTCAGCGCGCCCGCCATGTTGCGGAATGTTCCTGTCAGCCCAGCATTGCCGGTAAAGTTCATCTGGAATGTTGGGGCGACGCTGTGGCGGCTGTCGTAGACCGCCGACCCATTGAATATCCACTCCGGCACACCGTGGCGCTGGTCGAGAAACTGCCCCATCGGGTCCGTCGATTTCGGCCCTGTGCTCAGCGGAGGGTAATAGTCGGACCCCGTGCCGCCGAACGGCTGCGCCTCCGCCTGCGCGTACGTAGCCGGAGCCACCACCTGGCACGCATACGGCAGGCTCAGGCACTGCGAGAGCGACAGGCTGATCCCGTTGTTCCCGCCCCCGCTTTGCCACTGGTCCGCGTAGAACCGACCTTCCATTTGCCGCGTGGAGATGCTCGGCGCCGTGAGCGGTCCGCTGAGCGCTCCGCCGGACAGCGGCAGATTTTGTGCAGCCAGCTGATCCGCGTAGTGCTTCGTCGCCGCCTGCGTGGCCGCCACCGGATCCCCCGTCAGGCTCAGCGCGCCGGTCATCGTGCCGCCCGTCAGCGGCAGATACGAGCCGCTCAGGCTGGCAATGGCGCTCTGCACGTAACTGGGAGTTACATTCCCCTGCACGGCCACCATCGCCGGCTGCAGCTGGGCCCGCACCGCCCCCACCGTCGCCGTACCCGATGCCGGCACGATCCAGTACTCCTGATTCACTGTGCCGTCGTTCAGGTGATACGTCGCCGTGTAGTAGCTGCCCGCAGGCAGAGCGCCGGAGTTCGGCGTCAGGTTCACGCTCACAAAGCCATTCGCCCCGATCGCCGCATTCAGAGTCCCGGCCGCCACCGCCTGATTCTGCGCCGTGGTGAACGCAGGCCAGCTGATCAGCAGCGTTCCGCTGGCCGGTGTTCCGTCGGCCCGATACACCGTGCCCTGCACCGTCGTCGTGCTCATCTGCGCCCGGCCATTCGCCGAAACCAACGCCGCCAGCACGATCGTCACAAGACGTGCGAGCGTCCGCGCCCGCTTTTCGCAGCTTCTGTTCTGCATATCCTCGTTCCTGGAAAGGGACTGAAATCTCATCCGGTCCGGTTCCCACCCATTCTCTCCGGTGGGATCACCCACAGACCAATCAAGGCCAAAAAGAAAAGGGCACCGTCATGGTGCCCTGCTTCACTTTTACTCTATAAGTTCAGAATACCAACTTCACAAAACTCGAGTCTCAACTTTTTTTCATGATCTTTCGACCCGCGTCTTTGCTGCATCGCGCATTGATGCTAGTCATCGGAAAGTATCTCCAGTTCAGGCTTCAGCAGGCCACAATCCAGAAACCATCGTGTGAGCCGATCCACTGCTGCGCCGTAGATGCGCGCAATCGACGCTCTGCTGTCGCCGGTGATCTTCGCTGCCTCCTCGTAGGTGAAGTCTTCCAGAGCGATATGGGCAATGGCTGCCTGCGATCGCGCATCCAGCCGCTTCAGGCATTTCTCCACGTCGAAAATGAAGATCACCAGATCCTCGAAGCTGCGGATACGGTAGCTCGACACCCTCCCTCTGAAAACAATCGTGCCCATTACGCATGGCGTCCGCCCCAGTTCCATCGAAATCGCCAAATAGCGGCGCAGCAGCGCGATCGTATGCTTCCGGTAGAACGCCAGCCCCTCGATGGGGCGCGGCCGTCCCACTGGCAGACTGCTGGACGCTACCGCGTGCGCCGTCGGCAACACGCATGGACAGGCCACCGCGGCGCTCATGCCGCACCTCCACAGCGGTGCGCAGCAGCGCGGCGCCGCGGCTGATCAGTCGTGCGCCGGCGAGGACGTCCTCCGCGATGCAGCGGTCGCGGCGGTGGCAGCATCTCCATCTGCTGCGCACACGCGCCGCAGTACACGCCGGTTGAATCCTGAGCGCGGAACCAAAGACTTCCGCACCCTTCGCAAAATTTCAGAAACACACGGATGTAGGTCATGCGTTCTCCAGAAAAGGAGCGGCTGCCGTCAGGGAGTGCTGACGGCAGCCGCGGGGGAGGATAGGGCCCTGACTCTCCAAAAGAACATTCGGCAAGGCCCCGGGCGTAATTCGAAATCGAGAGCATCAGGCAGTTGCGCTTCAGTAATCACGTCGGCGAACAAAACTCCTCACCGGCCGTAACCAGCCGGCGTCACGCAAAGTTGTATGTCTTTCCGGCGAGATTAGTTCGACACTACTTGGGCCGCTAAATCAGAACAATAACCGGCGGTGCCTGTACAGCCGAGTCATCGGCCTGAGTACTGAAGTGCCCTGCCGTTCCTCAGGAACTGCCTCATCTGCCGTTTCTTTCTGCAAGCCCTCGGGGTAACAGGTTATAGCTCGTTGAAAATTTCCCACAGATGAAATTTCTCGAGTTACATGAGCGCCTGCGGCTTGAGATATGGCGCCGAATCGATTTGGGTATTCTGTCCAGCGTGCTCCTCGCGCGCCAAACTGGCCTCGCTCAGCCGCACATTTCGAACTTCCTCCACCGGCGCCGCCGGCTCAGCCTGCCCGCGCTCGATCGTATCCTGCTCGCTCAGGCCCTCAGCGTCGAGGACCTGGCTGGCTCCCCGCATCGCGCCGCCACTCCGCACCCGACCTCTCAGGAAGGAAAAGCGCAAAGCTCTATGGACGTCATCCCCATCGTCTCCCAGAGCGCAGCCATGCACTCGCCCGTCATCCCCGTCCGCCCCTCCCGCGACACCATCCAGCTGCCCGAGGGCTGGCTGGCCGCGCTGCCTGCGCGCCGCGCCGTCAGCCGCCGCAGTTGGGAGCGCTTCGTGGCCGTTCGCATCAACGCCGCTCAGGCGCTTGCCATGGATCCGCTTCTCCGCGTCGGCGCCATCGTCATCCTCGATCGCCATTACAACTCGCTCGCCGTCTGCCGCCCGCCGCTCCCCAATATCTACGGCCTCCGCATCGGCGCGCAGCTCGTTTTCCGGCACGTCTCGTTCGAATCCAGCCGTCTGGTGCTCCGCCCGCGCGCTCTCGACTACCCCGTCGAGCTCATCGAGCTGATGCCCCGCGACTCTCCCTCCGACCTCATCGTCGGACGCGTCTGCCTCTCGATCGCCGAGGTCTGATCCTCACGGTGCTTGCCGATTGTGCCGGGAGGTGGCACAATCGCGTGCATCCCCCGCGAGGATTTGCCCAATGCGCGTTTGCCCAAAGCGCGTTTGTTCGCTGCGCACATCGCTGCTTCTCCTGTTAATCGCGGTGGCTTCATCCTGTCTGATCGGCGGTGAATTGCACGCCCAGATCTCACCTGAGCCGGCCTCAGCTGAGCCGGGCAGCGCAAGTCGGGCCCGGACGCAGGACCGCAGCACGGCCGACGGAACAACGCAGGATTTCAGGCTTGCCCCCAACGCTCTCACTCGGTCAAAGCTGTTTCACCTGAAGGCTGGTAACGGCTTCGAAGTTACCGGAACTTCCGGCAATACCCCCGGTTCCCTCGATCTTTACGTCTACAACGCTGACAAGGTGCTGATGGCGAAGCAGGATCCCGCTGCGGCGGGGTCGCCATTTCAATGGCACGCAGCGGATGAGGGCGATTACTACATTCTGGGCCGCAACCTCAGCAGTGAATCGGCGACCATTCACGTCGCGATCGTCACGCGGATGGGCGCCTCCCGAGGTCTGACGCCCGCACCGAAACCGGGAACCGCGGGTTACGCGGTGGTCAGAGTCCTTTATGCGACTGACCGCGGAGTCACAGGCAAGGATAGTCGCGGGCCGACATTCGGAGGCGAACCCGACGCAAATGGGGAAATGCATTACGGTGAGGTGTCTGTCAGCATCCCACGCGACCACCGCATGGGAGAGCTGGAAGGTCCGAGCATCTGGCTCCTGCAGTTCAGGGAGGATCCTAAGAAAGATGTGGTTCTGCAGACCGTGCAGAGCGAAGACGAGGCCACATTTCTGAAAAGTGTTTCCGATCGGGTTGGCCACTCGCAAAAAAAGGAAATCCTCGTTTTCGTGCATGGATTCAACACGACTTTTGAGGACGCTTCGCGGCGCGCCGCGCAAATCTCTTACGATATGGCGTACGACGGGCCGACTATTCTGTACAGCTGGCCCTCGCAGGGCTCGATGACTCCAATCGCGTATAACAAGGACGGCCGCAACGCGGAACTGACGATCCCCCATCTGGAGGACTTCCTCAAGCGAGTGCTTGCAAGTTCCGGGGCAACGACCATAGACGTGATTGCCCACAGTATGGGCAACCGGCCCGTCACCCGGGCGCTCCGCGATTTTGCCCTCGAGGATCCCGGACAGAAGAACAAGCCCATGTTCAACCAGGTGGCCCTCATGGCTCCGGATGTCGATGCGGCCGTCTTCCAGCAGATGGCGAACCAAATGGAGGTTTCCGCTCACCGGATCACCCTCTACGCTTCGTCGCGCGATGCGGCTTTGCGGCTGTCCAACTACTTTGCCGGGTATCAGCGCGCCGGGGAGGGCTTACCGCATCTGCTGGTAGTTCCAGGCATGGACACGGTGGATGCCTCGGCGGTCGATACCAGCCTGCTGGGCTTCTACCACTCTTATTTTGCTGACAGCACCACGATTCTCTCCGATTTGTTCAAAAACTTCACAGGAGTCCCGGCTTCGGACCGCCTCGGCCTGCATGCTGTCGTAACCGCGGCCGGCAAATACTGGAGATTCGGTCCCGGCAAGTGAGCATTGCGCAGCCTTAATCAGGCCGGCTCTCCTCGCTTGCATCCTGGGGCAGCATCCGCGCAGTCACTGCGCTTCCTTGAATAGTGCTGTCTCCGCCGCTGGCGCACTATGGCAACCAGGCCGCGCTCGAATTCTGCCGTTCTGAGGGCAACGGCATCGAGCATACCTGCGTCTCCGTAGGTAACCGGCTCCCGGCCCGCTAAGACTATTCGAATCAGGTTACAAAACGTTAATAATAGCTAGTCGATAAACGTGGCCTCGACATATTTCAGCTATCAGGATTGTTAATGAAATCATTTGCTACTGCTTTGGCTATCTACGGGCCAACTGGATTCACAGGTCGACGCTGGAGCGGCGATCATATCGAAGTGGATAATACGTCACCAAAGTAACTCCTGCCCTTCTTTGTGGTCGCAGAGCGAATCGGGTGAGCTCGCGGATTCACCCCGCGCCGCGCTGAACGCTCTACCAAACGGGTCCCGCTTTCGGAAGCACATTCGCGCCGCAGAGCGCCTGCGCGTGCGGACAGCCGAAGTGTGTTTGGCGCGACAGGTGTTAGTGAAATGTCTGATTTGCATCTCCCTCCCCCCTCTGGCCACCGTGCGGCGGCCAGCGCAGCTCCTGAGTGCGGACCTGTTGCGGAGCGCCAACTTAACCGACTCCTGGACACCCGAAACACCCGGGCTCGCACCGCTGCTCTCCTGCTGCTTTTCCTCGGTGCAGCAATGGGGCCGAGCGGCACCGCACAGACAGCCTATTCCGTGAATCTGACCTGGTCTGTGCCGAGTTCGCCGTCGGACCCGGTGGTGGGCTACAACGTTTTTCGCTCCTCTGATGGGGGATCGACGTATCAGGTGCTCAGTACTGGCGTCAGCACGACCGCTTATACCGACAGCACGGCACAAAGCGGCGCGTCCTACATCTATTACGTGGAAAGCGTCGATGCCCAGGGCAGAACAAGCGCTCCTTCGAATATGTGGAACGCTGCGATACCCTCGTCGGCGGTGACCCCGACAGTGAGGGTCCAGCCGGCGTCGTCCAGCATAACCACAGCGCAGAATCTATCTGTAACAATCACGGTGAGCGCCGGCACCGGTAACCC
Organism: Acidobacteriaceae bacterium; assembly: GCA_035933815.1. Taxonomy (GTDB): domain Bacteria; phylum Acidobacteriota; class Terriglobia; order Terriglobales; family Acidobacteriaceae; genus Palsa-343. Next base: position 61,909 of record DASYYN010000151.1, read on the forward strand.
GACCCCCAAAGGCTCAGTGACCCTGAGCAGTGGCAGCTACAATTCGGGAGCCACCACGCTGAGCGCGGGCTCTGTCACGATCAGTATTCCGGCGGGCTCGCTGGCCGTGGGCAACGATACTCTGACCGCCGCCTACACTCCGGATAGCAGCAGCTCCTCGACCTACACCAACGCCAGCGGCACAGCTGCGGTGACGGTGTCGCAGGCGACCGGATCTTGTGCAACCTCGAATCCGAATCCGAATCCGGTGTTGTTTGCCACCCCTGGCGACTTCAACGGCGACTGCAGGAGCGACATCCTGTTGCGCGACAGCAACACAGGGGAGCTCTACATGTGGTTCATGAACGGAACCTCGATCGTGAGCCAGGGAAGCCCCTATACCGTCGCTTCCGAATGGCTCATTCAGGCGGTCGGCGACTTCAACGGAGACGGTAAGAGTGACATCCTGTGGCGCAACAGCAACACAGGGGAACTCTACATGTGGTTCATGAACGGAACGTCGATTGTCGGCCAGGGAAGCCCCTACACCGTCGCTCCCGAGTGGGTCATTCAGGGGGTCGGCGACTTCAACGGAGACGGTAAGAGTGACATCCTGTTTCGCAACAGCAACACAGGGGAGCTCTACATGTGGTTCATGAACGGGACCTCGATCGTGGGCCAGGGAAGCCCCTACACCGTTGCTTCCGAGTGGATCATTCAGGGGGTCGGCGACTTCAACGGGGATGGCAAGAGTGACATCTTTTGGCGCAACAGCAACACAGGGAGGCTCTATATCTGGTTCATGAATGGAACCTCGATCGTGGGCCAGGGAAGCCCCTACACCGTCGCCTCCGACTGGGTCATTCAGGGGTTTGGCGACTTCAATGGAGACGGCAAGAGTGACGTCCTGCTGCGCAATAGCACCACAGGGGAGGTCTACATCTGGCTCATGAACGGGACCGCGATTGTGGGCCAGGGAAGCCCGAATACCCTCACTTCGAACTGGCAAATATTCCCGATCTTGTACCCATAAGCGTTCAGTCGAAAAACGCGCGGCGTCTCACCCGGGATCATCGTTGCGCTCACCGGCGGTACCTGCTTCACCAGCGTGCTCCCGGTGTCGCTGGCGGGGCGCTGCGCCGATTTCCAGCGCTGGATCTGCTCAATGTGACCCTCACCGCCAC
>DASYYN010000141.1:0-7777 GCA_035933815.1 Acidobacteriaceae bacterium
GCGGATTATACCGTGCGCGTGTCATCGCATCGCCTCGAAAAGTTCCTGCGAATGCTGCTGGACAACCCTGCTCCCGGCGCGCTCGACAAATCGCTCCTCCCACCTGGAATCATGCCGAGCGCGCCGGGATTGCGGGGGCTAGGCCGGACCTCTCGGGAGCCTCCGCTTTGGAAGCCGAAAGGTCCGGCGGTTAACCTCGTCAGTTCTGCCCCGCGCGCATGCGCTGCGGAGTCGGCGGATCGCCACCATCCATCTGCTGGATCTGCTGCTTCATCGCCCCGTTGGCATCCAGTCCGCGAAAGACATCGCTGGCGAAGAAGAACTTCCCATCCGACGGCACCATCACCATCTGGATCTTGTCGGACAGGCGCTCGGCGACGATCTTGTTGATGAGCAGCGGCGACTGATTCAGCAGCTTCGCTTCGCTGGCCATGCGGTCGGCATCGGCAGCCGCGGTCACGCGAATGCGATCCGCCTCCGCCCCGGCCAGCAGCTCGCGCCGCTGCACTTCGGCTTTGCTGTCGATGACTTTGGCCTGCGCCTCGGCGTCGGCGTTCTCGATGGTCGACTCCTTGCGCGCCTGGGCTTCCAGCTTCGATTGCTCGATCTGCTTCTGCTTCAGCGGCAGAGTGTACTGCATCGCGTCGGACTCGCCCTTCGCCTCGACCACTCTCGCCTTCGCGTCGCCCTCCGCGATCTTCACCTTCTGCGCGGCTTCGGCTTCCGCTTGCAGCTCCGCAATGCGCACCTGCTTCTGCTGGATGTCGGTTTGCACGGTGAGCTGATCGTCCTGCTGCTCCTTCAACAACAGGTCTTGCAGCCCCTGCGCGTACTGCGGAGGAAGCTCGATGTTGCGCAGCATCACCTCTTCCACCAGGATGCCGTCGGCACCGAGCTTCTTCGCAATCACCGCTGAGGCGTCGCGGCGAACCTCTTCGCGTTTCGAGCTGAAGATTTCCCGCACCGTGTACGCGGGAGCCAGATCGCGCCACGCGCTCGCAACCACAGCCGGCACGATCTCCGAATCTACTGGCTGAGGCAGATGGCCTTCGATGTAGTCCAGCCGATGCGGATCGAGCCGATAGCGGACCGTAATTGCGAGCCCAATGTTCAGTCCCTCCTTCGACTGCACATCGAGCGGTTTGTTCATTTCGGCGGCGGCTTTCTTCGGCGCGGCGCCTTCCACCACTCCGGCCGTAAACAGCTTGTCTCGCAGATCGAACATCTGCACGTTCTCGACCAGCGGCGTGACGAAGTGCGCCCCGGAGTAGAGCGTGCCTGGCTGCGTACCGCTGATCTGGCTGACGCGGACGCCACCCATGCCGGCGGGGATCACCACGATGCCGGCAGCGAGCAGCAGCGGCAGGCACGCGGCCACGGCCAGAGCAACGGAAGTTCGCCAGCGGATCTGCGGCGGCTCCTCAGGCGAGGGTTCCGCGACCTCACCTCCGGGCAGCGCCTCATGAAAATCACCGGCGAAGGTCGGCCGCTTCCGGCGGGCGTCGAACAACAACCACAAATCGTAGAGTGTGAGTACGAGGGCGGCAGCCAGCATCAGGGCTCCCGTCGCGATGAGCAGGTACTTCAGCGCAAGCATGGCGGTCTTCCTTTCTTAGTGCGTTTCCATCCGCTCGGAATTCCTGCCGGCCGGCTTTTGAGCGGAAAAGAAGAGCCGGACCAGACCTCCGAAGAGCAGTTCTTCCAGCAGGAGCCCGCACGAGACGCTCAGCAGCATGGCTCCCACAACACTCACAGCTTCAGCAAACAGTTCCATGGGGTTCTCCTCCTTTACTGGCCGTCCGGAACGGCGGCGGGTGTAGCGGCAGTGGTCTGGCCCTCAGGCGCGATCTGCGCCAGAACCGTGGTCGTGCTGGAAGGCGCGGCCGGCGCGCCGAAGAGCGACGCGGTTTCCGCATTGCGTTCGCCTACGATCTCCACCGTGTCGCCGGTGCGGACCGCCGCGAAGAGCCGTTCCAGATCATGCCGCGCCATGCGGATGCAGCCGTGCGAGGCGGCATGCCCGATCGACCGCGGCGCGTTCGTGCCGTGAATGCCGTAGCCCGCCTTGCTGAGGCTCATCCAGCGGTCGCCTACAGGATTAGCGGGTCCCGGCGGGACCACTTTGCCATCGTGGTAGTACGTCGGGTCGCTGACGCGCGCCAGGATGGTGAACGTGCCGGTCGGGCTCGGCGTGGACGGCTTGCCGATCGCAACCGGAAACACCTGCATCACCCGCCCGTCTTCGAGCAGCGCGAGGCGGCGATCCGGGAGGCTGACAACGATGCGGCGGACGTGCGTGTCGGGCGCGGGGTGCGCTTTACGAGCCCTTGTCGCGTCCGTGACCGGCGCAATCGTTGCGGAGATCGGCAGGAAGGTCGTGCCGATCGGAGCGGGTGCGGCATGCGGCGCCAGAGAAGCCGGTGCCGTTGGCTGAACCGGTCCCGCCTGCGGAAGCATGGCGGCGAGAACTACGGCGGAGAGGAGCAGGAGACCTTCGGAGATTGCTTCGTTGGCTTTCATCGTTCACCTTCCTGTTGGCCTGCGCCACGAGAAAGTGCAAGAAGCGAGCCATTGCTGCGTAATTGAAAATACAGGACTTACACAGCATCACAGAGCCGCGAAACGTGTGCCGAGAGACACAGCGTGTCCGCGGTGACACGAAGACCGAGCCCGGACACAACGGCGGCGGCAACTCCCCAATACACGTGGCGCGTCTCGATAGAGGCGGGGAGCTACCGATGGAGTTGAAGAAGCTGGTGGGACGCAGAGTCGTGGTGCTGGGGCCGAAGCTCCTCGATCAGGAGAAGCTCGAAACCGTGGTGCTGCTCGGAGTCGATGAGGCCGGCATCTGGATCGAGAGCGAAGCCGCGGCCGATCGCGTTGCCGACCGGTTCCACCTGAAACCGGCAGGACGCTCCGCGTTCTTCATCCCCTTCGCTCAGATCACTACCATCATCGCCAGCAACGAAGAACCGGCTACTGCCAGCGAGGCCGCTGCCTAAGTCTGCGCGCTGTCCAACGCCGAGCCCACCGCACCGTGCGCTGTCGCGTCACACGAAAATAAAATTCTCCACAGCCTGCAACTTTTCACAACTCGCATCGTCGCGCCGGGTTTGCAGTTTCAACCTGTAGTGGAGGAGGCCTCTCCATGAAGAGCGCTCGTGCTCTCTTCTGCCTTCTGCTCGCGGCGCCGCTCACTACGTACGCTGCGGAGCAGATCATTCCTGCCGGCTCTCTGATTTCCTGTACTCTCTCTGAGCCAAAACTCAACTCACGAACAACCGCCGTCGGCGATCCCGTTCTCTGTCGGGTTGGCCATACCGGACACTCCCATCTGCCCTACGACAGCTACCTGGTCGGTCGTTTCGAAAACTACAAAGACCCCGGCCATCTGGTTGGCAAAGGGTGGATGGAACTTACTTTCGATCACATGGTCATCGAGCCGGACACCGAGCTTTCCGTCGATGCCCGGGTGGTCGATGTACCCGGATATAACGTAGACCGCTATGGACGCATCCTCGGCAAGGGTCACGCCGTGCGCGACACCGTGACGTGGATGATTCCGATTCTCTGGCCCATTGACCTGATCAACCTGCCGCGCCGCGGGCCCCGTCCCACGCTGAAAGAGGAGACCCGTCTCACTCTGAAGGTGATGGACGACCTCGAGGTGCCGAAGATGGATCAGCAGCCGTACCAGCAGATGCCCAACGGACTGCTGCGGCGCCAGCCGAGCGCGTACGACGAAGCGCCCGCTCCGCCTCCTCCGGATCAGATTGCGGAACAGCAGCCGCCGGAGCAGCCGCCGGTCGAACAGCAACCGCAGTATCAGCCCCAGTATGCGTACCAGCCGGCGGTGCAGCCGGTGGTGGTGACGCCGCCTCCAGTCATCGCGATGGTGGCGCCTCCGCCTCCCGTCTACTACGTGCCGCGGCCGGTGTACGCGCCGCCACCGATGCGCAGCGTCGTCGTGGTCCGCAACGGCTACGCCTACCGCGTGTGGGTGCAACCCTAACGCTGGCCCCATCCTGCTCCTTCGCGCCGGCGAGGGAAGCGGGTGGGCGCTTTGTTCCGCCCTCGGAGCGTGATAGAAAAATTCCCGAGGGGTTCTGGCATCGTGCTGCTTCTTCAGCATTTGCGTTGGAAGGTGTGCGGCAAGTCGTTGATCTTTTTCTGTGGGCTGCTCGAGGTGCTGCGGCTTCCCTACAGCGAAAGCCTTCGGGATTTGGAAGCGGCAGCGTCGCGGTAGCGGGGCCCACCCTCCCGCCAACAGCGGCGGGAAGGATGGGGCACCCACACGGACCCATCGTCGTTTTTAGCCCTGAGTATCCGGCAAGCGGCTGCTGCGTCACGGTTTGCCTGCGATGGTCTGCGGCAAGTTGCTGGAAACCTGTTGAGTGAACGCGCCGAAGTCGAAATCGCGCGGTGGACGGCGGACCGCGGGATGGCGGCGGCGGCTGTTGCGCGGACCGTGTGCGAAGCAGTGGTTCTGTCCGCGGAGAGCGGTCGCGCGGCAGAACTGGCCTTCGGCGGTGACGTAGGAGCAGGGACGGTGGAGAACACGATGGGGATCGTGTCCTGAGCAGAACGACTTGCCGGGAACTGCGCGGCACGAACACGTGTGTCCGCCGCCGATCGCGGCGGTGCAGAAGCGAGGCATCAGGGTTCCTCCGGAATGGAAAAAGCCCGCGCGCGGCGGGCTTTTCGCTGAATTTCACTCTATATATTCAGAATATCGGATTCGGGTGTGTTTCCGGCCAGGAATGTTGGCTTGGAAAAGGTGTGGAATCAGGGACAACACGAAAGTAAGGGATTGACACAGGGAGCGGCCATCTGCGCGGGGAGACGAAAGATAGTCTTCAGGAAGCTTCGTGGATTAAAGCTGCCGGAATGCAGACGATGCCGTCTCGACGCTCCGTACGCCTGCCGTCATTCTGACGACTCAAATCGCGAGGCGGAAGGATCTGCGGTTGCTTTGGTGCATGGGCACGGCGCGCGAGAATTCCGATACCGCGGCCGGGCGGCAACCGACTGCTATTGTGGGGACTGATTTTCAAATCCTGTGGGGCCGGAACCGGGGACCATTGATTATGCTCCGACGAAGTCGATTCGCGATGATGCTGGCGGGGGTACTCACGCTACAATGAAACGCCGTCACCGTGAATCGCTTCTGAGTGGTGGCTTGGTTTTCTTCGCCTCCCTGGCTGCGGGTCTGCTGCTCCTCCATTTCGGAGTGGCCCAGAAGTGGGAAGCTCCAGCGTTTTGGACAACAGTGTCCTTTGCCGCGGTGATCTCGCTTTGTCGGCGAAGGTGGCACGAAACCGACTTCTGGGTCCGTTTGACAGCGATATTTGTGTCCCATGTTGCTGGGATGTTCGTCCTCTTTGGCCGGGTGATTACTGGACGCACCTTTTCATGGCTCATTACGGTCCCGTTGATCTGGGCAGAGGTTCTACTGATCTTGAAGTTGGTCAATGTGCAGGAGACGCGTCCTCGCCACGAATGAGATTTGCAGTTCGTCCCCTGATGGATTGCTCTAATACCGGCATTGCGGAAGTTTCGAGCCGTGCTGCTGACGCAGCACACGAGGCGCCGATCGTCCCTCAGCGGCTAAAGCCCGTGACTTTTTTGCGGCTTCTACGGCACGACTGAAGTCGTGCCCTGACACAAAGCTTTCAAGCGCGTTCGCATAGCATTCGCTGTGTATCGTCCAAACCGGTGCGGCGCTCCCGTCAGGGCAGGCTCCGACTCGCTCGCGGGCGGAACCGCAGGTCCTTCGACTCGCTACTGAACTGATGTTGCGCGAACGACGCGCGCAACAATTCGGATGCTTCGCTCAGGATGACACCGTGTTCCTGTTTCCTCGTCTCCACAGATCGAAAATCAACGAGCCGTATGCCCATTCGAATACTTTGCTCAGGATGACAGATTGTTCCTGTTTCCTCGACTGCAAAGATCGAAGATCAACGACTTGCCGCATGCCCTCGGGATCAAGCGATGGAGATGCAGCAGCTTGCCGCATCCCCTCCCCCAACTTTGTGGACCCAGCTCGCAGAGGCCGGCACGGCGTTCCGTTATCGGCGAACTCGACTGGGGTCCTCTGGCTTTCTTGGGCTGACGATGTAGATGAGGCCGAGGTAATCGTCGCTGAGGAGGAAGGTGTCCGGGGCGATTTCGAGGAGGGCGCAGGGGCGGCCGCGCACGGCGGGACGGCCGTGGCTCGAGGTTAGGAATCCGGTGATGAAGTCGCGGGGGGTGCGGTCGGCGGGCGTGAAACGGACGACGCGATAGCCGGTCCCGATATGAGGGTGGCTGGCTCCATGAAGGGCGACGAGGAAGCTGTCGTGCAGGAGTTCGCTGCCGGGGCCGAAGTACGCGAAGCCCAGCGGCGAACTGTGAGCGGCGAAGGTGGTGTACGAGCGGGGTACCGCTTCACACGAACGCAGCGGGAGCGGTGGCTTTCCGAGTTCGGCGTTGGGATCGGGATCGAAGGCGTGGCCTCCACCTGCGGAGAGATTGGTTCCAGCCGCGGCAACGCCGGACTGGCGGCCGTAGACGGAGTCAGCGGCTGATGAAGTTGGCACGGGGGCGATGAGTTTGGGATCGGTGAGCGTGGGCAGCGGCGTCGAGTCGTGGACGGCTTTGCCGGCGGCGAAATAGCAGGCGGGCCAGCCGTAGTTGGGCGGCGTCGCGGGGTCGGCAGCGATCTGGAAGAAGGTGTCCTCGGGAAGGCGGTCGCCGAGGTGGTCGTCGCCCATGTTGGTGGCGAATAGGTCGCTGTTGAGTTCGGGGACGGCGTGCAGGTCGACGGCGTTGCGCAATCCCTGAGCGATGAGGCGCGGATGGCGGCCATCGGGGTCCATGCTGACGACGGCAGCGCGCAGGACCTCGCGTTCCTGGCAGTAATTGCAGGATGATCCGGCGGCAACCAGGACGTGGGTTGCGCCATTGACCTGCGCGATGGCTACGGTGCGGGTGAGATGCCAGCCTCCATATTTGTAGTTCAGCCCGTAGTCAGGAAAGCAGAGGAGGGTTTCGGGCGCGGACGTGGGCGCGTTGTCACCGGGGTTGTATTTGTAACGGACCAGGCGATCGGTGAGGGGAATGTAGATCCACGATTGCCGCGTTGCAGGATCAGTCCAGAACGCGAGGTTATTGGGATTGCGGAGGTGGTCGAGGTAGCGGGTGATGCGGGTGAAGCGCTGAGCGGCGGGGTCCCAGCCCTCGAGGATGAAGATGGAGCCGAGGCGGTTGTCGGAGATGTCGTGCATGCCGGTGACGAAGACGCGGTGGTCCGGCGAGAGGGCGAAGAAGCGGACACGGCGAAGGCCGCTGGCGGCGATGTGGATATCGAAGTCGTCAGGGAGGCTGAGCGTGATGGATTTCCCGGAGGCCCAGGAGAGCGTGTGCGGCGTTTGGGCACGAGCGGCCGGACCGAGGAGCGCGGGGACTAGCAGAAGAAGGCAGCGGAAATGGGACGAGGGCATGCTTTGGATGTAGGTTAACCTGCGCTGCGGGGTGGCGATTCGGGCGCTAAGGCGCGAGCGATGCTGCGCTCACGTCGGATCGCCTCATCTTGCCGTCGATAATCTTCCGGAACTGATCAGGCTTATCGGGGGCGGCCATCTCCAGCGTGATCGTCATGTGCGCCGGTTGCGTGAGGGCGTAGGTGAGCCGGTAACGGGTGTGGCCGGGCTCGGCGTCTGCCAGGAAGACAGCGGTCAATCCGTCGGAGCCGGCCGTCACCGTGTAGTGGATGACATGGCCTTCGTTATCTGTA
>DASYYN010000167.1:0-34321 GCA_035933815.1 Acidobacteriaceae bacterium
CGGACCCCAGCGCAGATAGGCCATCCCGAACTTCAGGGGCGTCGGGCGAATGATCCTGAACTGCGCGATGGCTACAACTTCCCCGTCCCTCTTCAACACAAGGCGACTGAGGTTCGCTTCCCCCCAGCGGACTGCGCCGTAGGCTGCGGTTTGGTAGATATTCGCATCGCTGAACTGGTCGAGCATCTCCGACCATTCCGACGCGCTGGCCTGATCGACCTCAACCGTCCACTTATCATTCGGCATCAGCATCACCGCGGCACCTTCAGGCGCGCTTCTCTGTCCTGTCATTCGGATAGATCGATCCTGCTGTCGGTGGTATTCCCGGCTTCTTCTCCGTCGATAACGCCTGCCGCCCGTCTGCGTGGGCGCGAGTCCAGCGATTGCGTGTCGCTCTGAGCCGCGGATTGATTTCCAGATTCAGAAACAGATCCTCGTACGTTGTCGTCAGCGTACTCACGCGGTCCAGGTGATACCGGTCTGCTCCGCGCGGATTGGCAACACTCTCGCTCAGGAATGCGGCCTCGTGCCCTGAATCACTCAGGTGCTCGAGGAGCTCCGGCGTCAGATCCTCCGATGACCCATAGGGCTGACTAAATGCGCGAACGGGCCTGCCGGTAATGTCTTCCAGTTCGGCCTTATTCATCCCGATCTCCGTAATGAGATCCGCCCGCGTCAGGCGTCGGCAATGCGTATGCGTGTAGGTATGGTTGCCAATCTCGCAATTCGCCGCATGCAATTCCCGGAGCTGTTGCCTCGTCAAATACAGGCGCGCCTCCTCGGCGATGCGGGTTTCATTGATTCTGGCAATGCGTCGGACTTCACAGAGGAACGACTCACGTTCCGCGAGCGAAAGGGAAGGCAAGAACTCGCCGAAAACCTGAGTAAGAGAACGCAATGTGGTGGTTTCCCGGCCAGGGAGGCTGCGAGCCGCAGCACTCACCGCGGAAAATCCAATTGTGCTGGTGACGAAGCAAATCAGGTTGTCGGGGAGCAGCCGCCGATTGTCGAGCACGGAAGCGTTGACAAAGAACGCGGCCGGAATGCGATATTTCCGGCACAGCGGAACGCCAATCTCGTACACGGACGCATACGCGTCGTCAAAACTGACCAGAACAGCACGCTTCGGCAGTCCTCTTCCGTCGCAGTCGGTCAGAACATCCTGGAGACTAATCGGGTTGTAGTAAGCCGTTAGATATCGAAGGGCAGTTTCAAATTGCCTGGCGCTGACTGTGACACGAATGCCGCGTGTGAACGCGGTCTGGCTCTCCGCAATATTGTGAAAGACCACGCAGCGCAAACCATACGATCGGCCCAGCGCCCCGGCGATCCGAAAACGTCCCGGAGTCCACCACAATACATGTCCGGCTGCGGCAATGGCGGCGTTCAGCATAGCGCTAAAGGACAACTGCCTCTTTCTCCAGAAATGTCCGCTGCCACAATTCGAGACTGATCAGCGAAAAGATCTCTTTCGAGTTGTCTTTGCCCGCAGCGTTGGCTGCAAGCAGCTGCTCGATGGCGTCCTTCCTGAAATACCCCCGGTCGATAGTCTTCCGGTCGGTCAGAATCCCCCATGCGAGGTCCTTGATATCGTTGCGGAACCATGACGCGTAGGGGACCGGAAACCCGGTCTTTTTGCGGTTGCGGATCGCAGCCGGTATCTGCCGCGACAGCGTCTTCTTCAAAATGTACTTGGTCGTCATCCCGCTCAGTTTGCGCCCCGGGGGCAGGGAAGCGGCGAACTCAAGGACCTTATGATCCAGCAACGGGACCCGCAATTCCACGGAGTTGGCCATCGTCATCTTGTCTGCCTTGATCAGCAGATCGTCCGGCAGCCATGTTTTGGTGTCGATGTACAGCATCGAGTTGAGCGTGCCGTGGCTCCGCACCTGCGCCTGAAGCTTGCGCACCGGCGCCAGGCTGTGTTCGCGGTCGATGGTGTTCCCGAAATCCGCGGAATAGATATTCGCCAGCCCATTGCCGGTCGTGCGGTAAGGATTGGATGTTCGGCTGTAGTAGTAATCCGGGAACCGCTCTGTCATCAGCGGAACGTACTTGGCCAGCCGCTGTGAATCGAGAGCGGAACTCGCCAGGGAAACGCCTGCAGCCAGCGCTCCATTCAGCGTGGTGCCCCCTCTTTTCAGGCGCTCCAGCCACACGAGGTTCCGGTAATTGCTGTAGCCTGCGAAGGCTTCATCTCCGCCCTCGCCCGACAGCAGAACCGTGACATGTTCCCGTGCCAGTTTTGAAACATAGTAAAGAGCGATGGCCGGCGGTTCGCAAACCGGCTCTTCCATGTGCCAGATGTAGCGCGGGAGAAATGCAGCAAAATCCGACGCCGTAATCGTCGTTTCGTAGTGCTCCGTCTCGAACTTCAATGCAGCAATGCGCGCATACGGTCTTTCGTCGGTTACTTCGCTTCCTGAGAAGCCCACAGTAAACGTGCGGACCTTCTCGCCGGTGTTGCCCACGGCCAGGCTCAGAACCCCGGTTGAATCCACGCCACCGCTCAGCAGGACGCCAACCGGCACATCCGCGATCATGTGCTGCTTCACAGTCTCCGAGAGCAGATCATGCAGCGCCGCCTCGGTTGCGCCGATGCTCTCCTCCCGCCGGGGAGCCGCGAAATCCAGGTCCCAGTACTGCCGGATCTCCGCTCGTCCGTTTTTGACCAGCAGATAATGGCCTGGCAAAAGCTTACGAATGCCCTTCAGCAGCGTTTCCTCGCCTGGCACATACAGGAATGTCAGGAACCGGTCGATCAGTTCCGGAGCCATCTGCGCTTCTACTGAGGGATCGGCAAGGATCGCCTTGATCTCGGACGCGAAGAGCAGTGAAGAACTGCCGAGATGGTAGTAGAGAGGCTTAATTCCAACCCGGTCACGCGCCAGCATCAGCGTGCGATTCCTGCGGTCCCAGATCGCGAAGGCGAACATTCCGCGCAACCGCTCAACACATGCGGGACCGAGCTCTTCGTAAAGGTGGACAATCACCTCAGTATCGGTCCGCGTGCTGAAGATATGTCCTTTGCTGATCAGGAACTCGCGCAGCTCCTGATAGTTGTAGATCTCTCCGTTGAATACGATCCAGACGCTCCCGTCCTCGTTTGAAAGCGGCTGATGTCCGAGCTGGAGGTCGATAATCGAGAGCCGCCGGAAGCCGAGCCCAACCGGGCCTGCGACATAATAGCCCTCGTCGTCGGGCCCACGATGGCAGATCGTGTCCGCCATCGCCTGGACGAGCGCCGGCGATATCGTCGCGCTCTCATCGAAGCTGAGTTTGCCGCAAATTCCGCACATGTTCAGATTCGCCGTCCGGAGGTCATCTCCAGATCGTTTCCAGCCCGCGCAGCCGGTTCATCTGCTGACGGCGTATGTACGATACGTAGCTGTCATCCTGAACCCGCGGCGGGCGTGTGAAGTAGGACTTTACGAAGCCGTACAGAATGGCCGCCGATCCCACGATGCGTGGCTTGGCAGTGAGGCGGCGCACGCAGCTTGCTGCCACAAAGAGCGGATGATAACCGGAGACATAACACGCAACTCCGTGCTTGACTCGGTCTCGGATCAGTCCGTCTTCCGTGCCGGTAACGCGATAGTGAGCGACGGGCAGGTGGGTGAAGGCATAGGTCTTCCAGCCAAGCATATTCGCCTTCACCTCATCGATCGTGTCCCATCCGGGAGCGGGCCACAGTCCTCCAATAGCCTCCCAGCACTCTCTGCGGTAAATCTTCGTAGCGCCGCGGACATGGAAACGCGGGTTCTGCTCCACCTTGAGCTGGCCGGCAACTTCATGGCAGATCTCGCCGCCGCCGATCCCCAGCTGACGATCGCGGGAGAAATGCTCGAAACACTTCTCGAAGTAGTCAGGAGCGAAACTCAGATCCGCATCCAGCTTTACGATGAAATCCCAGTCGCTGCGCTGAAGGGAGTTGTAGCCGGCATAAAACGCTTCCACGACTCCCCCGCCTGATTTGCGAAAGCCCCTGTCTCCCCGGTGCACAACGTGGATCCACGGATGAGCCGCCGCAGCGGCATCGGCAATCTGCCCCGTCTGATCCGTCGAGCCATCGTCGACAATCGTCCACTGCGCCGGCTGCACCGTCTGCCCGCACACCGAGTCAATGACCTTTCCCAGGTAGGCTTCCTCGTCGCGGACGGGAGTAATGATGACGTACGACGTTGAAGGAGTCATAGGTTGCAATTCGTTTTGCCGAGGCGAAGTGGAGCTCAGGCCGACCGGCGCTGACTTACTTCCTGCAGAACTGACTCGAGGATCCGCTGCGCGCTGCGTCCATCCCACAGTTCCGGCACGCTGCCGGTGTTTGTCCGCTGGAGTTGCGCACGCGCCGCTGCCCGGATTCCTGCAGCGCTGGTGCCGGCGAGCACGTTCGTGCCAACCTCGATCGTGCTTGGCCGCTCCGTATTGTCGCGAACCGTTACGCACGGTACGCCGAGAGAGGTGGTTTCTTCCTGAATGCCTCCGGAGTCCGTGACCACAAGCGTCGCGTACTGCATAAGGCACAGAAAATCGAGATAACCGAGAGGATCGACCAACGAGATTCGGCCTTCCGCGCTGTGGCCATCTTCCGGTCCCGTCAGCCGACGGAAGTAGGTGTCCAATCCGAACTCGGCAATTTTCTTCTGCGTCCGTGGATGGGCCGGGAAAATCACAGGACAGGAAACAGCCAGTTCATCCAGCCCCTGCAGAATCTCCAGGAAGCCACCGCGATCATCGACATTCGACGGCCGGTGGAGCGTCAGCAGTACGTAATTCGCGGCACTGTTGCCATGACCGTTCGCGGTAGCGCGCAGGCCGAGCTTGTCCAGAATGGAAGATTTGCCGGCTCTCTCGCGGCAGGCAAGCAGCGAATCAATCATCGTGTTGCCGACAAAATGAATTTTCTGCTCCGCAATTCCTTCGCGGCGCAGGTTCCTGATCCCACTTTCCTCTGTCACAAACAGCAGGTCCGCCAGATGATCAGTGACGATCCGGTTCACCTCTTCCGGCATGCACCGGTCAAACGAGCGAAGTCCGGCTTCGACATGCGCGACGAGCGGCCTGCTGTGCTGGCTCGTCCCGCAAGCGAGCTTCGACGCCACAAGCGAGCAAGCCAGGGTGGAGTTGACATCGCCCACCACAATCACAACATCGGGCGTCTCCCGCAGCAGCACTTCCTCGAACTTCTTCATGATCTCTGCTGTCTGCGCGGCATGAGAACCCGATCCGACTCCAAGGTGAATATCCGGCTTCGGAATGTTCAGGTCGGCGAAGAACCAGTCCGACATTGCCTCGTCATAGTGTTGTCCGGTGTGAACCAGCACACTCTCCACCAGCAAACCCGCTGCCTGACCATCCTCCGAAGCCGCTTCCGAGCCGATACGGCGGTTGTGCTCGCGCATGGCCGAGAGGATCGGCGCGGCCTTCATGAAGTTCGGTCGCGCGCCCACCACGGTGAGGATTTTGGCCGTTCTCACAGCTGCGATTTCGTCGGGATGTGAAGATACCTGGATCGCTGTCTGCATGGTTTCTTTCTCAGGTCGCCGGATATGCTTTTCTGGCAAATGCGAATAACAGCCATCCGAACTCATACGGCCGCTGTTCGTGCAGGATGGCGAGATTGGTTGCGGACTTCCGGTCGCGGCCCAGCGCATGCATCGCGGCGCGGTAGTACCTGCCCTGTCCCTGCGGAGCGATGCATCTCCAGATCAGTGCGTGCTGCGGATCCCGCATATCGGCGCCAAGCTCATTCTCCCCGAAGATCCAGCGCAGGCCCTCCATGACAGAGACCTGGAAGCTAGTGCCCGACGCTTCTTCTGCCGCGAACAGCGCCATGGGCGCCATCCCGTGCTGGTGCACGGAATACACGGGATACTCGCTGGCAACTCGGCCAGTCCGGGAGTCATACAGCCACCACCACTGGCCACGGGTTCCCTGCAGTTCGCAAATCGCGCGAGCGCAACGCATCGCGGCATCGAGCGGCTCCTGCTCCTGGAGGAGACTCGCCAGTTTGGAAAGAGCGAAGATCGGGTAGACCTGATCGGCAAAGCTTCCAACATGTCCTCTGAGCCTGCCCGCCAGCGACTCGGTCACGCCCATATGCCCGAACGGGCCGAATGGCCCCTGGTTTTTCGCCATGCGACGATATGTTGCTCGGCACAGGTCGGTCAGCGTGCCTGCCTGCTCGGGACAGGCCCTGGCCGCGTACACCAGCCCCGTCAGAAACCACGCTAGTTCCATGGTGCGTGCGGCCCGCGCGTCGGAGTAGCGCGCCAGTGCCGTGCTGCAATCGAAATCGCGAAGGAACTCTCTGGTTCTCTCGGGATCCAGTTCGGCAGTCACCCATAGCAGCAGGCCCAGATCGCCAACTCCTTTAATCCATGTCGTATGCCGGATCAGCGACCGATAGCAGCTCTGAATGTTCAGAGATGCTGGCTGGCCCGCGCCTTCCATCTCGTGTAGCCCGAGCAGCGTCATGGCCGTGTAGCGCGGGGAAACGCCTTCGCGCTGCAAGCCATTCTTCGTTGCCATCAGCCTGTGGCAATACAGACCCGTGGCCGGATCAACCATTTGCGCAAGGCCGCGTGTCGACAGCGCCAGCAATTCACGCAACACGTGAATCTCGCCGACCGGTTGAACCGGAGAGGCAGTTGTGGCTGGCTTTACCTGAACCTGAGTGGACATGGACCTTTCACACCGATGGCATTCGGGTCCCAGGGAACCGATGCCAGAATCAATGAAATTGTGAGATTGGGGAGCAGCCGTGATCTCAGGGCTGCTTATTGAGCAGATTGCAGATGTGACTCACAATCGTGTTCAGGGCGGCTGCGGCATCCGGCCCGGTGTTGCGACTCCTGTCGCGGCGTACCAGTTTCAGCCTGGTGGAAACATCCTCGACGCTCTTCAGCAGCGTGAGTTTTCCGGTGGCCTCAAGATAACGATCGACGGCGCCCAGCTTACCGCGGAAGAAACTGTAGACGGGAACGCCCAGAGCGGCTGCTTCCCGATTCATTGTTCCTCCGCCGCTGATCACCAGGTCCGAGCACCAGATCAGGCTCAGCCCATCCACTGCACGGGCAGGCACCACGATGCGTCCAGTCTCAAACAGCTTCGGGTACGCGCGGCGAAGCTCGCTTTCCTGTTTGGGCGTGCGGGGCAAAAGAATCGTCCTGGTCTCGCTGTGCTCATAAAGCAGCGTCAGAACGCGATCGAGCAGTTGTTCGCTCTCAGGATTGTGATAATGAGCTTCACTGGCGGGAGGCCGAAGGGTAACGAACGTCTCGTTCGCTGAAATCCCAAACTCCTGGCGCAGTGAGAGATCGGGGCGAAATGACGGCACATACACGTCTTCTTTTATCCCCGGATAATGAAGAATGTGCTCCGGAAGCAGACCATACCGGATGAAATGATCCGGCGGTATCACTTCCGGAGTCATCACCCAGCTCTTCCGGCTTGATCCGAGCCATCGAATCAGCCGAAAATCCGCATGCTCATAGTCTGCGAGCGTGATGGTGGGAATGCCCATCATCGCCGAGGCCACGATCTGCGAGCGGGATCCATGCGAGATGCTAACCGCCGGTCGCGCGCGGAGGGCACAGGGTGCAAGTTGAGCGACGCGAATCCCGAGTCCCAGCACTTTTGCGATCCGGTTCTTGCCGTAATGATGTCCGACTGTGCGGTACTGCAGGCCGGCCATATCGGCCAGTTCGCAAACCTGAAAGCAGTCGCGCGCGGTAAGAACCACCTCGGCCCCGCGGCGTTCCAGCTCCCGGACGATTGGCAGAAAGAAGGGTACGTGCGGCGAGTTGTCGAGATCGATCCAGACTGTCTTACGCGAAGTAAGGCGAGCAGCCGGAGCCGAGGCCCCTGCGCCCGCACTTTGCGAGTGCTGCTCCAACTCCGCGATGTTCTGTGTGACTGGGTTAGCCGACATGTAAGCGCGATCTGGTGAGCTGGCTTAAGCGGTCATTTCGCTGAAAGCTCCAGCCTGTTCTTCGACGGGCCGGTGACGGTGAGTTGTGGCCACAAATCCGCGAATCTCCTCGGCCACTTCCACCTGTTGCTCCTCTGTGAGGTGCGGAAACATGGGCAGCGAAACGATCTCTGCGGCGGCCCGCTCGGTCACAGGGAAGTCGCCCTGCCGGTATCCGAACGAGCGGTACGCCTGCTGCAGGTGCAGCGGCACCGGGTAATGAATACCCGTACCGATGCCGGCCTTCTTCAGGTGCTCGATCATGCCGTCCCGATCGGTCGTGCGCACCACATACAGGTGGTAGACCGCTCGTGACCACGATGGCTCATGCGGGCAGGTCACGCCATCGACGCCGGAAAGCAGGCCGTTGTATGCGGCGGCCCGTTCGCGGCGTTGTGCATTACCCTTCGACAGGCGCCGAAGCTTCACATCGAGCAGCCCTGCCTGAATCGCGTCCAGCCGGCCGTTATAACCTTCAATCCGGTGATAATACTTCTGCGACTGGCCGTGGTCGCGCAACATTCTGATCTTTTCGGCGATGGAGGCATCGTTGGTCGTTACGGCGCCGGCTTCGCCGCAGGCTCCAAGGTTCTTGCCAGGATAAAAGCTGAACGCGGCGGCCAGCCCCACCGAACCGGCCGTCATCCAGTGATGGAACCGGCGCGAATAATACTGCGCGCCGTGCGCCTGGCACGCGTCCTCCAGCACGGCGAGGCCGTACTCCTCGGCCAGAGCCAGAATCGCGTCCATATCGGCCATCTGCCCATAAATGTGCACGGGCAGAATTGCCGTAACAGGTTTGTTATGCCGTTGGCTGATCAGCTGCCCGGCATGGTTGCGCGTGCATTGCTCTTCCAGATAATGCCGCAGGGCTTCTGCAGACATGTTGTAGGTTTCCTCGTCGATGTCGACGAATTCCGGAATCCCGCCCGCCTGCGAGATCGCTTCGGTGGTCGCGATAAAGGTATGCGGCACCGTCAGGACCACGTCGCCGGTGTGAAGGCCGGCCGCGATCAGCGCGAAGCGGAGCGCATCGGTTCCGCTGTTCACCGCGATCGCATATTCCGTATCGCAAAATGCGGCGAAGTTCTTCTCGAAGCTCTCCACCATCGGGCCGCCGATAAAGGCTGCAGTGCGCAGGGCGCGCCGGAATACGTCCGTCAGCTCCTCTTCAATCTCTTCGTGCGGAGTGACCAGATCGAGGAACGGAATCTTATCGTGCATGGACATCCTGAACCTCCGGGTTCGGTTGAATAGCGCGCAGGATCCGGGCCGGATTTCCGGCCACAATCACATTGGGGGGAACGTCGCGGGTAACAACGCTGCCGGCGCCGACGATGGCGTTTTCGCCGACGCTCAGGTTACAGAGAATGGTGGCTCCGGAGCCGATCGAAGCCCCGCGCCGAATCACCGTTGGCTTTACGTTCCAGTCGGCTTCCGTCTGCAGATCGCCATCGGGCGTGGTGGCGCGGGGATAAGCGTCATTCGTGAACATCACGCCGTGTCCGATGAATACATTGTCTTCAATCACCACGCCTTCGCAGATGAAGGTATGGCTGGATATCTTGCATCGCCGCCCGATAGTGGCGTTCTTCTGGATTTCGACAAAGGCGCCGATTTTGGTGTCCTCGCCGATCTGGCAACCATAGAGGTTGATGAATTTCGAGAGCCGGACATTGGCCCCCAGCTTCACATCGTCCGTGACGCAGTTCCAGGAATTCACAGGGAAACCAGGGTCCCTTTCTCATTCAGAGACGCCGTGGCTGCCTCCAGCATTCGCACAACGCGCAGGCCCGCGTGTCCGTCATTGTGCGGATCGTGCCCGCTGTTGATGCATTCGACAAAATACGTCAACTCCTGGCGCAGCGCCTCCACTTGCTCCACCTGCGGAGACCACATATCGCCCGATCGATAGCTGACCAGCAGTTCGTAAAGTCCTTCGCGGGTCTTGATGTCAACGCCGCGGTCGTAGACCTTCACCTTCTCGTCGACTTCAAGATCGTTCCAGACCAGCATCTTCTTTTCTCCACCGATCAGGGTGGTGCGGATCTTCACCGGAGAAAGCCAGTTCACATTGATATGGGCGATCACACGATTGGGAAAATACAGGGTCATGAAGGCTACGTCTTCGTGGCCGTTCAGATGCTTTTGTCCGGTGGCTACCAGCGCTTCCGGCTGTGCCTCGAGCAGGTAATCCATGATCGAGAGATCGTGGGGAGCCAGATCCCAGAGCACGTTGATGTCGTGCTGGAAAAGGCCGAGGTTTACGCGCGTCGAATCGTAGTAGAAAAGGTTTCCGAGAGTCCCTTCTCCCAGCAGCTGCCGAATCTTGCGCACCGCGCCGGTGAACAGGAACGTGTGATCGACCATGATGCGCAGATTCTTTTTGGCTGCGATCTCGATCAGTTCCTCGCCCTGCGCCGTTGTGCTGGTAAACGGCTTCTCGACGAAAACGTGTTTCCCGTTGAGCAGGGCCGCTTTTGCCAGCTCGTAGTGCGTCCACACCGGCGTGATGACTGCGACCGCATCAATATCCGGCGACTCGATCAGTTCGCATGGGCTGGAGATGACGCGGACGCCGGGATAAGCCTTTTGCGCCCGCTGCCGCGCGTTCGCGCTGAGATCTGCGATACATACGAGGTTCGAGCCGTCGAGTGTCGCAAGGTTCCTCACGACATTCGGACCCCAGTAGCCGTAACCGATAACGCCAAAATTCATTGGAAGTGTCACCTCTTCACCTTGCAAAGGTGAGCAGACTGCACGAACTGCGTTTCGGAACAGTCAAGGGGAAAATGGCAGGGAAGTGTAACAACGTCAGTAAGCGCCTTTGATCACGGCGCCGGGAGTAAGCAAAAGGATCTTGATGTCGAGCCACGGCGACCATGCTGTCGCGTACTGCAGGTCCAGGCGAACCATATCTTCGAAGGTCACGCGGCTGCGGCCCTTGACCTGCCACAACCCGGTGATTCCTGGCTTCACCAGCAGCAGCCGCCGCCGGTGCCAGGTTTGATAAGCAGCCAGTTCATAGGAAAGCGGAGGCCGCGGGCCGACCAGGGACATGTCCCCACGGATTACGTTCAGCAGCTGCGGCAGCTCATCCAGGCTGGTTCTGCGCAGAAATTTGCCCAGCGGCGTGATGCGGCTGTCGTTTGCGAGCTTGTAGACTCCTTCGCTCTGACCGTCGGCGCTGACGCGTTCCGCTTTGCCGGCAATTAACCTGCGGACGTACTCCTTGTGAACGCTGGCATCGTTGTTGGCGTACATCGAGCGGAACTTGAGGAACTGGAACCGCTGCCCGTATTGCCCGACGCGAAACTGCCGGAAGAGTACTGGCCCTTCGGATGTCATCTTCACAGCAAGTGCAATGACCAGCAATATCGGCAACAAAATCAGGAGCAACACCGTGCCGCCGACGATATCGATCAGCCGTTTGATGTTCAGGAGCGCGCGTTTCTTATTGCCCGGCGTAACCAGATCCGGGTACAGCACCGGGTTGCCGGACGCTCCGGGACCTTCCGCGTCCCACTCATCCGGGAAGAAGTGGAATGTGATCGCGATTCGGCGGAACTGATTATCCGGGAGTTCTTCGCGAAGTCGCGTGGTGACCCGGTTCAGGATGATGGTTCGCGATGCGAGCTTTTCCTCGTCGACAAGGCCAGTGAAAAGGATCCCAACCGCCGTGCCTTCCTCGTACCACCCGATCGAGTCCGTTTCACGCGTACCTGGCGCCAGCGCCTCCACCACACGTTCAAGCAGTTTGGCCTGCTTTTCGGGAGACTGCGGTTCGCTCTCCTCCAGCAGCATCAGCAGGAACGGTTCTCGCGATCGCTCGGTCCGTTTCCGCTCAAGGGCGATGCGGCGCCGGAACGCATCCTCGCGCAGCACTTCGCGCTCGCCGTCCTTCGCCGGGCTGGACAGCGACCTTTCCAGGGCTTTCATGTTTGTCACGTTCAGGAGACTCAAGGCTTGCTCCTTCACCGCTTCCTCAAGCTCGGCTAATCCGTTGAGGAACGCGGGACAGGTGAATGTAGCGAAGAATTGGGGGGACCTGGCGGGGTCGGAAGTTCTCTTTAGCCCGATTCGCTGTCGGGATCAGTTGTTGCTGCCGATCGATTCGCCGGCAGTCATGAGGACTTGCAGGTGTGCAGCGATGGCATTCAGTCCGAGGCGACGTTCGACTCTGTGCCCTGAGCACCGTAATAGTAGTAATCGTGCTGCGGCTTGCGCGATGAGTTGATCACGCATCCCAGCAGCTTGCTCTTTTCGAGAGCGTCGATTCCGCGCTGCAAATGCTTCTTCTCGCTGACTCCTCTCCGGCTTACGAGAACGATTCCGTCAGCCATGCGGGCGAGGATGCTGGTGTCCGCCATGGGCAGCACCGGAGGCGAGTCAATGATCACCCAGTCAAATAAAGTCTTCAGATGATCCAGCAGTTCGGGCAGCTTTGGAGACTGGATCAGATCGAGTGGATTGCCTGGGAGTTTTCCAGCGGGAAGCAGCCAGAAGTTCGGGCCTGCGAGATGGTAAATGCACCGTTCACCATCGATGTGGCCCTGAAGAAACTCGCAGAGGCCCGGCTCGGCCGAAAGTCCGAAGAGTTGCGTCAGAGACGGCCGCCGGATATCTCCCTCCACCAGCAGTACCTTCTGGGACCATCCATCGGACAGGCTGCAGGCAAGATTCGCCGAGGTAAGGCTCTTGCCTTCCTGCGCGACTGTGCTCGTGATCAGCAATTTGTTCAGCTGGCGGTCTCTGCGGATATGGCGCAGGCGAACGGCAAGCAGACGGAAGGCCTCGGCCGGGGCACTGCCCTTGTCGAGATAGCACACAAGGTTGCAATTGGCCGGCAGCAGCGGGTCGATCGTTTTGAAGCCGACCGGCGCGGGCTCCGGATGCTCTTCGAGAATCAGTGTTGCAGCCGGGCGTCCCCGATGCTCAGCAGCGGGCGGGAACAGCTCCTCGCTATGCAACGAGATTGGCGTGGCATGAGCTGCGACAGGAACAGCATCTCCGTTCGGCGTTCCGCTCGTGGCTTTAGCAGCCGCCCCCGGCTTCCATTGCGCGGCAGCGCGGCGCTCGGCCTGTTTCAGGATGTCGGTCACGCTGGCGGGCGATCCGTCCGGCTTACCGTTCGGACCGCCTTCTGACTTCAGCAGTGCATCGAAAATATGGCTCATAGTTTGCTCGAAGCTGCAGCGACCATTGCGGTCCCGTGGTGATTGCCGCTCGCAGGCTTTTTTGACAGACCGAACAGATCCCTCAGAACGTCAGTTTCGCGTTGCGTTTCCGCCGGCCGAACTCCATTGGGGGCCGGGTGTGATACGGGCGCCGCCGGATGCACAACGTTCAGGCGGAAATCCGCAGCTACTTTGTCCACGATCTCCGGTGTTACCTGCCTTAGTTGTTGCGCGAACGCCGCGATCAGTGAGTTCTCGCAGATGGTATTGATCAGACGCGGCAGCCCTTTTGAATGCCGATGGATCGCCAGCACGGCTTCCGCGGGAAAAACAGGCTCAGCCTCTTCGGGCGCTCCCGCAATCTGCAGCCGCTGGGTGATGTATTCCTGCGCTTCATCCAGATCGAGCTCGCGCAGCTGCGCACGCAGCGCCACGCGCTGCTTCAGCTGCCGAAGATGCTCAGAGTCAAGCTTCAGATCCAGCTCAGGCTGACCCACCAGAACAATCTGCAGCAGCTTGGTGTCGGTCGTCTCCAGATTCGAGAGCAGCCGGATTTCCTCCAGCAGATCGTCCGAAAGTGCATGAGCTTCATCGACGATCAGAACAGTTGTCTGGTTGTTCTCGCCACGGCTGATCAGGAACTTGCCGAAATCGAACAGCATTTCGCTCTTGTTCCGGCCGGCCGCCGGTATTCCGAGGTCGGTCAGAATGTATTGGAGAAACTCCGTCGTCGAGAGCCGGCTGTTGAAGATATAGGCATACGCGACGTCCTGGCTGTCTTTCAGCAGATTCAGCAGGCAGCGGAGCAACATGGTCTTCCCGGTGCCCACCTCACCGGTGACGACCACAAATCCCTTATGCCACCGGACGCCGTAATACAGAGCTGCCAGCGCCTCATTGTGGCGCCGCGTCGCGACAAAGCACGTCGGATCGGGTGTCAGTTCGAACGGGTTTCGTGTCAGGCCGAAATAAGCTTTATACACTGATCTCTCCTCGGCTCCTACGCGTGCAGATAGCTGAAAGCGCTTCCCGCCAATATCACAACGAACACGAACACGCCTGCTGCCCACCCCAGCACGGCACGTTGCTTCATGCGGCGTTCGTCGCCGGGCTGCTGGATCTCGGGGACCTCGGAAAGAACGGCCACCGGCAACATTTTCTCGATGTCGCTGTCGTTGTGCAGCCGGTCGTCGAGGAACTCGAGCAGTGCCACGACGGCCGCTCCCAGGACGATGCCTACGATCAGCCCTATCCCGCAGAACTTGAGACGATTCGGAAAATCAGGCGCACCCGGCAGCGTGGGAGGATCCAGAACGCTGAAGCGTTCGCCCTCCTGCATCTGCACCATGTTGGTGGCCATGGCCGAATCGTTCTTCTTTCTCAGCAGGTCGTTGTAATTTGTCCGGGACTGCTCGTAACCGCGGGTCAGCTCGGCCAGTTGCTGCTCGCTGGCAGGTTCGGCATTCAGCCGTGCCTGGTATTGATCGATACGAGCCATCAGTTTCGCGATGTCGTTTTCGCGATTGCTGATCTCAGCCTCATTGGACTTCAGTTGGCTCTTCAACTGCAGGAGTTCCGGGCTCTGTCCCGCATCCGAAACCGTGGTGTCATTCGCGTTCGACTTTGCGGCTGCCAGTCGTGTCGCCAGCTGATCGCGGTCCTTCTGGGTCTGCGCAATCGATGCCTGCAGGCTCTGGACTGCCGGATACCGTTCCGTGTACCGGCCCTTCAGGTTCACAAGATCGGCCCGCATCTTTTCCAGCTGCGCATCCAGGGTCACCAAATCGGTCGGAGCGCCCTCGGGCCCCTTCACGGCGGCAGGATGAAGCGCCCGATATTGCCCGAGCAGCGACTGCAAATAAACCTGCTGCTGCTTGGCGGCATTCAGCGCGTCCTCTTTATTCTGCAGTTGGGCCTGCAGCCCGCTCAGGATTTGAAGATTCGATGCTTCCTGCGATGGCAACTCACCCTCGTGGGCCGACTCAAACTGCCGAACCCGGGCCTCCTGCTGCGCGAGGGCAACACTCGCATCCTGGAGTTGTTTCTCCAGAAATGCGGTTGTGTTCTGTGACTCGTTTTCGATCTGCTGCTGGTTGTAGCTGATAAACAGGTCCGTCAGTTCACGCGTCACCTGCTGTGCCACTTGCGGCGAAGAGGCGCTGTAGGACACGCGGAATGTATCGATGGCGCCAGTCATCTGGTTCCGAACCATATCGACGGTAATGTCTTTCCGCATCCGCTGCACAACCGCGTCGGGTGTGACGTCGCCGTTCTTCGTTTGATACAGGTGAAGCTTCTCAATGATCAGCAGGAGGCGCGTGCGGCTCATCATCTGCTGCGTCAGGCTCTCGAGGCGCGTCGCGATATCGTCGTTGACATTCGAAAGGACATAATCCTTTGGCACGCTCGGCTGCTGCACCAGGATGACCGTAGTGGACTTATAACGCGCTGGCAGAATCCAGCTCGCCGACCAGACCAGCAGCCAACCCACAAGCAGCGGACCGAGGAAATACAGATGCCGGCGCCGCGTCAGGTCGATCGCCCTGTTCACGTCAAAGCGTTGCTGTTGCTCTTCAAAGGCTTCAGGCATGTTCATCTTCCCAGGGGGCGCTGGAGGAAATAGGTGAGAGAAAACAAAACCCGGTCGCTGTCCGGATTCAACTTGATCGACGGAATAGTCTGGTAGCTCTGGTGGATGCGCGCGTAATTGCCGGTCAGCTGAAGAACCGGACTGATTTGGTATCTCACGGCCGCGCTGCCGGAAATCATATGACCGCGCCCAATCACCGAGCCTGCATAGGTCTGCGGCGCCACGTTGCTCAGCATCGAATAGCTGCCGTCGACGTTAGCCATCCATGCGCGGCTTAACTGCCATCGTCCGGATACGGCGGCATCATTGGTGTTGAATGCATCCAGAGCACCTTCGCCGGCCGCGATTGCATGACCATAACTGACAGCGAAGTTGGTGTGTTCGCCCTGCCACGACATGCTGGCTGTCCCGCTCGGCGCCCAGGCGCTGTAATTGGGAAAGCCTGCCTGTTTCAGGGTGTAGTGCTGGCCACCGCCTTCAACTGAAATCGACAGCCTCGGCTGCAAATAAGCCGTGTAGAAGCCGAGCAGGTTATCGCCTTCCGTATTGGAATGACCCAGCTCGCTCGCGCTTACAGGGTTAGCCTCTGCCCAGGAGTATTGATATATGCCGCCGACGTACTGCGTGAGGCTCAGGCGGTGCACCCAGGAACCTGATGCGCCGCTCCCAAGTGTGTCATACATTCCCCCGGAGTTAGCGGGATTGGTGAAATGCAGAGTTTGCACCCAGCCGCTGCCGGCGACCATGTCGTTCAGGGCGAATTGCCAGCTCAGCCCGGCCTCAGAATGATTTCTTATCTGCGGTTCGAAAAGGCCGTAGATTTCAGCTGTATTGAACTGGGCTGCGCCCCCGACTGTGGGCTGAAACGTCGGAGTGATCTGGCCAAATGCCGTTGTGCTCTTCTCGAAATCCTCCCCGGCCAGGAAGGTTACATGCTGGCTGACCCGGTACGTCGCGTTTGCCAGAACACTTTGATCCGTCGTACTCACGACTTTGGGGACCTGATACCAGCTGAACGAAGGACGATAAACGATCCGTGACTGAAAACGAGTGCTGGACCGGTTCATCTGAAAATCCGGCTCAATCAGATACATCGTTTCGTTGACGTTCTGCCCGATAGCTCCTCCCCGGGGATCCAGATTCCGAACGTAGCCGCCCCCCGTGGTCAGGCCTATCCGCATGTAATTCTGCCGTGCTTCCGCGCCGACATCGGTCGCATAGGGCATCCCGCTCACCGGCGGTGGCAGCGCCATCTGCGTCTGATCCGCTGTCTGTGTATCGGCTGTGGTGTCATCCTGGTCCGTTTGCGCGAACGCGGGCAGCGATATCAGCATTCCAAGGATCAGAAGAATTCCCGTTCTTGACTGCATATACTGCCTCTCAGGGCACGACGATGGTGTCGTGCGGTTCCAGCTGGATGTTCTCTTCCGGATGCCTGCCCCGGACCACGTCTTTGTAATTAAAGGCGATCCGTGAAGTCCCTCCGCCCGGAGTGGGGCGCAGGATGTACATGCTCTTTTGCTTCGCAAAGTCCTGAAAACCGCCGGCGACCGCGATCGCGTCCAGCACGGTTGTCGTCGTCGTCAGGGGATACGAGCCCGGCCTCATCACGCGGCCGAGGATGCTGAACTTGCGGCTGTTCATCTGCATCACCATCACCGTCACATCGGGCTGCGTGATGAAGGCGCGCAGTTTCGTCGAAATATCCTGTTCCAGCTGAAGCGGTGTTCTTCCGGTTGCATGCACTTCGCCGATCAGCGGCATCGAGATATTGCCGTCCGACCGCACCGGAACCTGATGCGTCAAATCCTTCTCGTTCCAGACATTGATGCTCAGCACGTCATCATTCCCGATTACATAATTCGCATCGTGCCCGTTGCGCGCGGTTGCCGCGGCGTCGCCCGCTGCAGCTGTCGTTGCCGGCACTGAGGCGTCGGCCTGCAGAGCACGGTTCGACCCGCCGTTGTCTTGCGCCCACGCGGATCCGGCCAGCGCGCATGCGAGCGCCGCAGCGACGGCCAGTATCGTTTGCCTGATCTTCATAGCATTCTCCTTTGCAGGATCGGGCTGATTTACCCGGCTCGGAAAGCGCTCTCCGGCCGGACCGTAAAGCTTGCCCAGTCAGCGCGCACGCGTTCACGCGCAGGGGATCCGCTCATCTTCGTCGCTGGCGAAACCGGCTCAACGTCGGTGGCATCGATTTCTATGGACACGGACTGGGCCAGCATGTCCACCGAGAGTACGAGGCGAAACATATTCTTTTTGCGAAGCAGAATGCCTTCGATCCCTTCCAGCGCGCCGCGGGTCACGCGTACCCGGTCGCCGCAGTTCAGGTAGGGGTGCGGCTCCACCGCAAATTTGGCATCCAGCGTTCTGCGGATGGCCTGAATCTCTTCTTCGGGAATGTCGGCCGCTGCGTCCCCGCGCGAAATGATCATGTGCACGCCCGGCGTGGTCAGGATTCCCAGCCGCCGTTCGTGCCCGCCACGCACAAAGACGTATCCGGGAAACAGGGGCAGAGCCAGCACCTTCCGGCGATCCTTCCAGCGCCGCACAGACTCATACAGCGGCAGAAAAACATCAAAGCCCTTGGCCTGCAGCGTCTCCGCGACCTGCTTCTCGTGCTGGTGGCGCGCATACAGCGCCCACCACGGAGTTTGTTCAGTGATACCAGCAGCCGACATGTCCGCCATTTTGCTGTTCCTCATCATCTGAACTGCGCGCATCAGCTCTTTCAGGTTGCAGGGCGTAGCTTCGCCCTGTGAGCTACATAGCTCGTTTTCCACATTTCCACTTCACATCCGTGGCCAGTTCTACTGATCACGGATTCCGTACGAACGCAGGGTCAAGCGAGGGGGAGATTTGCGCCTATCGAACACCTGCCGGCTGCCGCCGGTCTATTTCAGCTTGCGAACTCCTCTTTACCGCTCATCTGTCGCAAGAATCTGAAGTGTTCGATCCGCGCGGCCACTGTTGCAAAGCCATCCCGGAGCGGGCTCCCCGACGATCGGACGACAGAACCTCGGCACATAACCTCAGCGGCACATTCGCCGTTCAGCTCGATTGGCAGAACAAACCGCATTTCAATTAAAGTCTTGGGCTCAAGAGAGTGAGTTGTACGCATGAGCAAACCCGTGATGCTGATGTTCTCCATGACGCCTTCGCGCCACTCTCTTTCGCCGCGGACTCGATAGCGCAGCTCGGCGCCGATTCCATAGCGGCGAGCTCGTTCGACCCTGGTTTGCCAGCCTTCCACGGCGTGGTTCACCATTTCCCGTCTCCTCGTTTCCTGCGGGCTTTCATTCGCGTGTTGTTTTCCAACGGCGAGGAGTCCAAAGTAGCGGCTTGAACCAGCTCCATCAATGGCCCAACGGTACTAGAGTCATAGACCTGACCGGTGCTATCTGCCCCTCCCCCTTGGTGCGTTACCGCGGACGCGAGAACTACTCCCGAGCAGTTACGTTTGGAATGCATCAGTAACAACGGCGCTCGCAGATGCACGCCTCGCAGCGATTGCGTGCGCGGCTCGGTCAGGCAATATAGCTCCGAAAGCCGTGGACAGAACATGAAATGTTCTGTGGAGATTGGTCCTGAAGAGATCGATTGCCGGGGAAGTGCTAGTGTCCTTCAGTGAGGCGGTGATTCACTGCGAACAGCGCAAGCTCCAGGCGATTGGAGACGCCGAGCTTGTCAAAAATATTGCTGATGTGGTGCTTCACCGTCTGCTCGCTGATCGAGCAGCGCTGCGCGATATCCGGGTTCGAATATCCCGCCACCACCAGGGTGACGATTTCCATCTCCCGCGGCGTCAGGCCGAATTCGCGCGGCTTTTGCGACCCATTTTCCTGGCTCGATACGCTGCGCAGCGCCCGCACCAGATCGGAGATGCTTTCCCGGCCTACCCAGTATTGACCCGACATCACGCAGCGGATGCTGTCGAACAGGCGCTGCGTCGTCGCTTCTTTCAGGACGACACCATAGGCTCCCAGTTTGAGAGCGCGTACGATCTGGTCTTTGTTGATGGTGGCCGTTAGCAGCAGCGTCCTGACAGGTACCTGTGCAGCCGCCAGCTCGCGGAGCACGTCCATTCCGTCCTGCCGGGGCATGGCCAGATCGAGCAAAAGGATGTCCGCCTGTGTGCGACGCACCAGGTCCAGCAGCATTTCGCCGTCAGACGCTTCGCCGACCACTTCGAACCCGCCCTCGGACTCCAGCAGTTTGCGAAGCCCATCACGGAACAGCGCATGATCATCCGCAATGAGAACGCGAACGAGAGTAGGGCAGACCTTGGCTGTCGTAGCCATCGCAGTCCCAATGAGGCCACGGGGATCATGGCCCGATTTTCACAGTCGTACTGCCAGCCACCGCGGCTCTTTAGGTACCAGACCCCGGTAATCGGCCGCTGTTTTTCCGAATGTGCCCATTATATACGTTTCATATAACTGACCCTACGACTTTTGTGGCCTTCCACTATGCTCCAAACGTGCGCCTCCGATGGTTACTTCGGTAGCGTTTTGCTGTGGAAGTTGTGCATTTTCAATTGAACGTCCGTCGCTCTGTTGTCGCTCTGTGGACGTGAAGACTGAATTAACCGCACGGCTACTCCACATCGGTTCAAAGGCCCGCATTTCTCAGAAGCCCAGCCAACTCCGCACCCGCCTGCGTCCGTGTATTCAGTGCGACTGAAATGCTTCCCCACGGAAGATGGACAATGAGGGCAGAGGGCAGCGCTCCGTGCCACGAAGGACAGACAAATTGGATCACCCCGGTCAGGCGGCAGCCGCCGCCGAGCCCCCCTCATCGGTTCTCGATCTCTTCCATCCCGTAACCGCAAGATGGTTCCGTACGGGGTATCAGGCTGCTACCGCGCCTCAGCGCGAAGGCTGGCCGGCCATCGCCCGGAGTGAATCCACGCTGATCCTGGCTCCCACCGGCACCGGCAAAACCCTGGCAGCCTTCCTCTGGTGCCTCGACCGCCTCGTGTTCCGCGAACCGCAGCGGACCCCCGGCTGCCGCGTCCTCTACATATCTCCCCTCAAGGCGCTTGCCGTAGACGTCGAGCGGAATCTGCGGTCGCCCCTGGCCGGCATTACTGATCTGGCCCGCCGCGAGGGTGTGGCCATCCACGTTCCGGAGATCAGCATTCGCACCGGCGACACGCCCCCGCAGGAGCGCGCCCGGTTCCGCCGGCACCCTGGCGAGATCCTCATCACCACCCCGGAGTCGCTCTACCTGCTGCTGACCTCCGGCGCAGCCGAGGCGTTACGGACCATTGACACCGTCATCATTGATGAAATCCATGCCCTGGTGCCGACCAAGCGTGGCGCGCACCTGGCGCTTTCGCTGGAACGCCTGCAGGCCCTCTGCGGACGACCGCTGCAGCGCATCGGCCTCAGCGCCACGCAGCGTCCTCTCGAAGAGGTGGCCCGCTTTCTCGGAGGCGCTGAAGAGCAGGGAACGAAACGCCAATCGCGAGATAAACATTCGGCCAGCCATAAAGCCGCCAACTCACTGGCAGTACCCACTTTCGTATCAGGGCACGACTTCAGTCGTGCCGTAAACGCGATCAAAAATGATGGGGCTTTAGCCCCTGAGGAGACCTCCGAATCGGATCTGCCGCAGCAATCTCCCGCCGATACCCAATCCACAATCCAATCCTTCACCGACACCCTCGACGCCGAAAACGCCATCGACGCCCGCGGCGCCTCCGGTCCCAATTTCCGTCCTGTGACCATCGTCAACGCCGGAATCCGCAAGCCGCTGCACCTCTCCGTCCAGGTTTCCGTCGAGGACATGGCCAAACTGAGCAGTTTCGATGAATCGGAGAGGCAGGCCGGAGAGGCTCCGAAGTACACCAGTATCTGGCAAACCATGTATCCGCGCCTGCTGGAGATCATCCGCGGCCGCACCTCCACGCTGATCTTCGTCAACGCCCGCCGGATCGCCGAGCGGCTCGCCGGCGCCGTGAACGAGCTGGCCGGGGAACCGATAGCCCGCGCCCATCACGGATCGCTGGCCGCCGCACAGCGCCGCGAGATCGAGGAGATGCTCAAAGCCGGGCAGCTCCGCGCTCTGTTCTGCACCTCCTCGCTCGAACTGGGCATCGACATGGGCGCGATCGACCTGGTCATCCAGATCGAATCCCCGCCCTCGGTCGCCGCCGGCCTGCAGCGCATCGGGCGTGCCGGACACTCCGTGGGCGCTCCCTCGACCGGCATCATCTTCCCCAAGTACCGCGCCGACCTTGTCGCCTGTGCTGCCGTCACCCAGGCAATGCACGAAGGCCATGTCGAATCCACGCGCTACCTGCGCAACCCTCTCGACGTGCTCGCCCAGCAGATGGTCGCCATCGTTGCGCAGCCGCCGCTGCCGGCGACCGAAGCCGAACGCCACCGCAAGCGCCGCCCACCGGAAGACTCAGAAGGCCCAGGCATCTCGTACGAGTCGCTGCTGCGCATCGTGCGCAGTGCGTCACCTTTCGCCGGCCTCAGCATCTCCGTTTTCGACGGTGTGCTCGACATGCTCGCCGGCCGTTACCCGTCGGACGAGTTCGGCGACCTTCGCCCACGCATCACCTGGGACCGAGTTCGCAACTGGATCACGCCCCGCGAAGGCGCAAAGCACATCGCCATCCTGAACGGCGGCACCATTCCCGACCGCGGACTCTACGGCGTCTTCGTCAGCGGATCTGCGAAGCCCGTGCGCGTCGGCGAACTCGACGAGGAGATGGTCTTCGAAACCGATCCTGGCGAGACCTTCGTCCTCGGAGCATCCACCTGGCGCGTCGACGAGATCACCCACGATCGCGTGCTCGTCAGCCCCGCGCCCGGCGAGCCAGGCAAGATGCCGTTCTGGCATGGTGACCGGCCCGGCCGCCCCCTCGAATTCGGTCGCCGTATCGGCGCGCTCGTCCGCGAGCTGCGCGAAGTGCCCCGCGCCGTGGCGATGACCAGCCTGGTCCAGCAGCACAATCTTGATCCGCAGGCCGCCGAGAACGTTCTGCGATTCATCGCCGACCAGGAACTCGCCACCCGGCATGTTCCCGACGATCGCACCATCCTCATCGAGCGCGTGCGCGACGAACTTGGCGACTGGCGTGTCTGCTGCCTGACGCCCTTCGGCAGCAAAATTCACACGCCGTGGGCGATGGCCGCTGTCGCGCGCATCCAGGAAACGGGCGTCGATGTCGAAAGCATGGCGACCGACGACGGCTTCGTCCTGCGCTTCCCCGACACCGACTCTCCGCCCGTCGTCGATTTCCTGCTGATGCAGCCCGAAGAAGCGGCCGCCCTGGTAATGGGCCAGCTCGGATCCACTGCTCTCTTCGCCGCGAAATTCCGCGAGGCGGCCTCACGCGCACTGCTGTTGCCCCGCCGCCGCGCCGATACACGCTCGCCGCTCTGGCAACTGCGCAAGCGTGCCTCCGATCTGCTCAGTGTCGCCGCGCGGTATCCAGGCTTTCCCATGCTGCTCGAGACGTATCGCGAGTGCCTCCGCGATGTCTTCGACATGCCTGCCCTCATGGAGACGCTGCGCGCGATCCGCACGCGCTCCATCAGCGTTCACGTCGTCGACTCACGCACCCCTTCGCCCTTCGCCGGCTCGCTGCTCTTCGGTTACGTCGCCAACTATTTATATGATGGCGATGCTCCGCTGGCCGAGCGTCGCGCCCAGGCGCTGGCCATCGATCAGGATCAGCTGCGCGAGCTCCTCGGCGACGCAGACCTCCGCGAACTCCTCGACTCCGCAGCCATCGAGGAAACCGAAGAACAGCTGCAGTTCCTCATCGAAAACTACAAGGCGCGCTCGCTCGACGGCGTCCACGACCTGCTGCTCCGCCTTGGCGACCTCACCCGCGACGAACTCGCCGCCCGGTGCGAGTCCCCGCAGGTCGCCGCTCTCGCCGACCGCCTGATCCGCTCGCGCCGCGCGCTCGAGGTCACCATCGCTGGAGAGAAGCGCCTGATCGCCGTCGAAGACGCGGGCCGCTTCCGCGACGCTCTCGGGATTGGGTTGCCATCCGGAATTCCGGCTGCGTTCCTCGCGCCCGTGCCCGAGGCGCTCCTCGAAATCACTCGCCGCTACGCGCGCACGCACGGTCCTTTCACCACTGCGGATATTGCCCACCGATACGCGCTGCCGACCTCGGCGGTCGAATCTGTCCTGGATCGGCTCGCCGTCACCGGCCGCGTGGTCGAAGGCGGATTCCGCCCCGGCGGCCTGGCCCGCGAGTGGATCGACGCTGAAGTGCTGCGCACCATCCGCCGCAAATCGCTGGCAAAACTGCGCAGGGAAGTGGAGCCCGTCGAGCAGCGCACGCTGGCCCGCCTCATCACGCGCTGGCAGGGCGTGCTGCAGCCGCGCCGTGGTCTCGACGCACTCCTCGATGCCATCGAAAATCTTCAGGGAGCGCCACTCCCTGCTTCGCTGCTCGAATCGGAAATCCTGCCCGCCCGCATCGCCGGATTCAACCCATCGAACCTCGACACGCTCATCGCGGCCGGCGAAGTGGTTTGGGCCGGACTCGAGCCGCTCGGCGAACACGATGGCCGCATCGGCCTGTACCTCGCCGATCGCCTGCCGCTCCTCTGGCCGCCGGACCGCATCTTTGGCGCACCTCTCAAAACAGCTGCGCCCCGGGCGGCACTCACGGATCGCGAGCAGCGCATCCTCGACTACCTCCGCCGCAGCGGCGCTTCATTTTTCCAGCCGCTGCACGACGGCATCGGCGGCGGCTTTCCCGGCGAGACCATCGATGCCCTGTGGTCGCTCGTCTGGCGAGGCGTCATCACCAATGACACCCTGCACGCCCTGCGCGCCTGGTGCGAAAAGCCCGCCGGCACGCGGCCCGCACGCCGCGTGCACAATCAGCCCGCCTTTCGCAGCCGCCGCACCACGCCGCCTTCCGCGCAGGGCCGCTGGAGCCTCAACGAAGTTGCCTTCGACCTTGAGCGCGCCACGCCCGCGCGCCTCACCGCGTGGAGTCACGCCGTCGCCCAGCAACTGCTCACGCGCTACGGCATCGTCTTCCGAGAGACAGCTCACGCCGAAAATCTCCCCGGCGGATTTTCGGCCATCTACGACGTGCTCAAAGCCCTTGAAGAAAGCGGCCGCGTCCGCCGCGGCTACTTCGCCGCCGATCTTGGCGCAACGCAATTCGCCATGCCTGCCGCCGTCGATCTGCTCCGCTCGCTGCGTTCCGAGGCGCAGCAGGAAAAACATGAGGTGGTGATATTAGCTGCCACCGATCCCGCCAATCCGTATAGCGCGCTCCTCCGTTGGCCCGCTCCGCCCGAAGAAGGCTACTCCCTGACCCGCAGCACCGGTGCGCGGGTGGTGCTCATCGACGGCGCCCTGACCGCCTACCTGCGCCGCGGAAATCCCGCCATGCAGCTCCTGCTGCCCGACGACGAGCCCGCCCGCTCGCAGTTCGCCCGCGCTCTCGCCGAGTTCCTCGTTGCGCAGGTGCAGCGCGAGCGCGGCGCGGCAGGACACGAGCGCTCCGGTCTGCTCATTTCTACCATCAATGGCGTGCCAGCCGGCGCGCATCCCTTCTCGCGTTTTCTCCTCGATGCCGGTTTCCATGCCGCTCCCCGCGGATTCATCGTCCGCCGCGGATTGCCGCCTCCGCACACCACCTCTGAAACGGAATTAGAGCCTGACGATCTCGCCGGCTGAACGCAAATCACTGCTTTTGATACTCTTCTGTTTTCAAAAGAGCAGGCGCTCTGCGCCATCCATCTTTCTTGCCGGAGGTTCACCGATGCACATCCGAGCCCGTCTCGCAGTAAACGCTTTCCTGGCCACTCTGCTGCTCACCGCCTCCGCTGTCGCCCAGAAGTCCGGCCCTGCCGCCGTCCTCACCATCCACGCCGCGCAATCCGCCGCCAAAGTCAGCCCCACCCTGTACGGCCTCATGACCGAGGAAATCAATTATTCCTATGACGGCGGCCTCTACGCGGAGATGGTTCGTAACCGGACCGTCCGCTCGGACTGGAGCGGCATCCCGTACTGGTACCTCATCGAAAAGGGCAACTCCGAAGCCACCATGTCGGCCGACAAGACCACCGGACCCAGCCAGGCGCTTCCCGACAGCATGAAGCTTGACGTGCAGCAGGCCGACGCCGCCGATCCCGCCGGTGTGCTCAACGTCGGCTGGTGGGGCATGGCTCTGCGTCCCAACACCACCTATAAAGGTTCCCTCTACGCGAAGGCCGACTCCGGCATCGACTCCGTCACCGTCAGTCTGGTCGCGGATCAAACCGGCGCTGTGCTGGCCTCCGCCCATGTCACAGGCCTCACCGGCGACTGGAAGCAGTACAAGTACACGCTGCACACCGGGGCCATCCAGCCCTCAGCCGCGAACCACCTCGCCTTCACCGTCAACCATCCAGGAACCCTCTGGCTCGATCTGGTTTCGCTGTTTCCGCCCACGTATCACGACCGCGCCAACGGCAATCGCATCGACCTGATGGAGAAGCTCGCCGCCATGCATCCGAAGTTTCTCCGCTTCCCGGGCGGCAATTACCTCGAAGGGAATCACATCTCCGAGCGCTTCGAATGGCAGAAGACCCTCGGTCCGCTCGTCGACCGGCCCACGCACCCCAGTCCCTGGGGATATCAGTCCAGCGACGGCATGGGCCTGCTCGAGTTTCTCGAGTGGTGCGAAGACCTGCACATGAATCCTGTGCTCGCGGTCTATGCCGGATACTCCCTGCGCGGCGAGCATGTGAACCCCGGCCCCGACCTCGATCCCTACGTGCAGAACGCGCTTGAAGAAATCGAATACGTCACCGGCGGCACCGACACCAAATGGGGCGCAGTGCGCGCGCAGGATGGCCATCCCGCTCCCTTCCATCTCACCTACGTTGAGATTGGCAACGAAGATCAGTTCGACAAGTCCGGCAGCTATGGCGATCGCTACGCGCAGTTCTACAAAGCCATCAAGGCGAAGTATCCCGACCTGCAGCTGATCGCCACCACCCCAATCACCACTATGAAGCCGGATGTCCTCGACGACCACTACTACAAACGCGCCACGGAGTTCTTCCACGACGTGCATCACTACGACAACACCGACCGCAACGGCCCGAAGATCTTCGTCGGCGAATGGGCCACGCGCGAAGGCGCCCCCACTCCCGATTTTGGCTCGGCTCTCGGCGATGCCGCGTGGATGACCGGCATGGAGCGCAACAGCGATCTGATCGTCATGGCCTCCTACGCGCCGCTCTTCGTCCGCGTCGATCCTGGCGGCATGCAGTGGGAGTCGGATCTGATCGGCTACGACGCGATGCATAGCTACGGCTCGCCCAGCTACTATGCACAGGTGATGTTTGCCGGCAACGTGGGCGACCAGATCATCCCCGCCGACCAGCAGGGCGGCGGCTCGCGTTTCTTCTACTCCGTTACCCGCGACACGAACAACAAGCGCCTCTACCTGAAGCTGGTGAATGCCGACTCCACGCCGCAGTCCGTCGACATCAAAATCGACGGGGCACAGCTCACCGGCACGGCGAAGGTCGAAACCCTCAGCGCGAAAGGTACGCAGGCGACGAACACCATCGATCACCCGCGCGACATTGTCCCGGTGGATAGCACGCTGGCGGAGAATGGTACCGAGCTGCACCACCAGATGCCGCCGTATTCGATTCAGATTCTCGTGCTCAACGAGCGCTGAAGAGGGAAGGAAAGAATGCTTCGCAACGGAATGCTCTTTGCTGTCGCCGCGCTGTTATGTTTTCCGGCGGCTCATGCGCAGACTGCCGTCAGCGCCAATACGATTCCCAAAGATCAGCTCATCCAGCCCGAACAGCTGCATCGCGAGCTGCAGGCCCATCCGCGGGACCTTCTCATTCTGCAGGTGGGCTCGCACGTGCTCTTTGAGGAATCGCACATTCCCGGCTCCGAGTACGCCGGTCGCGGATCGCGCCCTGCCGGCCTCGACGCGCTCCGTGCCCGCGTGACCAGCCTGCCTCGCGGCCGCTCCATCGTGATCTACTGCGGATGCTGCCCCTGGGACAAGTGCCCCAACATCGCTCCGGCCTGGCAGCTTCTGCACCAGATGGGCTTCACCCATGTTCGCGCGCTCTACATCGCAAACAACTTCGGCGCCGACTGGGTCGCGAGGGGCTACCCCGCAGAGAAATCGCAATAGCGTGGTGCGAGTCTTGCGAAACGTAGCTCTCGCGGTCCTGCTCTCCTGTTTTGCCGCAGCCGGTCACCTCTCCGCATCCGATACCCTGCTCAATCGCCCGGCTCCGCCCTTCTCCCGCACCGACATCGCCGGCGCGCGCATCAATCTGTCCGCATACCGGGGCAAGGTCGTCCTCCTCAATTTCTGGGCCACCTGGTGCGCGCCCTGCCGCGTCGAACTGCCGCGCTTCGCCGCCTGGGAAAAGAAATACGGCCCTCAGGGGTTTCAGGTTCTCGCTGTTTCGATGGATGACGATCCTGCGCTGGTCCGTGACTTCCTCCGGCAAATACAGCCCAATTACCCAGTGCTAATCGGCGACGCCCGCCTCGGCGAGAATTACGGCGGCGTCCTCGGGGTGCCTGTCACCTTCCTTATCGATCGAGACGGCATCATCCGCGCCCGCATCGAAGCGGAGCCTGACCTCACCTCAATCGAAGCACAGATCCGGAAGCTGCTCGCATCGCGCTAACGGAAACGGCCGCAGCTTAGCGCCGCAGCCGTTTCCGAGCAATGCGCAATCTTATTTCTTGGCCAGGCCTCGCATGTACGCGACCACTTCTTTGATCTCCGCGTCGCTCAGCTTGCCTTTATAGGCGGGCATCTTGCCTTTGCCGTTCGTCGTCGCCGTCACCATCTCCGATTCGGACAGCTTCGCGAACGTCTCCGATTTCACCGACGGAACGCTCATCGCCTTCGCCATCGGTGAGGTTGCCAGGCCGTCAGCACCGTGGCACATGGCGCACTTCGATTTGTATGTTGCCTCGCCGCCGCTCTGCGCGAGCGCGGGCGCCGCCAGCGAGACGGACACAAGGGCCAGCATCCAGATTCTGCCTGTATGAGTCACCACATTCTCCTTTGCTGAGCTGCGTTGCCTTAAAAGAGATGCCGATTTGGAGCCCGATTTTGCACTGCAGCTCCAGTGTAAAAGTCCTTCCTGCAACCACAAAGTATAGACACATCCCTCTCGCCAGCGTTGCGCGCCAACGCGGATTCCCGGGCCAGGATCCTGGCAAAGCCCTATCCACTTCACATGAACCGGCCATAATCCCCTTGACATGCTGCCCGCGATTGCTATATAGCTGCGTAAACCACCGGCGGCCTGAGGTGTGTCCTGATTGCTCATCCTCCTCTATTGGGGGAGGCGGAACACACAATGCCGCCGCTGTTGCCGAACTTCGCCAATCAAGAAGTCCTTATCACTGCTGTAGATCGCTTTCTGGAGGCTGTACCCATGATGAGCCGTTCGTTTTGCAGAGTTGTCTTTGCGCTCCTGATCGCCGCAGGGCTGCTGTCCGGAGCCAGCCGCGCCTTCGCCCAAACCATCACAGGCAGAATTACCGGTTCCGTGCTCGACCAGAGCGGCGCCGCCGTCCCCGGAGCATCGGTGACCGCCACCAACATTGCCACTGGAGTGGCGACGACCACCCGCTCCGATCAGAGCGGCGTCTACAACTTCCAGTTTCTGCCGATCGGCAACTATTCCGTCACGGCCACCGCCCAGGGATTCCAGAAAACCTCAGTCGGCCCGCTGACCCTGGAAATCGATCAGATCGCGGATATTGACATCAAGCTCACCGTCGGTCAGGTCTCCCAGACCGTGAGCGTGTCCTCCGAAAGCGGCGCAGTGCTGCAAACCCAGAATTCCACGCTTGCCACGACGGTTAGCGCTAACACCATCGAGAACCTTCCGCTCAGCGGCCTTAATTTTCAGGTGGCCGCGGTATTCGTCCCTGGTGCCGTCCTGCCACGCTACGACCTGGAAGGCAGCGCAAGCGGTTTTGAACGCGACACGACTCCTGCCACCCTCCCCTCGTTCAATGGCAACCGGCAGCAGGGCAACAACTACATCATGGATGGCATTGAGATCAACGAGACGACCAACAACCTGATTGGCTATAACCCTGCTCCCGAATCGATCCAGGAGATGAAGACGATCACCGGCAATGCGGATGCCGAATACGGAGACGTCAACGGTGGTGAAATTCTCCTCGTGACCAAGGCCGGTTCGAACCGGTTCCGCGGCAGCGCATACGAGTATTACGAAAACCAGGCTCTCACCGCCAATCTCTGGAGCAACAACAACCACCCGACGCCGATTAAGAAAGGCATCTTCCACCAGAACCTGTTCGGCGTCACTTTCGGTGGGCCCGTTTTCAAAAACAAGCTCTTCTTTTTCGGCGACTTCGAAGGAACGCGGAACAATTCATCCGGCACCGCCACGGCCACCGTCGCAACAACCAAGATGCGGACCTGCTCGACGACCTGCGACTTCTCCGAGCTGCTGACGACGCCGGGCGTTCAACTGTACAACGTGGCGAACGGCTGGACGGCCGCTACTCCCTATGCGAACAATCAAATCCCGCTCAATAATCCTGTCGCGGCCTATCTGTTTGCCCATCCCGAGATCTATCCCACCCCGAACCGCACAGCAGATGCTGGCACCGTCGATCGAAACAACTACTCAGCCCCGACGGCGGGCCTGATTAAGAACAACCAGGGCGACCTGCGTGTGGATTGGGCGGTCGGCGGCAAAGACTCGCTGATGTTCCGTTACTCCGACGGAGAAGGCTACGACCTCAGTTCAAAAGTCGTTCTTCCCATCACCTTCCCGGCCAACAACGATTACCCCTTCCACAGCGGCGTTGTGAACTGGGTCCACACCTTTTCTCCTTCGCTGGTCAATCAGGCGCGCGCCGGAATGTCGCGAGTTCAGTGGTTCAACGGCATTCCGACCGACCTCACAGGAAAGTTCGGCCTGAAGGGTAACTCCATCGTGGGCATTCCCGCCCCGCAGGCGTATGCCGGATTCAGCCAGATCAACCTCTCCAGCGCCGAAAGCAACCTCGGGACTGCTGGTATTGTTCAGGATTTCCTGGACAACATTTTTACCTATGGCGACGACCTGATCTGGCAGCACGCAAAGCACACCACCAAGTTCGGCGTGCAGATCCGCCGTTACCAGGAAAATAACTACTACGCTGGAAACTATGGAGCCCTCGGTCAGTTCCTGTATAGCGGCCAGTACACCGCAAATCCCAATGCGCCCGTGAAGGGTAGCGGAGCTGGCTACGGTTTCGCGGACTTTGTCCTCGACCAGGCGTATTCGGTGGACGTGGGTGGAGTCGCCGGTCCCACAGGCCAGCGCCAGTATCGCGATGCGTATTATGTGCAGGACGACTGGAAGATGCTGCCCAACCTGACCCTGAACCTGGGCGTTCGTTACGGCTACGACCAGCCCATTTACGAGGTTAACAACAAGGAAGTCAATGTCGATATCAGCAAGGCCGCTCAGTGCACCGCGGCAAATGCCCCCTCAAATCCCTGCCTGATGTTTGCCCGTGTGAATGGCAACAGCCGGGCTCTGTACGATCCGTTCTACGGCGAAGTCATGCCACGCTTCGGCTTTGCCTGGCAGCTTCAATCCAAATTGGTGTTGCGCGGCGGCTATGGAATCACCGACTTCCTGGAGGGCACGGGCGCCAATTTGCGGCCAACCCTGAACCCGCCCTTCTTCTCACAGTTTGTGAACTCCCCGGCCACGCCGAGCGCTACATCCGGTGGAAATCCGCTAAGTGTCAAGAGCGGCTTCAGCAACGGCAAGCAGGCCGCCATCACTCAGTACAACGCGTGGGAAAGGCACCTGAAGCCCGCAACGGTGCAGCAGTTCAACCTGACAGCCGAGTACCTCGTCAACAGTCACACGACTGCTTCCGTGGGCTACGTCGGCGAGCTTGGTCAGCACCTGATCGTGCCGGCATCTCCCAATCAGTGGACGCAGGTGAACGTACCGACTTCTGCGCCCTTCTATAACCTGGTGGGGTCCGGCGGCTTTGTCGTTCTCACCACGTCGGCGGCCGTTGAAAACTACAACGCTCTGCAGGCGACGCTCCGCCACCACCAGAACAGCGGCCTCGAGTACACGCTGAACTACACCTTCTCGAAAGCCATGACCAACAATCCCGGTTTCTACGGGATCTCCGGCGTCGATGGCGCCAGCGCGTACTGGCAGGATTACTACCACCCGCATAACGATTACGGTCTTACCGGCTTCGATGCTAAACAGAGCCTGAACGGCACCGCCGTCTGGCAGTTGCCGTTTGGCAGGACGCGCCGGTTCGGCAGCAACTGGAATCGACCAGTGGATGAAATCCTTGGTGGCTGGCAGCTCTCCGGTGACACGATCCTGCACAGCGGCTTCCCGATCAACATGACCGGCTCCAACAACAGCGGCGTTCACAACCGCTCTTCCCGCGCCAACCAATACCGCCAGTTGAAGGTCGTGCATCGATCTGTGCAGCACTGGTTCGGCACCGATCTCTCAGCAAACCCCTGCACCGGTCCCGACAACGGGGTCTGCGCCTATGGCAATGAACTAACCGGGCAGCTCGGTAGCGCGCACGTCAACAACGGTCCGCGCGCGCCCGGCTACCGCATCATCGACATGTCGCTGTTCAAATCGTTTCCCACGTTCGAGGACCAGAGCCTGACCTTCCGCGTGGATGCCTTCAACGCCTTTAACATGGCCAGTTACTACGCTCCCAACTCTGTCTCAGCCGCCAACGGAGTCTCTGCTGCAAATTGGCCAGACAGGTCGGTGGAGGGCCAAATCATCCAGACCGCGTCTCCCGCACGTCAGTTCCAGCTGTCTCTCCTCTACCGCTTCTAACCGAAGCGCCTTTGCCTGACCCGGCCGGTATGATTCCGGCCGGGCAGTTTCTCCTAAAATGCGAGCTGCAAATCTCCTCCGTTTTGAAGGGGCACGGCTTCAGCCGTGCCGATAAGCCGCAAAAAATGGGCTTCAGCCCCTGAGGGAAGTTTTCAGGGTTCTGTTGTGTGAGAATCGCCCCGTGAGTCGCTTGCTCATTCCTGCTCTTTTCTTCCTTGCAACCTCTCCCGTCTTCGCCGCCGCTACCGGACCGTCGTCACGGCCTCCTTTGATCCCGCAGCCGCGCGAGCTTACTCCGCGTCCTGATCTCTCGCTCTCCTCCGGCGTGCGCATCGTTGTCCCCGGCGGCGACAAAGACGACCGCTTCGCCGCCCACGATCTCTCCGACGCCTGGAAATCCCGCGGGGTTCGCATGCGCGACACCGCCGCCGCCCTGCGCGTCTGGCTCCTCCGCGACGATTCGCCGTCCGCCCGCCGCGCCCTCCACCGCGAACACCTGAGTTTCGATCCGCCGATGAACGCCGAAGGTTATGTGCTCGTCACATCGCCACACGACGTCTACGTCATCGGACACACCGCCGCCGGCGTTTTCTACGGAGCGCAAACCCTTCAGCAACTTGAGCGATACGGCGGAGCCGGCCCCATCCTCACCGGCGCGGCCATTCGCGACTGGCCCGCCATGCGCTGGCGCGGCGTCCACGACGACCTTTCCCGCGGCCCCGTGCCCACGCTCGATTTCCAGAAGCGGCAGATTCGCACCTTCGCTGCCTACAAGCTCAACCTCTACTCGCCTTACTTCGAGAACACGATCCAGTACGCGTCGAATCCGCTGCCCGCGCTGCCCGGCGGATCGCTCTCCGCAGCCGACGCCAAAGCTCTCGTCGAGTACGCGCGTCCGTACCACGTCACCATCGTCCCCGAGCAGGAAGCCTTCGGCCATCTGCACAAGGTGCTCCTCTGGCAGAAGTACGCGCCGCTCGCCGAAATCCCCACCGGCGCCGTGCTCGCGCCCGGCCAGCCCGGCTCGATGCAGCTCATCACGCAGTGGTTCGATGAACTCGCCACGATGTTTCCAGGCCCCATGCTGCACATCGGCGCCGACGAAACCTTCGAGCTGGGCCAGGGACAAACCGCCGCCGCCGTGCAGCAGCGCGGACTTGGCGCCGTCTACATCGATTTCCTCACGCAGATTCATCAGTCGCTCGCGCCGCTGCACCGCCGCCTGCTCTTCTGGGGCGACGTGGCCATGCACAGCCCCGATCTCGTGCCGCGCCTGCCGCACGACATGATTGCCGTCGCGTGGCATTACGAGCCCGAACCCAGCTTCGACCGCTGGCTCGATCCCTACACCCACGCCGGCATGGAAACCTGGGTCGCGCCCGGCGTGAACAACTGGAATCGCGTTTGGCCCAACTTCGATACGGCGCTCGGCAACATTCAGGGCTTCGTCGCTGCCGGTCAGAAGGCCGGAAGCACCGGCATGCTGAACACCATCTGGGACGACGATGGCGAGGGCCTCTTTGCCGAGGATTGGTACGCCGTTCTCTTCGGCGCAGCCGAAGCGTGGCAGCCTGGCACCAGCGACATCGCCCGTTATCAGCAGGACTACGGTCCCGTGTTTCACGGGGACCGAACCGGTGCCATCGACCAGGCGCAGTTGGCCCTTATCGCGGCGCACCAGGCGCTCATGCGCGCCGGCCTCGACGACGCCCGCGATGCGTAC
>DASYYN010000176.1:0-88157 GCA_035933815.1 Acidobacteriaceae bacterium
TACCGGGAGTTGCCCAGCGTGTTTTCTACCGGGGTGATGGTGCCAAACAGGCCATGCTGTTCGCCATCGGGGCCGGCGCTGAAGTAGAGAGCCGTTGCCGATCCGGAGGTTCCGCCGCTGCCGAACGAGAGGGCCCACAATCCGTCGATGGTGATCGCGTGGTTCGATGCATCGTTCAGCATGCCCTTGAACTCCCCGGTCGCCGGATCGAAGACGTCGATCAAGCCCGAGCCGAAGTTCCCCACCAGCAGATCGTGGCTGTAGATGCCGAAATCTCCCGGCGCCATCGCCACGCCCCACGGCGCGTTGAGCCACCATCCATGTTCCAGGCGCCGCTCAAAGAATCCCAGAGGCGAGTAGACATTCACAAAGCCCAGCCCCGCCCCCTCCACAGGATCGTGCTTCTGATCGTCCTGTTTGGCGAAGGTGACGTAGAGATCGCCGCCAATGTTCTGAACGTTGAAGGGCGCAAAGCCATGAGGAACGCGCTCATCCCGGAACATCTCCTCCATCAGCGTCACGTGATGGAAGGACGAGTCGTACACCTGAATGCGGCTTTTGCGGAAATCGGCGACGTACAGGAAAGTCTCGCTCGTGCCGTTTGGAAAATTGACGCTGGCCAGGGCCGCGCCCTTGAAGACCGAGGCGTTCTTCGTATTCACCTCGATGACCGCGGTCTTCGGCTGCACGCCCGGATTCCATCCGGAGATCGTCCCATCCTCGGTCACGAACATGAACAGTGCGGGCTTACCGGTTGCGAGCGTGAACCCGGTAGTGCCGTTGAAGACAGTCCCGGTGGGCGATCCGGTACTGCTGGCGTCGGGATCTCCCGTGGGGATGGTGACCACGAGGCTCGCCGGCGTGCCCGTGCCGGCGTAGAGGGTGGCCAGTCCGCTGCCGTTGTCCGATGCCCACCAGGGGCTGGTCGAACTGCGGGAGAGGCCCCAGGGGTTGACGAGATTGC
Organism: Acidobacteriaceae bacterium; assembly: GCA_035933815.1. Taxonomy (GTDB): domain Bacteria; phylum Acidobacteriota; class Terriglobia; order Terriglobales; family Acidobacteriaceae; genus Palsa-343. Next base: position 965 of record DASYYN010000176.1, read on the forward strand.
CGTCCGTGGTGGTGGCCACACCCGGCTGATCCGAGACAAGATTGGTTTGTTTGTAATGCTGGGCCAGCGCGGGCAGCGCGCAGGCTGCGGCAACGAGCGCGACCGACGCTCGTACGATCCCGCGGGCAAGTGGATGGTGCATAGGCGTCCTCCGACGTCCGGATCACCGGACGGTGAGAGGCACGATAGCGAAGGCGATGGACAGCGGTTGTCATGACTATGTCATTGCTTTGTCAGCCGCCCAAAAGGCAGCAGCGAGCAGTTAGCAGTCAGCAGTCAGCGATCAGCACCACCTGCCACCCGCTACCCGCTGCCCGCTGCCCGCTATCCGCTATCCGCTATTCCCTGTTGCCTGGTGCCTGTTGCCTGCCTTTCTGTCAACCCCTTACTTTCGTGTTCTCCCACATTCCAGATCACTTCCAGGCCAACAAACCTGGCCGAAAATACCTCATGAGTTGATATCCTGAACTTAGAGTAGAAATTTCGAGAAAGCCTCACCCAATCCGGTGGGGCTTTTCCTTTTCTGCTCGAAGATCCGCGAATCGTGTCATCGCTGATCGGTTCTTAGCTGACCGTTTCATCGCTGACCGCTGACTGCTGACCACTGTTTTCAACAACTTCCCAGGGGATGAGGGGGATGTTTTCAAAAATAAATACCCTGGGTGCCCCACCCTTGTCCGCCAGCAGTCGGCGGACAGGGTGGGATCGCTGACCGCTTTTTACCTGACCGCTTTTCAACTGACCGCTTTTTACCTGACAGGAGCTTCCCTCATGCCTTCCACCGACTCGCAAACACCCACCCGCGAAGACTTCGTCCGCTGGGGCACGGCTCCCGAAGATCGCCAGTGCCGCTACACCTTTGCCAGCGGATACCACTGCCACCGCTGGTCCGTCCGCGGCCACGAGTACTGTCAGGAGCACGGCCGATGGATGGAGTGCCGCGTTGACGGCCCCATCGAAGTCCCGCTCATGGAAGATCCCCAGGCCGTCGAGCTCGTCGCCTCGCAAACCGTTCGCGCTGTGGGCTGGGGCCACATTCCTCCGGCCAACGGGCGCGCCATCCTCCACGGCTGCCGCGTCGTCCAGACCGGATTCGCCCAGGGCCTTGCCGAGGCCAAATTCCGCCTCAAATGCCACACCCTCGGCCTGGACGCCAACCAGTTCCTCCCCGCTCGCAACACCGGCCCTGAGCACCGTGCGGGCAATCCCACGGAATCTGTCATCCTGAGCGGAGCGCGAAGCGCGCAGCCGAAGGACCTGCATTCCACTGCGGACACGCCACAAATCCGGGTGCCCCACGTCTCCCCGGTTTTGGAAGACGTGGACGCTTTGTGTCAGGACACGACTTCCAGTCGTGCCGTAGAGCCAGACAAGGAAATCCGGGTTTCAGCCCCTGAAGAAATCCAGTCCGCGGGTGCCCCACTCAAGCCTTCTTCTGGCTTGAGTGGGATTCAGACTTCCGCGGCCGCTGATGGTGACATCTCACCATCCCCGATCGCGCACAGCGCGATTGCGGTAGAAGCCACGGCCTTCAGGCCGGGGAATGCAGACGAGCCCGGAAACAACGGGGCTTCAGCCCCGGAGAACAGCGTTTCTTCAGAAGAATCGACAGACGCTTTGTGTCAGGGCACGACTTCCAGTCGTGCCGTAGAGCCAGACCAGGAAATCCGGGCTTTAGCCCCTGAGGGAAGTTCCTCCCACGCCGACGAAACGGCCCAGGATGCCCCCTTCACCGAACCCAACCCTGCACCCTACCCCCTATCCCCTGCACCCTACCCCCACCCCCTCGACGACCTCCCGCCCGCCCCGCGCCCCAAGTCCGTCTGCGAGCCCTGCGTCGAAGCCCTCAGGCAGGGAGCCGACGAGTCCCTGGTCGACTGCAAGCACTGCCCCGCCCACAACAGCGGCAACCTCCGCGCCCCGCAACTTCCCGACCCGCGCAACACCCCGGAACCGGCCTACGACTCCCGAACCGCCCCGTCTCCCGAAACCCCGCCCTTCCGCGACCTGAAGAACAACTGGGACCGCGACCTCAGGCGCGCCTCGAACCAGCGCCTGCGGCCCAACGATCACCGCCCCGGTCAGACATATGAGGAAATCCTCGCCTCCCGCGCTCGCCCTTACGACGACTACCTGCGCGCCCTGCCCACCTCTCCGCCTCCGCCTATCCCTGGTCCGGACGCTCATTGAATCCGCGCCCGTTCAGGATCATCGGCACGGCCTTGTCGACGCGCGCCGACCGGGTCGCTGCCTGCTTCGCGCCGGAGATGTGGAAGAGCCAGGACTTCCTTCGCCCTGGGGAGAGCGCTGCGAATGCCGCCCTGAGCACCGCGCTGCCATCGAGCCTGCTCTGCAGCTCCTCAGGCACCGGGTACTCTGCGGCCTTCTTCAGCTCGACCTTCTTCCCCGACTCCTCGAGCGCGATGGCTTCGTACAGATACTCCGTCAGCGTGGAGCGCAGATGAGCAATTTCTTTAGTCGAGGTGAACTTAATCCAGCGCGCGGCCTGCGTGTGCTCTCCGATCCTTTCGAGGATGTACTTGGGGTCCTTCAGCAGCGCGCCTTTGAAAAACGAGAAAGCGCACGACTCCTTCAGCGGGATAACGATCGCCACATTCTTCTTCTGGAAGGTGAAGCACGGTTTGCCCCATTTCAGTTCCTCGGTCAGGAAGCAGTCCAGAGCAATCCTGCGCAGCGCATCAGTTTCCTTCTGCCACTTCTTCGCATAGGGAACTTTCATCCTCAGCCTCCGCCTCCCGATTTTGCCATGGCGACGGAAGAAGAACAGCGGATCAGCCAGCAGCAGGAGGAATCGCGCAACTTGCATTTGACATCCTCTGAGAATCCACTACCATATGGTTGTGGATAGCCTGGGTACAACATTTGCGGCTTTGTCCGATCCAACCCGGCGGGCGATGGTCGAACGGCTCTCCCGCGGGCCTGCCTCGGTGCATGGTTTGACGGAACCTTTTGCGCTCTCGCAGCAGATGATTTCAAAACACATTGCGTACCTGGTGCGGGCACGCATTGTGATCAAGAAGAAGCGTGGACGAGAGAGTATTTGCACGCTCCGGCCGGAGGCGATCAAGAGAGTCAGCGACTGGGCTATTAGCTATCGGCAGTTCTGGGAAGAGAGCTTCGACAAACTGGATGCGGTCATAAATCAAATGAAAAGAGCGGAGGCGGTAAATGACAAAAAGCGCGGTGAATGAGACAGAGCGGATGGTTGTAACCAGAGTTTTTGATGCCCCACGCGAACTGGTTTGGAAGGCGTGGACCGACCCGAAATACATCATGCAGTGGTGGGGGCCGACGGGTTTTACTGCGCCCGTTTGCGAGATGGATTTTCGCGTTGGGGGAAAGCTCCTCTGCTGCATGAAAGCTCCAGATGGGCAGGAGTTCTGGAATGCGGTTGAATACCACGAGATTGTTCCGTACGAGAAGATCGTTTCCCTGATGTACTTTTCCGACGCGAAGGGAAACAAGATTGATCCTGCGCAGCTGGGAATCGAACATGAGGCCATCGAGGGTGCGTACGACGTGACCCTCTTTGAGGACCTGGGAAACGGCCGGACGAAACTCACGTTCATTGGAAACGAACCCATGGAGAGCGCGAAAAACAGCGGTCAGTACGAGGGCTGGAACCAGATACTCGACAAAGTTGCTGAAATCGTTGCGGAGCTGGCCCAGGCGAAATAGGAACCTGAGCCTGGAAGTCGTCATCCGCGAGCTGGGGAGCTAAACCTAACGCAGCCACCCCGGGGCCCGGACCCGGGGTGGCTGCGGAGGCTGGTTCAACAGCGCGGTCTTCGAGCTTGTTAACTCTGACCTCGCCGCCACGCGGGAACGTTCCCGTCGAGGCCGATATGTCCGACTGCCTGGTAATTCTTCACCGGCGGTGCCCATTTCCGGACAGATCACATCGCGAGTGGACATTTGTGCTTAGACTGAGCGCCTTAAGCCCCGTGATCTTATGAGGCCGACGTTCAATTGCTATGGCACGCGAACTGCTGATTCAACGAGTTTGCTCATGCAGAGTGTCTCGGAGGACTGATGCTGGCTGACTTGCGATATGCGCTGCGGCAGTTTCGGAAATCGGCGGGTTTGACTGTGGCGATAGTGTCGACGCTGGCACTTGGGATCGGGGCGAACACTACCGTATTCAGCGTCGTGGAGGCGGTGCTGCTGCGGCCACTGCCGTACGCGCACCCGGATCTCTTGGTAGCCGTGCAGTCGCGCGACGCGACCACCGTATACCTAAGCACCACTGCTTCTTATCCCGACTATTTTGACTGGCGATCACAAAGCCACAGCTTCGAGAACCTGGTTTCGTATGACGACGCATCGCTCACGTTGACCGGTGTGGAGCGCCCCGTCCATCTGGATGGCGAAGTGGTCAGTTGGAATCTGCTGCCGCTGCTGGGTGTGAATCCGGAACTGGGGCGTGGCTTTCGGCCGGACGAAGAGAAGCTGGGCACGCGAGTCGTGTTAATAAGCGACGCATTATGGGCTTCACAATTCGCCTCGAGCCCGGCAGTGGTCGGGCGGACCATTTCTCTCAGTGGCGAGGCATACACGATCGTGGGGGTGATGCCGCGGTCGTTTCGGTTTCCAGTGGAATCTCCCCAGATCAGTTTCTGGACGACGCTGGCGGTGGACAACGATGGAACGCCCCACACCGCAACATCGAATCGCGGAAACCACTCCATCAATGTGATTGGCAGATTGAAAACGGGAGTGAGCGTGGCGCAGGCGGACGCCGATATGAAGGCGATCGCTGCGCAATTGGCGAGAAGATACCCGGACTCGAACACGAAGCACAATTCGGCAAGAGTAGAGAGCTACCTCACTGCGGTTTTAGGCGATACACAAACGCTGATGCTGGTGATTCTGGGGGCAGTGGCGGTGGTTCTGCTGATCGCGTGCGGAAATGTCGGAAACCTGCTGCTCGCTCGGTCACGCGAGCGGGAGCGCGAGATGGCGATGCGCTCGGCGCTCGGGGCAAACCGCTTACGTATCGTGCGGCAACTCCTGGCTGAAAGCGTGGTGCTTGGTCTGCTGGGCGGCACAGCGGGGTGCCTGCTGGCGTTTGCAGCAACGCCTGCGGTACTGCGGCTGATCGGCGACAGCGTCCCGCGAGCGGCTGATGCCGGCGTCAACCTGCCGGTACTGGCCTTTGCGCTCGCCGTATCGCTCATATCCGCTGTTGCATTTGGACTGGTGCCATCCTGGGTGTCAGCGAGAGGTGATCTTCTCCTGCCGTTGAAGGCTGGAGGACGCACTGAGACGCTCGGCCATCATCGGCTGGGATCCATGGTGATCATCGCGCAGGTCGCGCTGGGGGTTGTGCTGACGGCGGGAGCGGGGCTGCTGGTCACGAGCTTCCTGAACCTCACGCGCAACGATGAGGGCTTCAACGCGGATCATCTGCTCACCTTCAACTTCGAGACACCGGATTCGCGCTATCTGCACACGCGACCCGAGTTCTACCGGCAATACTTCGAGAAGCTGAGGGCACTGCCGGGAATACAAGCTGCGGGCGGCTCGATGCTGCTGCCAATGACGGACGAGCGCGCGCATATCAGCTTCGAGGACCCGGAGCATCCGGTCCCGAAGGGAGAGCAGCCGAACGCGAGCATTGATGCAGTTTCGCCGGAGTACTTCCGCACGATGCAGATTCCGCTCGTAGCAGGCCGAGACTTTAACGATGCGGACACGGAGCGATCGCCCCAGGTGATGATCGTCAACCAGGCATTTGCGAACAGGTTCTTCCCGGGCGAGAACGTGCTGGGTAAGAAGCTGAGGCCCGGCGCGGGCAACGGCTCGCCAGAGGGCCCGCCTTGGCGAACGATCGTCGGGGTGGTCGGAAACATTCGGCAGCAGGCGATCCAGCGTGAGATGGAGCCGATGTACTTCTTGCCGGCGAGCCAACTCTCGACCTGGTGCTGTCTCTTTTCGGTCGTCCGGACATATGCGAATCCGCTGAGCCTGGAGCCGGAGATCCGAAAACTAGTTGCTTCAATGGACCCCGATATTCCCGTCACCTCAGTTCACACAATGCGCGATCGAATTGGATTGCAACTGGCGCAGCCGCGCTTCGCCATGGTGCTGCTCAGCGCGTTTGCGGGCCTTGCACTGATGCTGACCGTGGTAGGGCTGTACGGCGTGATTGCGTACTCGGTCTCACGACGGACGCGGGAAATTGGAGTGCGGCTGGCGCTCGGAGCGCAACGAGGAATGGTGATGCAGATGATACTGCGCAAGGCTGCGGTTCTGGTGTTCGTTGGATTGGGGCTCGGTATCGCGGCGACGCTGGCTTCGGGTTCGATGCTGCACGCCTTCCTGTACGGTACAAGCTCACGCAATCCGGCGATTTTGGCCATCATATGCGGCGTTGTTGTGCTTGCGGGCTTCTGCGCGGCCTGGCTGCCCGCGATGCGAGCCTCGGCGATTGAGCCGATGGAGGCTTTGCGAACGGAGTAGTTGCTGGCACGCCACGGCGATCTACGCTGCACCACCGATGTGCTGCGGTCTCGCAGTTCGTTAACTCTGACCTCGCCGCCACGCGGGAACGTAAATCCCGTTTGGCACAGTCAGATCGGCGGGGCGGGACGACGCTCCCGCAGGCGTAAAGGGACTGCCTCGGTTCGCCTTCAGTTCCGCCCAGGCTTTCTGCACGTTCTCCGGGAACGTTGGCATCAGGCTCTCGATCTCCCTTTGGAGGTCCCTGACCTTGTCGGGATAATCGACTGCCGCGTCGTAGCTCTCCGCAGGATCGAGCTCGAGGTTGTAAAGTTCCGGCTCGGACAAAAGGAAGTGCCGCTTGGGCCCGCAGGAGCCGCCCTGCCAGTCAAGGATGTAAATCTCTCCGGTTCCCTGAGAGAGACGCAGCTTCCAGTTGTCCCGTCGGGCGCATTCGAGCACCTGCTGCTTCTCTGAAACCGCGAAGTAGAGCAGGGTTCCGCGGTTGATGCGATCGGTTTCGCCGGTCAGCAGGGCCGAGATATCGAGACCGTCCAGCGGATTGGGCGAAGGCTTTGCCTGGCAAACGGAGGTCACCGTGGGGACGACATCGAGATTCGAGCACCACTCGTCGACGACTCTGCCGGCGGGAACGGCGCCGGTCCAGCGCGCGATGAAGGGGACGCGCACACCGCCTTCAAAGGTGGTGGCCTTGCGGCCACGGCGCGGGCCGGGAGATCCCTGAAACCACGGTCCGTGATCGCTGGTGAAGAGCAGCAGCGTGTTCTGGTCGAGGCCGTTGCGGCGAACCGCGCTGAGAATCTCGCCGACGCTCCAGTCGATTTCCTCGATCGCGTCGCCCTGGCGCCCAAGGCCGGAGCGGCCGCGAAAACGCGGGGAGCCGGTAGGCGGATCGTGCGGGTAGGAATACGCGAGGTACAGAAAGAAGGGAGAGGACGCGGACGCGTCGATGAACTTCACAGCCTCTTGCGTGTAGAGCGGCGTCAGCATTTCGCGATTCGCGGTGGGCTCAGCGACGGTGGTGTCGCGCAGCAGCGGCAGCGGAGCCATGTCAACACTCCACGGAACGCCGACGTACGAGTCGAAGCCGCGGTTCGTGGGCAGATATTGCGGCGGGTATCCAAGGTGCCATTTGCCGATCGCCATCGACTTGTACCCGGCCGTCCGAAGGATGTCGGCGAGGGTCTTTTCCCCGAGGTCCATACCTTCCGGTGAAGTGGGGCCGTAAGCGCCCTGGGTATGGCTGCGGCTCGCGTATCTGCCGGTGAGCAGAGCGGCGCGCGAAGCGGAGCAGATGGGATGCGCGGTGTTGAAGCGAGTGAAGCGCGCGCCTTCCTGGGCCATGCGGTCGAGATCGGGAGTCTTCAGAGACGACCCATAGCAATGGAGATCTCCGGAGCCCAGATCGTCGCAGATCATGAGGATCACGTTGGGCGTGCGGCGTGTGGAGTGTTGTTCGCCTGCGTGCGCCTGGCCGGAAAGGGAGACGACGGCGGAAGCCGCGGCCGCTTTGACAAAGGTTCTTCGGTCGATTCCGTCAGCGAGGTTCGGCTTCATGGTTGAGTGGCGGCGATCCGCGGCGATGCCGGGCTCATCCGCAGAGTGGCTGACATTGTAGCTGCTGCAGGACAGTGGGTTGCAACCTGGCGGCGCGAAGACGGCGCGTGAAGCTGCTGAGCGCGATGACGGCGACGTCTAGCGGGAGCGCTCGGTCTTCGGTTTGCGTTTCGAGGGTGCGCCCGGGATCCTGGGCTGCTTCTCGCCGGTTTCGACGTCCCTGTCGTGGCTGATGGTCTTTGCGCTCTCGTCAGGGCAAACCGCCTGCAGCACGTCAAGCAGCTGTTTCGGATCGAAGCTGGAAACGTGAAACTGCTCTCCGCCGCAGCGGTCGTAGCCGCTGACAGAGACGGTAATGATGGGAACATCGCGACGCACGGCGCGCAGGCCGTCGATGAGCTGGCGGCAGGTCTTCTTCTCCTGCAGCTGGGTGTTGAGCACCACACCGCTGACGGCGGGAAAGCGGCGCAGCGTCTCGACGGCCTCGTCAGCGCTGTAGGCGGTGATGACGTTCAGCTTGGCGCTCTCGATGACGAGCTTGCGGGACGAGATGCTGCCCGGAAACTCATAATCGAGGATGAGAAAACAGGGCCTCATCTCGTTAGTTCCTTTCGGCTCGTCCCGTCTGCGTGCGGTGCTGGCCGGACGAAGACAGGCTCCGCCTGCACAGTGCGCCCGCAGGCTGAGAGTGCCCGCGCTTCCCCATGTCTCCCGGATCAGGGAGACATGGGGCACCCGGGTTGGATGCTGGTTGTGATTCAGCCGAAGGGAACGACGCGTTTGGCGGCCGAGGCGAGGTTTTGCGCCGAGTCCACCACATCGCCGACGGCTTCGCGGCCCTTCTTGTAGTACTTCGTGGCGCAGTCGCCGACATTGCCGGCGGATTTGCGGACGTAGTCGGAGGCGTCCTCGTAGGAGCGGCGGATCTGTCGGCGGGTGCGCGCGCCGTTCTGGGGCGCGTAGATCAGGGCTAAAACCGCTCCAGTGGCGGCGCCAATGCTAAAAGCTGCCCAAAATTTTCCCATGCTCATGCCTGTTTCTCCTGCCTGATTTTTAGTGGCACTTCTTCTTTCAGATAGCGTAGCGGGGGTGAGGGTTGCGTAAAAGAACGGGGCAGATGAAAAGATCGATGGGATAAAAACGGGGAGGTCCCAGGGGCTGTGTGATGGCAAGACTTCACTCATGCCGCAACTACCGCCAGCAAAAGGGCTTTAGCCCCCTGGATGCCTCCCGCCCACTCTGCACAACCGCGTTTTCGCGAGCTGTAAAACCATACATTAGACTCGACTCGCATGGACAGACAGCTCTGTTGCGGGGCAGAAACAAAGGTCTTCGATCCGCGCGATCCAACTACTGCTTCGGTATCGGTGGAACTGGTCGATGCGAGCGTGGTGCAGAAACACGACCAGTGGTGGATGTATCTTGCGGGCCAACCACGCGGTCAAGCAGCTACGGACATCTACACTGCGTCGCTCGTTCCCGGAGCGCCTCTGTCGGCCACGGGATGGAAACCGACCCGCGATGCAGACGGAGCGCTGATGCCCGTGGCGCCACGAAGCCGCAGCTCTGCCTGGGACGGCAAAGGGGGACGCCACTGCCCCTCGTATGTAAAGGGCTGGGACCGAACAAAGAACCAGCCGGTGGAGCGAATCTACTATGCGGGAGCGGCTGACAACCTATGGGGCCCGTACGCGATCGGTTTCCTGGAATGGGATGGAGAGCAGTGGCTCGATCAGCCGGAACCCGCATTCACCGCGAATGAAGAATGGGAACGCGGAAGTGTCTACGAGCCCAACCTGATCTACCACGACGGCAAATGGAAGATGTGGTACGTCTCCGGAGCCAGCCACGAGAACTATCTGGTGCAGGGGTATGCGGAGAGCGATGATGGCAAGACGGGCTGGAGCCGGCACGTCATGTTTGCGCCGCAAGAGATGAGGATGTTTGACTTCTGCGTTCGTCAGCGAGGAGATTCATTCGACGCGATCTTTGCAAGAGTGTGGATGGGCGAAAGCGCGCCGCCTGCCGAGACCGGGCTATGGTGGTGCCGAGCCGACCAGCCATCGGGGGCCCTTTCCGGCTGGGGCCAGCCGCTTCAGATCATGACCGCCGAGGACCGTGGGTGGCATAGCGGCCCGTGGAAGCCATCGTTCCAGTTTGTCGACGGAACCGAACACAAGGCGCTCGTGTTTTTTGATGGGGCTTATCGGACGAGCGATCCAGGACCCTTTCCGTTCGCCTTCACGCTTGGCTGCCTCGAAGTGCAGATACCCTGACATCATCGGCAACGGAGGCCTCCCATGTCTCCCAAAGCAGGAGACATGGGCACCCGGGCTTGGTCCTGGGCTATTTCTTCGCGCTGAGTTGCTGAGCCTGCAGGGTGACCAGGTCGCTGAGGTCCTGCTTCTCGAGCCCGTGCACCGTCTTGTTGAACTCGTCGACTTTGCTCGACCAGTTCATGGAGCAAAACTTCGGTCCGCACATGGAGCAGAACGCTGCTTCTTTGTAGTAGTCGTCCGGCAGCGTTTCGTCGTGCATGGAGCGCGCGGTCTCAGGATCAAGCGACAAGGCGAACTGCTTCTCCCAGTCGAAGGTGTAGCGGGCGTAGCTGATGGCGTCGTCGCGGTCGCGCGCGCCGGGGCGGTGACGGGCGATATCGGCGGCATGGGCCGCGATCTTGTAGGCGATCATGCCGTCGTGCACGTCCTTCTCGTTGGGCAGCCCGAGGTGCTCTTTGGGCGTGACGTAGCAAAGCATGGACGCGCCATGCCAGCCGATGAGCGCCGCGCCGATGGCCGAGGTGATGTGGTCGTAGCCGGGGGCGATGTCGGTGACCAGCGGGCCAAGCGTGTAGAAGGGCGCGCCGAAGCAGTACTCGACTTCCTTGTCCACCTGCTCTTTGATCTTGTCGAGCGGGACGTGCCCGGGGCCTTCGATCATGACCTGCACGTCGGACTCCCAGGCTTTCGCGGTCAGCTCGCCGAGGGTCTTCAGCTCGGCAAACTGCGCTTCATCGGAGGCGTCGGCCACTGAGCCGGGGCGGAGTCCGTCGCCGAGCGAGAAGCTGACGTCGTACTTCGCCATGACCTTCACGATGCGATCGAAGTGCTCGTAGAGGAAGTTCTGTTTGTGGTGGTGGGTCATCCACTGCGCGATGATGGCGCCGCCGCGGCTGACGATGCCGGTGATGCGCTTCGCCACCATGGGCACGTACTGGATGAGCACGCCGGCGTGGACGGTGAAGTAATCAACGCCCTGCTGCGCCTGCTCTTCGATGACTTCGAGGTAGACGTCGATGTTCAGGTCCTCGAGGCGCTTCACGCGCGCGAGCGCTTCGTAGATGGGCACGGTGCCGATGGGCACGGGCGAGTGGCGGAGGATGGCGTCGCGGATCTCCTGAATGCTGCCGCCGGTGGAGAGGTCCATGACGGTGTCGGCGCCGTGCTGGACAGCGGTGTGCAGCTTGCGGAGTTCTTCGTCGATGTTGGAAGTAATGGCCGAGTTGCCGATGTTGGCGTTGACCTTGCAGCGCGTCGCGATGCCGATGCCCATCGGCTCGAGCTCTGGGTGGTTGATGTTGGCGGGGATGATGAGGCGTCCGGCAGCGACTTCGTCGCGGATGAGCTGCGGCGCGAGCTTCTCGCGCTGGGCGACGTAGGCCATCTCCTCGGTGATGAGGCCTTTGCGGGCGAAATGCATCTGCGACATGTTGGTGTCGCCGGTGCGGGCGGCTTCGGCACGGCGGTTGGCGATCCAGCCGGCGCGGGGTTTGAGTATTTCAAGGGTAGGATTGGACGCTGCCATGGAGCCACCTCTCAGGTTGAGTCAGGGATGTGCGCGGATTGGGATTCGCTGATGAGTCCGTAAAGACCGGATTATAAATCCGGGGGCGGCGGAGCTAAAACGCGGCCAGGAAGCGTCAGGGATGAAGAGGTGCCCCCCATGTCTCCAAAGACGGGAGACATGGGGCACCCGCGCTCGTACCCGCGCCCGATGGATCACCGATTGCGGCATTGCGAAGTGAGGTCGGTAATGGCAAGCTGCTGGCAGCATTCGAGAGGAGCTTATGAAGGCAGCGGTTTTGCAGGGGATGTGTGTCGTTGTAGCGGCAATAGCGGCGTCGGTGAGTGCGTACCCCCAAAGCTCCAGTGCCCAAAGCTCCGGGATGTCGCCGGAGGAACTGAAGAGGATGGAGTCCTACACGCACGTTCCGCCGGATGTGAAGGCGTTCGCCGCGGACTACGTGGCAGCCTACAACTCGAAAGATCCGGAGCGGGTGCTGGCGCTGAACGTGCCGGAGTGGCGCGCCTGCATCACGCCGGCCAACAAGGACGTGTACGACGTGCTGCTCAGAGCGCGGCGCGATCCGATTACGGCTGACTACATGCTGATGCTGATGCCGGTGAACGAGGGGAACCTGAAGGCCTTCGCGCAGGACACATACTTTCCGGTGAAGCCGGAGCGCGAGCTGCACATCGACTGGCAGTATCCAAATACGGTCGACAGCGGACAAGTTGTGCTGTACCTCGTGCACCAAAATGGCCGCTGGAATACGGATTCTCCGTGCATGACGGCGAAATCGATCAGGGATTTCCGCGACGGTGCGGCTGACCGGGAAAAGTACAAGGCGATGGCAGCGAAGGTCAAAGAGCCGCTGCGAGGGGAACTGCTGGCGATGCTCGAGAAGCACCAGGCGGGCGAGGCGGAGCAGCGATACAAAGCGGCGACCGGATGCGACATGAAAACGGCAGTGTTGGTGGTGAATGCGCTGGCCGGAAACATGCCGTAGGGAAACCGGGCGCTCTCGCGCCCGGCAATACGGTTTACAGACTGCCTCCGGGCGGGGGCGGGGGCGGAAGAATCGTGCCTGGGCCGTCGTACAGGAGTCCAAAGAACAAGCTGATCATCGTGCATTCTCCTTTTGGGTATGGGCTTTCAGCGCATGGTAGCGCGGCCTGTGTGCGAGCGAGGCCGGGTGATCCGGAAGCAGCGAAAAACGGGCGGGTGATATATGTCACATGCGCGCCAGAGCCGGGACTGCATACAATAGAGCCATCATGAAGATGGGAAGGCAGAACGTGCGGATTGCGGTGGCGGCGGCGGTGGTGCTGGGCGCGATCCTCTATCTCGCCGTGACCGGCGCCGAGGCAAACAAGAGCTATTACGTCACCATCCAGGAACTGCAAACGATGGGAAACAAGGCGTATACACGCCATTTGCGGGTGGCGGGCAGCGTAGCTCCGGGAACCATTACGCGCGACGGCTCGCACGCCAACTTCACGCTGGTGGAGAACGACCGCAAGCTGCAAGTGGCGTACACGGGCGACGAGCCGCCTCCCGACACGTTCAAGGACAACAGCCAGGCGCTGGCGATTGGGACGTACGGGCGCGATGGGGTCTTCCACGCAACGGGATTGCAGGCGAAGTGCGCCTCGAAATACGCCCCGGCGCAGCAGAAGACAGCGGGAGCGCCGGCGGAGAGCACAGCCGCAGCGACTCCGGCGAGCGGCGGGCAATAGGGACAACAGGGTATAGGGTCTAGCGTATAGGGTGTAGGGATTGTGGTTCTCTGCGTCCCTGGGATTCGTGTGTCCGCAAGGCGCGAAATGCAGGTCCTTCGACTTTGCTCAGGATGACAGCTCTTTTATGGGCAGCGTGATTGCCGAACTCGACGCGGTTTCGAAGTTGTACGGGACCTTTGCGGCTTTACGCAAGGTCACCGCGCAGTTCGAGGGAGGGCGCTGCTATCTGGTGCTGGGCGAGAACGGCGCGGGCAAGTCCACCATGCTGCGTACCCTGGCGGGGCTGCTGAAACCGAGCTACGGGAAGGTAAAGATCTTCGGGGCGGAGGGCAAGGCGCAGGATCCGATGGAGGCGCGCGAGCGGATCGGCTACATGAGCCATGCCACGATGCTCTACGACGAGTTCTCGGGCGTTGAGAATTTGCGCTACTTTGCCGGGCTGTATCGCGGGCGGGACTGCGTCGCTCCCGAGGACGCGCTGCGGAGTGTGGGCCTCGACCCCAGTCTGGAGCGGCCGGTGGGCCAGTATTCGCAGGGTATGAAGCAGCGGGCGTCGCTGGCGCGGGTGCTCATCTCGCGGCCGGAGTTGCTGCTGCTCGATGAGCCGTTCTCGAACATGGACATCCAGAGCGCGCATGCGATGCTGCGGCTGCTGGAGAAATTTCGGGCGGAGAACCGGACGATTCTGCTGACCACGCACCAGCGCGAGCTGGCCGAGCCGCTGGCGGATTTTGTACTGACGCTGAAGGCGGGCGCGGTGGAATCGCTGGTCGAAGGTCCGTATGCGAAGCACGGCGAGCTGAAGCTGGCCACAGCCGGAGGCGCGCGATGAGCAACAAGACGAACGCTGCGCGCATTCTGGACGGGCTCGGCATCAGGTATGAGATTCGCGAGTACGCCGTCGATCCCGAGGAGTTCTCGGCGCTCGTGGTCGCCGAGAAGATTGGGCTGCCGCCGGAGCAGGTGTTCAAGACGCTGCTGTGTGTAACGTCTGACAAAGAGCATGTGTTCGCTGTGGTGCCGGGCGATGCCGAGCTGGATTTGAAGAAGCTGGCGCACGCGGCCGGGGCGCGCAAGGCGGAGATGGTGTCGCTGAAAGAGGTGCAGCCGCTGACCGGATATGTGCGCGGAGGCGTGACGGTGTTTGGAGCGAAGAAGGATTTTCCGGTCTACGTCGACGAGACGCTGGAACTGTTCGACGTCGTTTCGGTTTCGGCGGGAACGCGCGGAGTGCAGGTGCTGCTGTCGCCGGCGGACTACCTGAGGGCGTCGAATGGGAGCATCGCCGATTTGACGAAAGATCAGCGAGCGCAGGAGAGATCCGCATGAGAGCCGCCTATTTCCTGCTGCACCTGAAGAAGGATCTGCACCTCGAATGGCGGTCGAAGGACGCGATCAACTCGATGCTGTTCTTTGCGCTGCTCGTGGTGGTGCTGTTCAGTCTCGCGTTCGATCCCACACGGGCCGTTTCGCGGCAAATTGCGGGCGGAATTCTGTGCGTGGCGACGATGTTTGCGGCGGTGAGCGCGCTAAACCAGGCGTGGGGGCGGGAGCTGCAGAATCAGGTGCTCGATGCGCTGCGAATGACGCCGGCGCCGGGGGCGTCGCTGTTCCTCGGGAAGACGATTGCGAATTTCCTCTTCGTGACGGTGGTGGAGATTCTGCTGGCGCCGCTCTTCGTTGTCTTCTACAACCTGCACGCGCTGGGCAATGCGTGGCTGCTGGCGCTGGTGCTGCCGCTGGGGACGTGGTCGCTGATTGTGAATGGAGTATTCTTCGCGGCACTGTCGATTCGCACCCGGAACCGCGAGCTGCTGCTGCCGCTGATCTTGTTTCCGATCTTTATTCCGGCGCTGCTGGCGATGGTGATGTCGGCATCAGCAATTCTGACCGGGGAAGGCGATCCGGTGCTGTGGATCAAAATGCTGGCTGCTTACGATGTGATCTTTACTACCGTCTGCATGATGTTGTTCGAGGTAATTTTGCACGCAGAGTAGGGGCGCAATTGCTCAGGAGCGCCAAAGGCAGTTGCCCGGACGGCTAGTCCTACCAGGTGCCGGAGTGGTGATGATGGAGGACGTGCGCGGCGGAGAACGCAATGATCCAGAGGCCGATGACCAGGCTGCCAACGGTGATGATCCATTTGCGGGCAGGGCGGTCATGGATGCCCAGACTGGTGGTTTTGTGCGTGCCGAAAATCTGGCCACCGAGGCCGATGACCATGAGCAGAACGCCGAGAGCGAGAGTGAACCATGCCATGGGAACCTTATTTACAGGATTCGATGCACGACTGGGAAGAGCGAAATTCGGACGGATTGGGTCTGGAATCATGAAATACCCGTAAGCGCATGAAAACAGAGGCGGAAGAGATCCGCCGGAAGGACGCAGGGCCGAGATTTCGGCACGAGGAAATCGTATGAAGTGGTTAAGAGCGGCGTGGCTGCTGGCTACGCTGGCGGTGCTGGCGGAGGGATTCCGGGTGGCCCTGTTTGTGGTGCCGCCGGACGCGCAGCAGGGCGATGTTTTCAGGATCTTCTTCTATCACTTTCCCTCCTGGATAGGAATGGGGTCGTTCTTCCTGATTAACCTCCTCTGTTCGCTGGTGTACCTGGGGGTGCGGAACCGGAACCACGAACTGGCGATCAAGACGGATTCGCTGGCCGTCGCTTCGGCGGAGATTGGCGTGGTTTATTGCCTGGTCGGCCTGGTGACGGGGTCGCTCTGGGGACGCGCGGTGTGGGGCATCTGGTGGACCTGGGATGCGCGGCTCACGTCGACGCTGGTGCTGTGGCTGATTTATGTGGCGTATCTGCTGCTCCGGAGATTCGCGGCGGGTCCGCAGATGAGGACGCTGGCGGCGGTGATGGCGATCTTTGGGTATCTCGACGTGCCGCTCGTCTATATGTCGACCCGCTGGTGGCGGACGCAGCATCCGGCGCCGGTGTTTGGGGGCAACCAGGGTTCGGGCGTCGCTCACGTCATGATGCCGGCGGTGTGGTGGAATCTCGCCGGCTGGCTGATGTGGGGCATTTTTGTGGCGAGCCTGCGGTATGTCTCGGAGTACCGGGCGCAGAAGGCTGAGCAGGATGAGGCGCTGCGGTCGCTGGACGTGGAGCATGAGTTGAGCGGGGCGAGGGGGTAGCCATGGATATGGGACATCTGCATCTGGTGCTGGCGTACGCGGCGACGATCGGGATTCACCTGGTTTATTTCACTTATGTAGCGGTGAAGTGGCGGGGGGCGAAGCGGGCGGAGAAATAGCGCCGCAGCACTCCTATTGTGGGTTGATTTCCTCGATATTGCCCGGACGTGGATGATAGCGCTCCTGGTCCACGGCTTCCCACACATCGTCTTCTGGCACACGGAAAGCGTTGGCCGTGTGCCGAACGATATCCGCGATCCACTGGCCGTACTCCGCAACTGTATGGTTTCCGCGGTGGATGTGGGTGACCGTCTCATCGTCGTGCATGAAAACGATGATCAGCGGGTCCTCAATTCGCATTTCTCTGCTCATAATTCACCCGACTATTCGTCTACATGACCTATAGTGCCTGGGCACGGTGCGGATGACAAACAATCGGCGGGGACCATACATTAAAGGAATGCGTGGATTGCGGAAGTTCTTTGTCCTGAGCATGGCTTTGTTCCTGGCTGCGGGGGTGTACGCACAGCAGCAGGATGTGATTCATCCGAAAGACACCTCGGCGCTGCATCTGCCGCCGGGCGCGAAGGTGGCCATTGTGGAGTTTGCCGACCTCGAGTGCCCGATGTGCGCTCACGATAATCCCATCATCATGCAGGCGGTGGAGCATTACCACGTGGCGTGGATGCGGCACGACTTCCCGCTGCCCATGCACAACTGGAGCTTCCAGGCCGCGGTGAACGCGCGCTGGTTCGATACCAAGTCGAAGCAGCTGGGGAATGATTACCGCAACGCCGTCTTTGCTAGTCAGCCGAACATCGAGACGAAGGACGATCTGCAGCGGTTCACGCAGAAGTTCGCGCAGCAGCATGGGGTGGCGCTGCCGTTCATCATGGATCCGCAGGGCAAGCTCGCGGCCGATGTGAAGGCCGATGCGGCGCTGGCCGAACGCATGGGCGTCCATGAAACGCCAACCGCCTGGGTCGTGACGGAACACGGGTACAAGCAGATCACGGACTTCAGCAAGCTGTATTCGATGCTGGATCAGGCAACGCACGGGTGAGCGGCGAAGCCAGCAGCTAGCCGCCAGTTGCGTCTGGCCTGTTCAGACGTAACTGGCCGGTTGCGCTTTCTGCGCATCTCAAAGGCGATCGGGGCCGGTGAGCAGTCATCTGCTCGAATGGGTTCGCGCGGCTACGAAACTCCCCCTGGAAAAGAGAATGGCATGAGCACTGGTAATCCTGCCGCGGCCATCGCGGTACCGGTTGCGGAGCGGCGGCATACGGAGCGGGTGGTGCATGGCCACACGCTCGTCGACGACTATGCGTGGCTGCGCGAGAAAGAAAGTCCCGAGGTCATCGGCTACCTTGAAGCGGAGAACGCGTATTGCACGGCTACCTTCGCGGGGACCGAAGAGCTGCAGAAGCAGCTTTACGACGAGATGCTGAGCCACATCAAGGAGACGGACGTCTCGGTGCCATTCCGCGATCGCGCGTACTGGTACTACATGCGGACGGAGCAAGGGAAGCAGTACGAGATCTTCTGCCGCAAGCAGGGAACGCGAGACGAGCCGCGCGGCGACGAGGAGATTCTGCTCGACGTGAACGAACTGGCGAAGAACGAGTCGTTCATGGCACTCGGCACGATGGTGGTCTCCGACGAAGGCGATCTGCTGGCCTACAGCTGCGACAATCGCGGGTTCCGGCAATACAAGCTGTTCGTAAAGGACCTGCGCACCGGAGAGGTGCAGCCGGAGTGCGTGGAGCGCGTGGGGTCGGTGACCTGGGCGGCGGATAATCGCACGCTGTTCTACACGGTGGAGGATGAGGAGCAGAAGCGGCAATTCCAGCTTTATCGGCATGTGCTCGGAACTCCGCACGCGCAGGACGAGCTGATCTTTGAGGAGGCGGACGAACGCTTCAACATCGGCGTGGGACGGACGCGGGACGACGAGTATCTGATCCTCGAGTGCTCGAGCCACACCACGACGGAGGAGCGCTTTCTGCGGGCGGACACGCCACGCGGTGAGTGGACGCTGATTGAGCCCCGCCGGGAGGGAATCGAGTACTACGCCGACGAGCGGTATGGGCAGCTCTACATCAAGGTCAACGATACGGGGCGAAATTTCCGGCTGGTGACGACGCCGATCGAGACGCCGGGCCGCGAGCACTGGGTGGAGCGCATTGCGCATCGCAACGATTCGATGCTGGAGGAGGTGGACCTCTTCGCCGATCACGCGGTGGTGTGGGAGCGCAGGCGGGCGCTGCAGCATGTGACTGTGCGTCCGTTTGCCGGGCGCGATCCGGAAATGCGCGACGGGCGGGAGATTGCGTTTCCGGAGCCGGTGTACAGCACGCATCCGCATTCGAATCGGGTGTTCGACACGAAGAAGTACCGGTATGCATACCAGTCGCTTGTGACGCCGAGTTCTGTCTTCGAATACGACGTGGACACGGGTGAGTCGAAGCTGCTGAAGCAGCAGGAGGTCCCAGGCGGGTTCGATCGCACGCAGTATGAGTCGGAGCGCATCTTTGTGGCGGCGCCGGATGGCGTGGAGGTTCCGGTGTCGCTGGTGTGGCGGCGGGACAAGCGCGAGCCTGGGCGCAATCCTTTGTGGGTGTATGGGTATGGCGCGTATGGGTATTCGCTGCCGATTGGGTTCAACAGCAACCGGCTGAGTTTGATGGATCGCGGCGTGGTGCTGGCGTACGCGCATGTTCGCGGCGGTGGAGATATGGGCAAGCCGTGGCATGACGCCGGGCGCCTGATGAACAAGAAGAACACCTTCTCGGATTTCATCGCGGTAACGGAGGCGCTCATCGCGCGCGGCTATGGGGCGCGGGATCGCGTGGCGGCCGAAGGCGGCAGTGCGGGCGGGTTGCTGATGGGCGCGATCACGAATATGCGTCCGGATCTGTATCGCGCGATTGTGTCGCACGTGCCGTTTGTGGACGTAATGAACACGATGCTCGATCCGTCGCTGCCGCTGACCGTGCCGGAATACGAGGAGTGGGGCGATCCGAACCAGAAGGACGCGTTCGAGTACATGCTGAGCTACTCGCCGTACGACAACCTGCAGGCGGGCGAGTATCCGGCGATTCTGGTGAAGACGTCGCTCTATGACAGCCAGGTGATGTACTGGGAGCCGGCGAAGTATGTCGCGAAGCTGCGGACGCTGAAGCAAGACGAGCGCGTGCTGGTGCTGCAGACGAACATGGCGGCGGGACACGGCGGCGCGTCGGGCCGGTACGACTACCTGAAAGAGATCGCGCTGGACTATGCGTTTTTGCTGAGGGAATTAGGTGTGGTGCGGGGCAGAGAGTCCGCCGGCTAGCGCGTCTGCTGCCGGGAGCCGTCGGCGTGGGCGGGACTGTGCGGTGGCATCGGCACCGGCGCGGAGCGCAGTCCGCAATGGAGCAGGTCGGGCACGCGTGTTTCGTTGCCAGGAAGCCACGCATAGGCGAAGACTGCCTGATAGTCGTCCTCGCCGGGGTAGTTGCAGATCGGGCAGCTGGGCTGATACGCGATGGCATCGTTGTGCAGCATTGGCTCCGACCATTGCGTGGAATCATGCGCGGCCACGACGAGATACTGCTGGTTCTCCGGAGTCGCAGCGGGATGATATGCGAACATCGGTCCATTGCCGCGCAGAGCGTCGACGAGCGCGCCGCCGCGTCCTGCAGAAGCGCGCCACAACCACCGCTTGCCCACGCGGGCATACCAGTGCGCGCTGGAAGGAACCGGTTCGGCGAGACGAATGGGACGCGCCGTGCGGTTGTCGATGCGGAAGAGAAAGCCTGGTCCCTCGCCCGGCGCCACCTCTGCGAGATAGCTGGCGGAGAGCGTAATGCCGGTGCAGGGCTCCACCCAGCTTTTCGCCGGCCGGTCCGATACAGCGGCTGCGGAGAGCGCGAGCAGCGCGAAGCCAGCGAGCACTGGCCGGGTTCTGAGGAGAGGACGGAATGCAGGCATCGCTGATTCGGCTGGGGAATTTGGCTGGGTGCAGCTGGATTCAGATCAGGAGGGCCTGGTGCTGCGATCCTCGCAAATTTTAGCTTCGGCCGAGCGCGTCCAGATCGATGGATTCGTATTCCTTGCGCTCGATACCGGCGCGAATCTGTTGGGGCGTCCAGCCCTGCTTTGTCTTCTGATAGGCGTAGGCGCCTTCCTGGGCACAGGTGGAGCAGATGGCGCCGTGCGTTCCTTCGAAGCAACTGTGCAGGCTGGTGTGTCCGAGGGCGCGGTCGCAGCGGCAGTAGCAGGGAAGCTGGTAGAGGACGCCGGGAATCTGCGCGGCTTCGTGATACACCTCGACCTGCCACTTCTCGCGGAAGAACGGCCCGGTGAGTTGATTGCCAGAGAGGATTGGCGGGAGCGCCTGTCCCCGGGTCGGAGCGCCAGGATGGTAGGCGGGGATGTCGGATTGCGGGTCGGTGAACTGGGCATGCACCGCGTCAGAGGGTAGCCTGCCGGCCTGGATGGAATAGAGGGCGACGACAGCAATGGCCAGGGCAAAAGTGACCGACACACGTTTCAACACTGAGGTCTCCGAAAGCATATGGTACCAGGCGGGAGGCAGGAAACCGTCGGGCCGAAGAATGGACATCCAAACAAAAAAACGGCACGAACGTTTTTTTGTCCGTGCCGGGAGGCCAGTGACGCAACTTGTAAACTCTCGGGAGCCGACTGGGATCTGGGTCACCAGTCTCGGCTTGAAACCCTTCTCTTCGCTCTGATGCCGTCTGCGGCTACTCCGCAGCGCTAATTCTTTCTCGTCGCACCAGCGAAGGAGAAGTGCTTCTCCCCTTTCCAAATACTGTAACCGAAACGGCCCTCCAGCACAAGTCTTCTACACAATTTAATATTTAATTTAATCACGTCGACTATTTTTCAACGTCTTAGCGACGGGACCCCTAAACCCATGAACGAGCGTTCGAGCCCACAACCCCGAGCCGAAACATCCGGAAAATCTGCATTCGGGCCCTTCCGAACCGGTCTGCTCATGGCCGGATCGGCGCTTCTTGGCGGCCTCGCCGTGGTGCTATGGAACCGAAAATCGCTGGCCAGCCTGCGCCAGCCGGTACCCGAACCGAACCGGCCGCCTAAGGAACCAGACGCAGAAACGGAATAAAAGTTGCGGAGCCGGGCCTGGCGTAACCCTGCCTGCACCACGCCGGACGGGGCAGATCAGGGAAGGCTGTCGATAGCGGCCGCCAAGTCGAAATCGCGTTCCGTCAGGCCGCCGGCATCATGACTGACTAAGCCGAGGCGCACCTTGTTGTAGCGGATATCGATGTCCGGATGGTGGCCGGCGCCTTCGGCCAGTTCTGCCACGCTGTTGACGAACTGCATGGCCTCGACGAAGTTTGGGAAGTCGCGGCGGCGGACGAGCTCACCGTTTTCGAGCTTCCATTTCGGCATCGACTCCAGTTTGGCTGCTACGAGGTGGCTTTCAAGGAGGGGCATGGTTCACTCCGAAGCGAATCAGAAATAGGGTGATCAGACCGTAAGGTCTTCCATCGCTCCAGCGAACGAGAGCGGGGAGAAACGAGGCTGGCGGATCATCTCTGCGCGCAAATCCTCCCACAGAGTATCCGGCAGGCCGAGGTAGACATCGACCACATGAGGATCGAACTGCGTGCCGGCGCAGCGGGCGATCTCCTCGCGCGCAACCGCGTATGTCCTGGCCTTGCGGTATGGCCGGTCGGAGGTGATTGCATCGAGGGTATCGGCCACGGAAAAGATGCGCGCGCCGAGCGGGATTTCATCCGCCTTAAGGCCGCGCGGGTAACCGTTTCCATCATAAAACTCCTGATGGCTATAGACGATTTCGGCGGCTTCTTCGAGGAAGGGAATCTTTCGGACGATCTGATATCCGCGGGCACAGTGCTCGCGCATGATGGACTGCTCCTCGGGATCGAGGCGGCCGGGTTTGAGGAGGATGGCGTCGGGAATGGCCATTTTGCCGATGTCGTGCAGAAAAGCGCCGCGAGCGATGACGCGGGTCTGGGCAAGTTCGACACCGCAGTGGCGCGCCAGGGCGATGGTATAGGCGGTCACCCGGCGCGAATGGCCTTCGGTTTCAGCATCTTTCAGGTCGAGGGCGTCGCCGAGGGCTTCCAGGGTGATGTCATAGGAGCGCTCGAGGTCAGCCATGGCCTGGCGGAGCATCTCCGTGCGGGCGGAGACCAGCTGTTCCAGGTTGTGGCGGTAGATTAGGTTCTGCTGGACGAGGCGCCGGTAGTCGAGCGCGCGCCGAACGGTAACCAGCAACTGCTCTTTTTCGAAGGGCTTAAGCAGATAATCGTAGGCGCCCTTGCGCATCGCCGAAAGGGCTACGCTGACGTCATGAATGGCGGTGACCATCACGATTGGCGTATTGGGGTGCAGCTCGCGGGCGCGCTCCAGCAGGCCGATGCCGTCGACGCCGTTCATAACGATGTCGGAAAGGACCAGATCGTAGGGGGGATCCTGCTCGACGTGCTCGATGGCCTCCACGCCGCTGGATGCCAGAACGGTGGTGTAACTGGACTTCTCCAGCATGGCCGCCATCAGAGTACGGACGTACGGTTCGTCATCTACGATCAGGATTCGCTCTGAGGCCACAACCCCTCCAGGTCCCAAGGCCCGCGCCGCTTCCGATTAGGACCGGAAGACGAACAATACCCGCTCTATCGTACCCTGGGGGTCCGCTCGGAAGGTCTGGATTCCTGTGCCGTATGGCCGGAGAGAGCCGAAAGAATGAACCCCGGAGGTAATCTGTCCGTGTCAAATTCCGCCCTGGCATCCCAGGTCCGGGCTCGCAGCATCTGCACGCTTGGTCGTGTTAAGCTGCAATTGCCGGTGATTCCGGCAGCTCGGCATCCCCAAAATGGTATTCGATTTCGAAAAATACTCCGCGAAAATGGCGGCACGCCAGATGTCCCGGCAGTGCCTTGAGGAGAAACAGCGGGACGTCTATGAGAGTCACAGGCACCGTGTTTTTTCGGTGTCGTACTACATGACGGGCAGCGAGATCGAGGCCGAGGAACTGCTGCAGGACACCTTCATCACAGCCTTCGGACGGGCTCCGGAACCCGACCAGGAAACCGTCGACACAGCGATGCTCGATCAGATCCGGGAGAGGACACCGCTCGAGGACGCTGAGGCCCCCCCTCTCCCTCAGAGCGTTTACCTTCCTGTCGGGCGCAATATCCTGCGGGCCGACCTTGAAGAAGCGATCCGTTGCCTTCCCGCGACCGAACGGCTGGTATTCCTGCTGATGGACGTGGAAGGTTATCCGGCCGAGCGAATTGCCGCGTTGCTGCAAACCGCTAAATCAGACGTGGTCCGCATGGTCGTGCGGGCACGGCTGCGGCTGCGGGCCGAGATCGCAGCGTTGCGGCAAAGCGGCCAGTGCGCCGCCTGAGCGGCATCCCGGCTACTTCTCAGATTTGGAATGTTCCGCCTTGCGCGACTCCAGTTGCGCGCGCCGGTTCTTTGCCCAGTGCGGCTTGGTCGCTTGCCGAGCGCGGCCCAGGGCCAGGGCATCTGCCGGGACGTCCTCGGTAATGCAGGAGCCCGCCGCGATGTAGGAGCCCTCGCCGACGACGATCGGCGCCACCAGCGTTGTGTCACTGCCGACAAAGGCTCTGTCTTCGATCACCGTCGGATATTTTCCGTGCCCATCGTAGTTGCAGGTGATTGTGCCGGCGCCGATGTTCACGCCTTCCCCAACCTGCGCGTCCCCGAGATAGGTGAGGTGGTTGGCTTTGGAGCCGCGGCCCATGCGCAGCTTCTTCCCTTCAACGAAATTGCCGATATGGGCGTTTTCCCCGATGTGGCAGCCGGGGCGCAAGTGCGCAAATGGGCCGAGCGATGCGCCCTTCTCTACGTGAGAATGTTCGAGCACGCAGGACTGGCGGATGGTTACACGGTCGGCAAGCGTGGTGCCTTCGAGGACAGAGAAGGAGCAGATGCGGCAGTCGCTGCCGACATGTGTCGCGCCGAGTAACTGAGCGAAAGGCTCGATGACGGTATCCGGACCTACTCTCACTTCGGAATCGATGACCACAGTTTCCGGGCGGAAGATGGTCACGCCCTCGGCCATGAGCCGACGCGCGGTGCGCATGCGCAACTCGCGGTCGAGATCCATCATTTCGGCAATGGTATTGGCGCCCAGCACTTCCGCGGGGTCGACAGCCTGAAGAGCGACGACCCGCTCGCCGGCTTCAGCGAGGATGCGCGCCATATCGGTGAGGTAAAACTCGCTATGCGCGTTATCGGCGCGCAGCTGAGCAATGTGCTCGTAGAGAGCCGCGCGCCGAAAGGCATAAATGCCGGAGTTGATCTCGCGGACGCTCTCCTGCGCGGAGGTGAGGGCCTTCTGCTCGACGATGGCGGTGACTTCGGCCTGATCGGCCCGGCGCCGCAGCACGCGTCCGTAGCCGACGGGATCGGCGGGCGCGGCGGTCAGGATGGTCATCGCCGCCTGCTCTTCCCTATGGAAATCGCGCAGGGCGGCAATGCTCTCAGCGCGCAGCAGTGGCACGTCGCCTGAGAGCACGATGAGCTGCTCGTATTCGCGGGTATCGCGTTCGGCGACCTGCAGGGCGTGGCCGGTTCCGCGCTGCTCTTCCTGAAGGACAAAGCGCACGCCGGTATCGCGTACAGTGGAGAGCACCGACTCGGCCTGATGGCCCACGATGACTAGGATGTCCTGCGGGGGGACAACCTGTGCGGCCGCGGCAATGACATGCGCCAGCAGCGGACGGCCTCCGATTTCGTGCAGGACTTTGGCGCGCCTGGATTTGAGCCGCGTACCCTTGCCGGCAGCCATGATGACGATTCCCAGTTCCATGAAAACCACTGCTCCCGCGGGCACAGAGGAACGGGTCCCGCAATCTGACGCTAATTTTGGCTGGCCGGAGTGTCAAACCGGGCGGGTCAGTCGAAACGCGTATCGCTGCCGGCGCCGGGGGGAAGGATGTCAGGGTTTGTGACCATGACCTGGGCCGATCCAAAGGCTGCCCGCACATGCGCGAGGTTGAAGTACACAGCCCACCACAGCCCAATGGCCGCCAGCATGAAGTAGCAGATCGCCATGTCGATGATGAGGGATGTTACGTTCATCGTCGTGGCGCCGGCGGGCAGCACGGGCACGAAGCGGCGCGCAGCGAGCAGCCCGCCTCCGGCAACGGCCGAAAAGATGGCTACCAGGACGCCAATGACGGCGGCGGAGATGCGAGCCCAGCCGCGCATGCGAAACAGGTCAATGACGGTCCAGGCGCACCACAGAAAGAAACACAGCCCTATGGCGCTGGTGAAAACGACGTAAGGACGGAACGCATTGGGCAGAACGGGATTATGCGTAAAGATCGCAAACACGACGCCAGGCGCCGTGCACAGGATCCCGAAGACGGCAACGATGCCGAGCAGCACCGCCGCCAACACCACACCAGCCGGCCTGCGCATTCCACTTCCTTTCGCACCAGGACTCAGCACCAGAATACCGTTTGGCTGCGGGATTCTCCGCCGAAATTTGCGGGCCGTCTGGCAGCATTAGTTGTACTCTGCTTGCAGGATTCAACAAGCGAATGCCTTCACTGGAACTAAAAATCGCGGCCGAAATTCCGGCGCATCCGGTAACCCGCCTGCGCCGGCTGCTGGAAAGACCGGGGGCAGCCATCCTGCGTCGCAATTTTGTTCCGGAGGTTTCCGGATATGACGAGCCGGTCGTCCGCAACGCATTTCGCATCAGCGCCGTCCTGGCCGTCGATCTGAGCAATCCTCCAGAGGAAGCGGAAAACCCGGCGGAGATCGGCGCCACGCCCGCACCGGCCGGTCCCGAGGCGGACTCCGCCGGTGAGTCAGCGGGCAGCTTTGCAAAGGGGCTGGAAATATGGATCGCCGACCGCGGACGTGCCACCTGCGTGTTCATCGATGCCGATGAAATTCCTGGTGCTCGGGCCGTGTTCGACGCGTATCTGCGGCTGGCGCGGTTCGCTCCGGCGTTCCAGCGTCTCGAACAGCGGAGCGTTGGCCTGCAATACGCCTTTCGCGAGGGGCTGAGCATCTGCGTGCTCGGATCGCCCGCCGAAACTGAGCCGCGCCCGGAGGCGCTCTTCGAAGGGTTATCACCCATTCCTGAACTCAGCGACTTTCGCGCTTCGAGTTTTACGATCCGGCTCCCCGGCAACTGCATTGGCTACCTCCATGATTCGCTGCGAGCGGCCACGACCTGGCTGGACGAAAACTCGTACGCGAACATTCTTGGATCAAAATGAAATGCGCGGCGGCCGCGGCACTGGCGGCCGGTTTGCTCGCAAGCGGCTGGCAAACCGCTGCTCCGGTTGCACCGACTGCAGTGGGGACGGAGCGGCTGGAAAGCGGCACCCTGCAAACGCCCGATGGACGGCAGGAGAACTACAGGATTCGGCTGCTTCCCGTCGCTTCCTTTCCCGATCTGCCGATTGAAGTAGCCACCCAGCTCAACCGCACCGGATGCATGATCCCGCAGACGTTTGAGGCGCAGCAGCCGGAAAACGTCATCGAGGGAGCGTTCCGGGCGCCGAACAGCCGCGACTGGGCGGCGCTTTGCTCAGTGGCGGGCAGGACTACGCTGTACGTCTTCTTCGCCGGACATTACGACAGCCCGGAGCCGCTGCGCTCCCAGGCCGACACGCTGTGGCTCGGAGCCGAACCGGGCAGCTCCGTCTACGGCTCCGCCTGGGGCATTGCGGTGCGCAACGCTGGCGATATGAGGGAAAGCCGACAGTGGCACGGGAGTGTTCATTTCGACCACGATGGGATTGAGGATGCGCGGCTGGAGCGATCGGCAACGGTGCACTACTGGCAGGGGGGCAAGTGGCTGGCTCTGGGAAATGATGAGCCGGGGCCGTGACCGGCATGAACGGACGATCACCGGGAGTTCATGATCAGGCCTGGATGTGACTTTCGGGCAGCTCTGCACGTCCATTTCAGCGGACGTACCCGAAACAAAAGCGGAGTTCTGTTGTCTAATGCATACGCATCGCTCCTGCCATTGTTCTGAAGGGACGGCATGCAGCAGATCATTCCGAGGAAATCGCGATGTTGATCCGCCCGAAAGCTCGAGTTAGCAGAGAGCCGGGCAGGATTATGATGAATCGCACTCAACCGAGAGCCGCTGCATTCGAGTCCTGACGGTCGCGGTGTACGCTGCCCTCCCTCATGCCTTTTCCAAAGGACGGCCATGTTTCGCTCCTACGCAAGTCTCCTCCGCCCGCTCGGAATCGCGGCTGCTGCAGGGTTCTGCGCTGCATCGCTGCCTGCCCAGACCAGCCCTTCAGTGATTCCAAATCGCATTGTCCAGAGCATTGACGAAAACACGCGGGTGACGCTGCACGGCTATGTGCATCCGCTGGCGATCCCGGCCAACGATCGCGGCGCCGCGCCCGATTCGATGCCGCTGGAGCGCATGCATCTGGTGCTGAAGCGCAGCGCCAGCCAGGAAGCAGCGCTGCAACAGCTGATCGCGGCGATGCACACGCCAGGGAATCCCAGTTACCACAAATGGTTGACGCCGGAAGCATTCGGCAGGCAGTTCGGGCCGTCGGACCAGGACATCGCGACGGTACAGGCCTGGCTCACGTCGCAGGGCTTTCAGGTGACCGGATTGAAGCCGGGCCGGCAGGTGCTCGAGTTCACCGGAAATGTGGCGCAGTTCCGGAGCGCGTTTAATGCTCCGATCCATCAGTACATGGTGAACGGAGGTCTGCATTATGCCGCGGCCAGCGATCCGCAGATTCCCGCGGCGATTGCGCCGGTGGTGGGCGGCTTCGTTTCGCTGAACAACTTCAGGCCGAAGCCGTACGCCCATATCCTCGGCCAGGCCACCTACAACACCAACACGAATGTGGCTTCGCCAATCGCTCCGAACTGGACTTTCGGCAGCACCCAGGCGCAGTACTTCGTGCTGTCGCCGGCCGACTTCGCCGTGCAGTACGACCTCACTCCGCTGTATCAGAACGCGATTGACGGCCGCGGCGAAACGGTCGCCATCATCAACGAGTCGAACATCAACCTCGACCTGGTGCAGCAGTTCCGCAAACAATTCCTGCCGGGCTACTCGGCCACGAATCTTCCGACGATCGTCATCGATGGCAACGATCCTGGAATCGACGGCTTGAATAACCCCGATGGGCCCAACTACGCGTCGGACGAGACGTACATCGATGTGGAATGGGCCGGCGCAGTGGCGCCAAATGCCACCGTCGACCTGGTCATCGCAGCGGACACCAATCTGGAGTCCGGGCTCTACCTGGCTGCGGAGCGCGCGATCTATGGAGATGTTGCGCCGATCATGAGCATCAGCTTCGGGGCCTGTGAATCGGCGCTGGGCTCGACGAATGCTTATCTCAACAATCTGTGGGAGCAGGCGGCTGCAGAGGGGATTACGGTCGTCGTCTCGTCGGGCGACAACGGCTCGGCCGGCTGCGATGACTTCAACAGCCAGTACTACGCGGTCCATGGTCTGGCGGTGAGCGGGTTTGCGTCGACACCCTGGAACGTCGCGGTGGGCGGCACGGATTTCTATTACTCCGATTATGCGAGCGGCGGCAACAGCATCACCAATTTCTGGAATACGACGCCGACGCAGACGCCGCAGGCTTCGCTGACGGCGCCGATCCAGGAACAGCCCTGGAACGACAGCCAGTTCGGCCTAAACATCCAGAGCATCTACAAGCTCAGCGGGAACACGCAAACCTCGATTGCCGGAGGCAGCGGAGGCGCCAGCAGCGCGGCGGTTTGCTCAGCGGCTTACAGCAGCAGCGGCGCCTGCAGCGGAACGCTTTCCGGCTATGCGAAGCCCGCATGGCAGGCGGGACTGGCGGCGGCGAACAACGATAAGGTGCGCGACCTGCCGGACGTTTCGCTGTTTGCCGCCGATGGCCTGAACTACAGTTTCTATCCGTTCTGCTTCGCCGACGGGGATTGCCAGCCGGCATCGGGAAGCAACCTGATGCAGATCTCGGGCGCGGGCGGCACATCGTTTGGCGCGCCTGCGTTCGCGGGCATTATGGCGCTGGTCGATCAGAAATACGGGGCGCAGGGACAGGCGGACATGGTTCTGTATCCGCTGAAGACGCAGTATCCCGCTGCCTTCCACGACGTGACGGTCGGCACGAATGCCGAGCCCTGCAACAGCACGACGGTGGGCGTGGGTAACCAGCCGCGTCCTCCGGTGAACTGCATCACGGCGCCTTCAGGGCTGGGTTACACGGTTACAGATCCGACGTACGGGCAGGCGGTCGAGGGCGAACTGGGCAACAGCAACGGTCCCGGCTATAACGCGGCAACCGGCTACAGCCTGGCCACTGGCCTGGGGAGCATCGATGCCAATGCGCTGGTGACGAACTGGGGCAACGTGAAATTCACCACCTCCACTGTCACGATGACAGCATCGCCTGCATCGATCACGCACGGCCAGGCGGTGACGATCAGCGGCACGGTTACCGGATCGGGCACGGTTGGCGGGAATGTGGCGCTGATGACCGACAGTCCGCAAACGGCGCAGCAGGGCGCGAACTTCGGTCAGGTGCTCGCGGGGAAAGCGAGCACGCTTGCCGTCAGCAATGGTTCGTACAGCGGCAGCGTGAGCGATCTGCCGGGCGGCACGTATGACGTCTGGGGACAGTACAGCGGCGACGGCACGAATGGTCCCAGCACCTCGTCGAAAACCCAAGTCACCGTCAATCCGGAAGCAAGCAGCCTTGCATTCTCGCTGACCAATGCGACGGAGGCGACGTCCAGCCCGGTGGCTCCCATCAAGAACGGCGCCACGGTTGCGTATGGCACTCAGGGGACGCTCACAGCGCAAGTCGCGCCGACGACCTACTACAACGCCTGCGTCAACGTGAGCAGCCCGGCGAGCAGCTGCAGCACGACCGTCTACACCCCCCCGACAGGCACTATCACCTTCGCGGATAACGGAACCACGATCAACACGGCTGCGGTGAACGTTGAAGGCGAGGCGGCCTTCAATGCCCCGTTCAGCATTGGCACGCATTCTGTTACGGCGAGCTACGCCGGCGACAACAGCTACAACAAGGCAAGCTCGTCGACGATTGCTTTCACCGTGACGCAGAACCAGCCGAACGTCTATGTTGGCGCTGCGAACCAAAACTCGCAGGTACAGAACTTCACCATTGTTGGCGGGCAGCCAACTGTCTTCTACGTGCTGCTGGAGAACAGCGCGAACACGACGCAAAGCACAAGTGTTTCGATGATATCGCCGGTCGCTCCTCCGACCGGCACCATTACGGTCGCCGGGCCGCCGGCGCTGG
The DNA here is from genome assembly GCA_035933815.1 of Acidobacteriaceae bacterium. Classification (GTDB taxonomy): domain Bacteria; phylum Acidobacteriota; class Terriglobia; order Terriglobales; family Acidobacteriaceae; genus Palsa-343. Next base: position 31,975 of record DASYYN010000176.1, read on the forward strand.
TCCCCAACGGCAGCGCAACGCTGACATTGGTTCCGGAAATCGATCCGTCTGACGGTCAGCCGGCCGGCGTGGCACAGGTTACGTTCCCGGCGACTGCGGCAGCCGGCAGCTACAACCTGACGATCAGCTACAGCGGCGATACGAACTATACGGCACTGACAGGAAACAATGTCGCATCGGGCACGGTTTCGGTCCAAACCTCGGCCCTGCTCGCGACTGCGATGACGGCCAGCCTCTCGGGCACGAGCATCACCCCGAACCAAAGCGTAACCGTGACGGGCATGATTACCGGGCAGAGCGGCCACGCAGCGCCGACGGGAGCCGTCTACGTGTATTTCAACGGGAACTGGATCACTTCGTTTCCGTTAAGTGCGGGCAGTGGGTCGAATTCGACGTTCTCCGGGCGACTGACGAGCCAGGTCCTCGCGCAGGGGTCGAACATCATCACGCTCTACTACGCCGGCGATTCGGTCTACAACAGCAACAGCTATCTGCTGAACTCCGGCACGCCGATCGCGACGCCGGGCTCGGACTTTGCCATGACGGCATCGAGCGGGCTGGTCGCGGTTTCGGCGAGCGGCACCAACAAACTCAGCACGAACTCGACGAGTACCATTTATCTGACGCCGACGAACGGCTTCAGCGGCACGGTGAACCTGAGCGTGCCTGCGAACTGCGGCGTCACGTCAGGGCTGACCTGCAGCCTGAGCCAGAATTCAGTTTCGCTGAGTTACAGTAACACGGCCAGAGTTACACCGCAGGCTGACCGCTGGCGGGTGCTGGCGGGGGGAGGTGGGGCGGCACTCGCCTTCGTCGTGCTCCTGAGCATTCCTGCTCGGCGGCGTGCGTGGCGGAATATGCTCGGGCTGTTCGTCCTGATTTGCATCGCGGGCTTCACGATGGGATGCGGCGGGGGCAGCGGCAGCGGTTCGGGCAGTTGCAACCTGGGTCCGGTCTGCAGTGGTGTGGGCGGCGGCAACGGCGGGGGTAGCGGAACTCCCGGAACAACGGCGAACCCGACGCAGTCAGTCACGCTGACAGTGACGGCGGCTTCGGGCGTGACCGTCGGCCACTATGGCGTGACGGTGACGGCAACGTCGGCCGCAACGAGCCAGATCCACACGCTTGGGGTCATCGCCCAAGTCGAGTAATTTCCTGACAATGAATCCCGCTCCTCGCTGGGGGAGCGGGATTTTTCTTTCGCGGTGTGACCCGGACAGCTGCGGCCGGCATCCATCTCAAAACGGCTTTGTATACTGCGTCCATCCATCAGAACAATCAGACCCGCCGGTCAGAGGCGCGTCGCGCCGCGCATCGTCCGGACGAGGGAAGCGGAGGCACGCGGCGAGCACGCGCGCTCACCTTGGTTTGGATCGGGGCGGTTGTGGCGCTTTATGCGCTGCATTTTCCGCACGTCCTTGCTGACTTTCCGAATCACTCGCCTTGGATGGATTACGCCAAGTACACGGATGAGGGCTGGTATGCGAACGCGGCGGCGAGGTTCACGCTGACCGGCCACTGGTATCTCGCGGGCGATTTCAATCCGGCGGTGGCGCTGCCGGTGTGGCCCGTGCTCGTGGGTATCGTCTTCCACTTCACGGGCGTGAGCCTGGCAGCGGCTCGGGTTCTGGGGCTGGCGATCCTTGGGATGAACCTGCTGCTCAGTTACTTCGTGGTGCGCTGCCACGCGCCGCAGTGGGTTGCGCTGCTCTGCGTGACGATGCTGGTTGCGAATCCGTTTTTGTACGCTTTCAGCCGGCTGGCGCTTCTGGAGCCACTTCTCGTCGGCCTGATGCTGCTCTGCTGGTGGCTGGCTTTGCTATGGCGAGCACGCATGAGGCCAGCCGTCGCCGCGACCATCGGTGTGCTCCTCTGCCTGATGGTGCTGACGAAGACGACGGGGCTGCTGCTGGCGCCCTCGGTTCTGTTTCTGCTGGCGTACGGGTGCGGATTCCGGCTGGGCCCCACGCTGCGGAGCATTGGGCTCGCAGCGGCATCGGGCATCGCCCTGTGGTACGCGTGGTATTTTCTGCTGGTTCGTCCGCATTACCGCGCGGATTACGAATACTTCTTCCAGGCGAATCGATGGCCGGAGCCGGTTGGCATAAGCGCGCATGTGGCGGCGTACTGGTGGGCGCTGCATGGGCTGCTCTGGGTTTCTCCTGCGTTATGCATCACCGCGCTGGTGCTTCTGGGGATTGCGGAGATCCAGTGCGTGCGCGGTCAGAGCACCCAGCCAGGTACTACTGCTTGGAGGAGTCCTTTGGTGGTCGCCTCTCTGCTGGCGTTGGCTGGATACATTTTTCTGATCGGTGTGCAGAACCATCCGCAGCCGCGGTATTACGCGATGACGGCGTATCCGCTCTGCCTTGTGCTGGCGCTGGCGAGCGGGGAACTTGTCCGCAGCCGCGCTTTTTTTCCCCGCATCGCAGGGGCGGGCGGCGTGGTAGTGATTGCCGTGGTCTGCCTGGCCGGGGCGATTCGCATGCTCGGGTACGTGCGGCATCCTGAATACAGCTGGCTTCGCGCCGCCACGGGGCTGAACCACGTCATTCGCGAGAATCCTGCGCCCAATCACATGCTGCTCTCCGTGAGCGGCGATGAAATTGGGCTCATCACGCATTTGCCGGCGATCTGCGATGACTACGGTTCCTGGTCTGTCGCCGATCGGATTCGCGTCTATCGGCCCGGATGGTACGCGGCGTGGAATGAAATTGACGACGACATACGCGAGGAACTGGAGAGCCACTACTCGATGCAGCAGGTGGCTTCGTTTCCGGCATTTGATGACAGCGACCGAGACGTGCTGATTCTCTACCGGCTGGAGCCGCTGCAAGGCGGAGAGGTAACTCCAGTCCCGTTGACCTACTGGTACGCCGCAGATTCTTGTTGACACACCTGACGCTAAGGCCCAATATATGGATGGTCTGAAAGTTACCTGCCAGGATGTAGTAGAGGGTTAACGGTTTCCAGGAACCCACGGGAGAAGGGTTCCGCCGGAGGCAAGAACCAGCAGGCCCTCACCCATCATGGCTGTCAGGAGGCTTCGTCCGCGCGAAGCCTCTCTTGTTTTGCAGACTTCTGCAGCCATAGAGCGCCTCTCGTGCGACTTGCCTGTCGCTGCCTCATCCAAACGAGCAATGAGCAAAAACCCAGCGCACCTTTTCTCGCCGATTGAGATCGGCTCCGTGACTCTGCCCAATCGGGTTGTCGTCTCGCCGATGTGCGAGTACTCCAGCGAAGACGGTTTTGCCAATGACTGGCACCTTGTACATCTCGGCAGCCGTGCGGTGGGGGGTGCCGGGCTCATCTTCACCGAAGCCGCGGCGGTTCTGCCGGAGGGGCGCATCAGTCCACAGGATCTGGGGATCTGGAAGGACGAGCACGTCCAATTCCTGGCGCGCATCACTACTTTTCTGCACAGCCAGGGAGCGCATGCGGGGATCCAGCTGGCGCATGCGGGGCGCAAGGCGAGCACGTATCGCCCATGGGAGGGCGAGGGCGTAGTCGCGCCTGCAGCGGGTGGATGGACGCAGGTCGTCGCGCCGAGCGCCGTGCCGTTTGCGCCAAACTATCCGCAGCCGAAAGAGCTGGACCGAACGGGGATCGCGCGCGTCTGCAGTGCATTCCGCGAAGCAGCACAGCGGGCAGATGCCGCCGGCTTTGACGTGATCGAGATTCACTCGGCGCACGGGTACCTGCTGCACGAGTTCCTGTCGCCGCTGAGCAACAAGCGGACCGATGAGTACGGTGGCAGCTTCGAAAACCGAGCGCGGCTGCTGCTCGAGGTGGTGGTTGTGGTGCGCCAGGTCTGGCGGCGGGAGCGGCCGCTATTTGTGCGCATCTCGGCCACGGACTGGACCGAGAGCGGCTGGGATCTCGAGCAGTCGGTGCGGCTGGCGGGGCTGCTGAAGGATCAGGGCGTGGACCTGATCGACGTGTCGTCGGGCGGCAATGTAGCGGGCGCGCATATTCCTGTTGGTCCCGGATACCAGACGCAGTTTGCGGCGGCGATTCGGGAGCAGGCGGGCGTTTTGACCGGAGCGGTGGGCATGATTACTGATCCGGCGCAGGCAGCGCACATCGTGCGCACCGGCCAGGCTGATCTGGTGTTCATCGCGCGGGAATTCCTGCGCGATCCGTATTGGCCGCTGCATGCGGCGGCAGCGCTGGGCGAAGCTGCCTCGTGGCCGGTGCAGTATTTGCGTGCGGCACCGCGAGGCGCGACGGCGCGGCTCGCGGTTCACAAGGATTGATTCTTCTTGCCTTCCCTGGCGAGGGCTGGCCTATACTGCGGGCATAAGCCCATGCCTATGCCCAAAGCCGCATCGAAACGCGGAAAGTCGAAGGCGCAGCGTGAGGTCGTCATCCCCGATAAGCTGTACTTCCGGATCGGGGATGTCGCCAAGCTGTGTGGCGTGGAGACGTACGTGCTGCGCTTCTGGGAAACCGAGTTCCCGCAGATGCGGCCGAACAAAAGCGGCACCGGCCAGCGGCTGTATCGGAAGAAGGACGTCGAACTCGCGCTCAAGGTCCGGCGTCTGCTGCACGACGAAGGCTACACGATCGCCGGCGCGCGCCAGGTGCTGGCGCAGGAAGCCGGCAGCAAGTCGAGCCCGCAGTTGCAGCTGATCGAGAACGGGTCTGCGGAACGCGCGAAGGCCATGCAGGTGCGGCTGCAGAAAGTGCGGGGCGAACTGCGCGACATCCTGAGGATCTTGTCGGCGCCGCCGGGGCATCCGGAACGTAAAGCGCAGCCGGCAAAGCGCAACGGCGCGCGGCCCAGCGCGAATCTCTTCGAGTAGCCGAGCTACCGGCCGGCGGACATCGACCGACGGTAGAAGTTCACCGCGAACACCAGCAACACGATCTGGACTGCGATAGCAGCGAAGCCAATCCAGCGGTGGCCGTGCGTCATGGTGACCGCTGGAATGCCACCGAAAGCAGCGCAGGCTGCGGCGAAGATGACGGCCTTGCGGCGCAGGGCCGCAGCTCTCATGTACGTTTCGCGGCTCATGGTTATCGTCCGCCACGCATGCCGCCAAGCATGCCCATGGCGCGGCGCTGCAGCATGCCGCCCTTGCCGAGACCTTTGAACATCTTGCGCATCTGCGCATACTGGCGGAGCAGCTGATTGACTTCCTGCACCGAGGTGCCGGATCCCGCGGCGATGCGCTTGCGGCGGCTGCCGGAGATGATCTCGTGATGCGTCCGCTCCTGCTGCGTCATGGAGTTGATGATGGCTTCAACCCGGGTGAACTGCTTCTCATCCACCTGGCCGGCCATCTGCTGCATGCCGGCGAGAGGGCCGACGGAAGGCAGCATTTTGAGGATCGACTCGAAGGAGCCCAGCTTCTTGATCTGGCGGAGCTGATCGCGGAAGTCTTCGAGGGAGAAACCGTCGCCGGAGAGGGCCTTGCGAGCGAATTCCTCGGACTTCTTCTTGTCGAGCTTCTCTTCGGCTTTCTCGATGAGGGACATGATGTCGCCCATGCCGAGAATGCGGCCGACGATACGGTCCGGGTGGAACGGTTCGAAGGCGTCGGGCTTTTCGCCGGTGCCGATGAACTTGACGGGCTGGCCGGTGACGTGGCGGATGGACAGGGCGGCGCCGCCGCGGGCATCGCCGTCCATCTTGGTGAGGACAGTGCCGGTCAGCGCGAGGCGCTTGTGGAAGGCCTCGGCGGAGCGGACGGCATCCTGGCCAGTCATGGCGTCGGCGATGAAGAGGATCTCCTGCGGGGAGAGCAGCGCCTTGAGCTTCGCCATCTCGTCCATCAGCTGCTCGTCGATGTGCAGGCGGCCGGCGGTGTCGACGATGAGCGTATCGCATCCGGTGATAACGGCTTCGCGCTTCGCTTCCCTGGCGAGACGTTCAACAAGGGGCGTTCCGGGCGCTTCGCCTTTGGTGTCGCCCGCGTAGATGTTCGCCTTGATGGACTGGGCGACGACGCGGAGCTGCTCGCGGGCCGCGGGACGGTACACGTCGACGGAGACGAGCATGGGGCGGTGGCCGCCCTTTTGCAGCCAGGCGGCGAGCTTGCCGGCGGTGGTCGTCTTGCCCGATCCCTGGAGACCAGCCATCAGGATGATGGTGGGCGGACGCGAGGCGAACTGGAAGCGCGCCGTGTCCCGGCCGAGAATGGCGACGAGCTCATCGCGGACGATCTTGATGACCTGCTCGGTGGGCGAGAGGGAGGTCAGGACCTCCTGGCCGAGAGCCTTTTCGCGGATGTGGTCGATCAGCTCTTTGACGACGTTGAGGTTGACGTCGGCTTCGAGCAGCGCAACGCGGATCTCGCGCAGCGCTTCCTGCATGTTTTCTTCGGTGACGGCGCCCTGGCCGCGGAGGTTCTTGAAGGCGCGCTGCAGCTTTTCTGAGAGGTTTTCAAACATGGCAACAGTCTGAGTTTATCAGCGGAAGAACGGGACCCTGGGCACAACCGGCAGCCGGTGGCCGCTGGCCTTTAGCGAGTCAGCGAGTCAGCGTGTGGGTCCCCAAATGCATTCTTTTTTTCTAAAACATCCCCCTCATCCCCTGGGAAGTTGTTGAAAACAGTGATCAGCTGAAAAGCGGTCAGCTAAGAAGCGGTCAGGTGAGAAGCAGTCAGGTAAAGAGCGGTCAGTTGAAAACCGGTCAGTCAAAATGCGGTCAGCGATCCCACCCTATCCGCCGAGGGCAGGCGGACAAGGGTGGGGTAACCCGGGAAATTTTCTTGAAAACATCCCCCTCATCCCCTGGGAAGTTGTTGAAAACAGTCGGTCAGCTGAAAAGCGGTCAGGGGTGAAACGGTCAGCTAAGAACCGGTCAGCGATGACATGATCAGCGGATGTTCGAGCAGAAAAAGAAAAGCCCCATCGGATTGGTGATGGCTTTCTCGAAATTTCTACTCTAACTTCAGGATATCAACTCTCGAGGTATTTTCGGGCAGGTTTGTTGGCTTGGAAGTGGTCTGGAATGTGGTGGAAGACGAAAGTAAGGGGTTGACAGAAAAGCAGGCAACAGGCAATAGGCAACAGGGAATAGCCGGTAGCTGGTGGCGGGCGGACAGCAGGAAACGGACGGGGTTGTAGCCATAGCGACCGCGATAGTAGCTTCCTGGCATCCGTTAACTGCCAACTGCTAACCGCTGCCCAAGCGGAGCTCAGCTCCGGCAGAGCTTGAGATTCAGGCAATTCACCGATCGAGGACTCCAATGGCGCGAAAATGCGATGAGATCTTGACGGTCAAGCCCTCGTGCTGTGCTGCTGACCGGATTCACGGGGGTTCTCAATCGGTACGCTGACGATTCGCGATTGGGAATGATGTGCCGCGTCTCTGCTATCCTCTAGCCCTCATGACGTTGGGCCCGGATCGAGTGTCATAGCGGAGGAATCTCGTGAAGCGGAACGTGTTTTTTGCCATGGCGATCTCTGCGGCAGTCTGCATACCTGCCTTTGCTGCTCTCAAAACGGGTGATCGCGCGCCGGATTTTTCTGCGCCTGCCTCGCTGGCGGGTAAGGAAATCAGCTTTTCGCTGCGTAATGCGCTGAAAAAGGGCCCGGTGGTCGTCTATTTCTATCCATCTGCCTATACCGGCGGCTGCGATCTTGAGGCGCACACCTTCGCCCAGCAGAAGGATCAATTCACCGCGGCCGGCGCCACCATTATTGGCGTATCGGAGGACAGCATCGCGCGACTCGATCAGTTCTCCGCCGATCCGAGCTATTGCGCGGGCCGTTTCCCCGTCGCCTCCGATCCCGACGGCAAGATCGCCGATTCCTATGGACTGACCGTGTCTGAGGGCAAGCCCGGGTTGAAAGACGTGCGCGGAGCTGACATCGGCCACGGGTTCATTGAGCGCGAAACCTTCGTCATCGGGAAGGATCACAAGGTCGTCGCGGCCTTCTCATCGAAAGCGGACCATTTGACGCCAGACGCTCACGTGACGAAGTCGCTGGAGGTCGTGCAGCATCTTGCCGGTAAATAATTGCGGGCTCGAAAGCTGTGTGCTTAGGGCTCGATATTCCGGACCGCAATGATCCTGACGGAAACCGGCGCCCCGGCAACCGCATGCGACCGAATCAGCGCCTCGAAGTAGGGCGATGACGACTTAGCCCTTTGCTGCACCGCCTTCTGCAAACGGTCGCGATCGCCGGCATCGGCCAGCAGAGCGCTCAGAGCTTCAGTGCCTTCCTGACGGAGTCCCTGCAGGACCATCACGTTGCCCTGACCGATTGGCCCTGGCAACACGGAGATGGTCGCGTAATCTATTCCGGTTGCGCCCGTGGCTGCCAGGCCCTCGTATTGGCTCTGTTCGCCGTTCAACGGATGGCGATTCAGGAAGTAGATGCGTCCGCCCACATCCTGCTCGATCTCCTGAAAGTTAAGCTTGTCGGCAAAAAGCGCCACCCAGGGGTTCGAGGTGGGGCTACCCACAAAGATATAGTTCCCCTGGGCCAAATCACGGCGATCGAGGTCGCGTGCGGAAGTGACAACGATTTCGGTGTCGAGTGGGCCAGCCACCTTCATCAGCGCAGAGACAGTCGTCAGATCAGCAAAGGACGTCGTTTGCGAATCTGCTACATAGTTCGTGAGCCGCTGAAGATTTTCCGGTAAGTGCTGGGGGATCAGGGTCTGCCGGTAGCCCGGCTGCAGATAGTCGTCGAGGGTGATTTCATGCTGCCCGAGGAGTCGCAGCGTGAGACTGCCGTCGGATACCACGACTCTGGTCGGCTGACCCTGCTGAACCACTGTATCGAGCGGCCACGGTGCACGCCGGTGAGCGAGGCCCCCGGTCGCGGCCCGGTACCAGCCGCCAGCGCAAACCGCAGCGGCGGCCAGCGCGATCCAAAGCAACACCGTGGGGGACCTGCGTGGAAGGGGCTTTGCGGGGATGGGCTTTGCTTCCGGCGCCAGTGGCGGAGTGACGTGGACGCCGAATTCGGGAACAGCCTCGTGAAACTCCAGAGCATAGGAGCGCTTCGGGATTTCGACTCGCAGTGTCTCTTTCCGGCCCTCCTGCGCGAAATATTCGTGTAGCCGCAGGCGCAACTGCCGGACGTGAACGCGGACGGCGCTGTCTTCCACCGGACTGTAATCGCTGGGCTTGCCAAAGACCGCGATCCCAATCTGCCGTTCGGTGGGGGCTTCGCCGTTGCTGTGAATGGAGCGCTCCGCCAGATACGAAAGCAGAGCGTGCAGATTGGTCGAGCTCTGAAAGGGAGCGGAGTGCAGGATGCGTTCGACCAGACGCCAGCGCGGGTCGGAGTGGAGGTCTGCAGCCCCGGTACCGTGCGCGTCCTTAACGTCCGGTCTCGCTCGAACAGGGAGCATAAGGGCATCCAAATTATATACAGGCGCATTGAATGTGAATCACCTGCCGCGAAGGCGGGGCATTTTGCAATCTTCTCCGGTTCCGCGCGATCCGACTCTGCGTAGCCGCTTGCGCCCGGCAAGTTCGGATTCGTCTTTTCCTCTGGCGTTTGCCCGCATCCCTTGTCCAAGCTGCATTTTCCAGAGCTGAAAACCTGAGCCTACGAGCACTGCAATCTGCATCGATCGTGGCACACCGATGGAGAACGGCGCCGATGGACGGCGGTCGATCAGAAAGATTTCACATTGTTCTTTGGAGCTAATCCCTTTGCAGGGCCGTTTTGTGCTCCCACACTTGTGCAGGTTTAGAGGACCGCACGCAGGGTTCCGAACTTCATTCGAGTGGGCATCCAGATGAGCCTGCTCCGTCGTCTTTGGAGGCTTTCACTATGTTTGACGCAAACATTCCTAAGGGCAGCAGCGGCGAGACGCCGGGAAGACGGCTCTCTGTCTGGACGTGGCTCCTGGTGCTGGCCCTCGTCTGTCCGGCTTTCCAGCTCGCCCGGGCGCAAGCGAACACTGGGTTGACGGGTACCGTTTCCGATCCCTCCGGCGCTGTCATTCCCGGTGCGAAGGTCACCTTCACGAATGTTGCGACCGGCATCCACACGCAGGCCTCGTCTTCGTCGATGGGCGTGTACGCCGTGCAGCTGGCACCCGGTACCTACAACGTGGTGGCCGAGGCAAAGGGATTCAAGCGCTTTGAAGAGAACCGCGTCCTTGTTGAAGTCGGTGCGACGCCGACGGTGAACATCAACATGGGGATCGGCAGCTCCAGCGAAACCGTGCAGGTGAAGGTTTCGAACGCGATTGAGATCAACCGGACTGAGCCGCAGCTGGACACCATGTTGCCGCCCGAGGAAGTCTCTGACCTGCCGCTTGAAATCAATGGCAACATTCGGCAGATCAACAGCTTCGCGGTGCTGGCGCCGGGTGTAAAAAACGGTCCGTATGGCAGCGTGACGATTGAAGGCGGCGCCGCGAGCCAAATCAATTCCGCGGGCACCTATTACAACGGCATGCAGCTGGATACGAGCTCGGCGATCAATTCGAATCCGCCATACGAAATGGTGGATCAGTTTCGCGTTCTGCGCTCCACCTTCTCCTCCCGGTATGGAATGGTGCAGGGCGCGATTGCCTACAACATGGCTCAGGGCACAAACAAGCTGCATGGCGATGGATTTCTGATCGACCGCAACGAGGCCTTCGACTCTGCCGGGTTTTTCCCGAGCCGGTTCGGCGCGCACGGCACTCCGAAGGCGCCCATCGACAAGGAAACCGACTGGGGCGGCACGGTGGGTGGTCCGGTGGTGATTCCGCACCTTTACAACGGCCACAACCGGACGTTCTTCCTGGGCAGCATCGACATCTTCAACAAGAACCAGGGCATAACGACGGTGGGAACGGTTCCCACGCCGGCGATGAAGAGCGGCGACTTCAGCCACTTCGTGGATGTAACGGGCAAACTGATTCCAATCTACGATCCGCAGAGTCCTGATCCCGCGCACCCGCAGCAGTTCTCCTGCAACGGCGTTAAGAACGTCATCTGCCCCAACCGGATTGATCCTCTATCGAAATCGCTCCTGCAATATGTTCCTGACCCCAACACCACGGGAACGAATTTTGGTTTGGTGGGCAATATGAACCCGGTGATCACCGCGGTTCCGTACAAGACGCAGGCCTATGGTGTGACCCTCAACCACCAGCTCAGCTCGTCGCAGAACCTGGCATTCACCTGGTGGCGCAATCACTATTCCGTGGTGCAGGAAGAGAACGCTCCCATCGTTCCTGTCACGAATCCGCTAACCGGCGAGCAGTCGGGCATCGACACCTCCGACATTTGGCTCGGGAACTATGAGAAGACCATGAGTCCCAACCTGGTGTTCACGGCCGGAGTCGCAGCCGAGAACAAGATGCAGGACTACGTGGACGACAACAAAAAGGTGAGCTTTGCCGGCGTTACCGGCGGAAACACGATGCCGTTCATCAGCTTCAACGGCCAGAACGCGCCTACTCCCTTTGGGAACAGCAACAGTTCGCTGATCGAGCACTACGTCGACAACATCGGCATCAATTTCTACAACAACTGGCTTTGGACGAAGGGCCGCCACACCATCAACATGGGTGGCGAATACCACCACTACAACGTCCACCAGAGGGACAACTACAGCAGCGGCCGCTTCAGCTTCAGCCAGGCGGAGACTTCGGATCCCAGCTCGTCGAATTTCGCAAAGTACGGCAGCTCGTTTGCGAGCTTCCTGCTGGGCGATGTCGATTCAGCGACCCGCAGCGCACCCACCGAAGAGAAGTTCTACACCAACGACGTGTCGGCCTACTTCCAGGACGACATCAAGCTCACGCACAGACTGACTGCGAGTGTGGGTCTGCGCTGGGACATCATGGTTCCCTACACAATGACCCTCAACAACGATGTCTTCCTCAATCCCACGGCTCCGAATCCGGCTGCAGGCAACCTGCCTGGCGCGGCCACCGAATTCGGACACTGTCAGGATTGTGCGGGGTATCACCGGGCAGCCATTCACTGGGGTCAGATCGGCCCCCACATTGGCCTGGCGTATAGCTTCGATTCGAAGACGGTTCTCCAGGCGGGGTACTTCATCAACTATCTGGGGTTCGGCAGCGCCTATGGTCAGGGCGAAGGACTGAATGCTCCGGTGTCGATGGCTGGATTGCTCGCAGGGTCTTTCCAGATCAACGGCACCGGGAGCAATGTCGCCGGTTACGGTCCCTGGTCGAACGCGCAGGGCAATCCCGTTCCGCTGCCTAACGTCTCGCCAAAGCCATTCAGCCCCTCGCTGGGGGTCGCTCAGACCATCTCGTACTTCGACGCCAGTCAAAACGGCCGGGCCCCGGTCTACGACGCGTGGAATGTCAGCCTTCAGCGGCAGCTGGGCTTCAACACGCTGCTGACGGTGGCTTACTCAGCGAACCGGGTGACGCACCTGCCCGCCAACGTCAACCCCATCAGTCAGCCGGATCCCTCAGTGCTGCGCTATGGAAATACATTGTCGGCGAACATCAACTCCGCGGCGGCGAAAAACGCCGGATTCTCGGCGCCCTATGCGGCTTTTGCCAGCCAGTTCGGTGGCGGAGCCACGGTGTACCAGACGCTGAAGCCCTTCCCGCAGTATTCCAACGTTTCTCGGGTGCTCGATCAGTCGGGAACGACTTTCTACAACGCATTCCAGGTGGAAGCCGACAAGCACGTTGGCAACGGCCTCACCTTCATGGCGGATGTGACGCTGCCCAGCCAGTACGACAACATGGCGACGCCGGTGAACAAGTACAATCCGGCGGCTGAATGGGTCGAGACCAGCGATTCGTTCGAAAGCCGGGTTGCGGCAACTTACCGGATCCCGTTCGGCATGGGCCAGCGCTGGTTCAATAATCGCGGCCTGGGACGGTGGCTCGGTGACTGGCAAGTGGCGGCGATTGTGACCTACAACAATGCCGGCCCGCTGCAGGTTACGCAGAGCGGCGAGCACTTCCTGAACGGAGTGAACCGCCCCAATGTCACCGGAGCGAAGATGTGGTCGGGCAACTGGAACAAGGTGAAGCCGTACTTTGAAGGCAAGGGACCGCTCACTCCGGTCTTCAGCACCGACGCGTTCGCCAACACCGGAAGCCAGTTTGTGCTGGGCGATGCGCATCGCGCGTATCACGCGTTGCGCGGCCCGTGGTATCCGGTGGAAGACCTCAGCCTGAAGAAGGTTTTTCCGATCACCGAGGGCAAGTCCTTTTCGCTGCGCATGGATTACTTCAATGCGTTTAATCGGACGCAGCTCCCCTATCCCAGCACGGATATCAACGCGTCGAACTTTGGCAGCATAACCAACAAGTTTGGCGGTGGAAACCGGCAGGGACAGATCGAAGGACGCATCGTCTTCTAACTGAACCTCTCGTCTGCGGTTCCTGCGAGTGTGGCGGCTCCCGTGCCACGCTCGCGGAGAACTGCGCACAAAACGCAGCGCACACGATAGCCTTTCAGGAGACAAGGGAGCGACTATTGACGATGCGCGGAATTCAGCCGGGTCTCCTGACCCTCACTGTGTTTCTGACCTCATTGTTTGGCGGATCTGTCCGGCACGCTTGTGGGCAGAGCCAATCTTCACAACCGCAGGTGATGCCTTCCGGCCAGTTGATTACGCCGCTCGCGCCGAAACGGGCGCAGTTCTCAGAACTGAATCCAGGCCTGAGGGACTTCCCGGACTACACCGCCGGCCAGGCAATCAAGACGGCGCTCAGCCCCGACGGCAATACGCTGCTGGTCCTGACCAGCGGCTATAACCGCCTCAACAATGCTGAGGGGAAGCGAGACCCTGCCGACTCCAACGAATACGTATTCGTCTTCGACGTGAGCCATCACCGGGTGCGACAGAAGCAGGTGCTGCAGGTCCCGAACACGTTCTTCGGCCTCGCATTTGCGCCGGACGGCAATCGATTCTTCGTCTCGGGCGGTGTGGACGATGATGTCCATGTCTTCTCACGCTCGAATGACACCTGGGCGGAGGCCGGCAAGCCAATCCCGCTTGGCCACCCCGTGATCGCCGGATACTATGGCCGTCCTATGGTTGCAGGACTGGCGGTAACAGCGGATGGCAAAACGCTGGTCGCAGCTGACATCGCGCACGCCGCCGTCTCCCTGATCGATACGGGGCGAAATGAGAAGATCGGCGAGCTGGTGCTGCGGCCTGCTGGTGCGCAGGTGTCCGGGGCGCAGGCCGGCGTTGGGATTCAATCTGCGGCAGAGAATGGGGCGGTTTCCTCAGGAGCCGCGGCTGCTTTGGCTCACGGCCAATCGCCGTTCGGCGTGGCCATCAAAGGCAGCACCACTGCGTATGTATCGAGCGAACGGGATCGCGAGATTGAGGTCGTCGACATTGCTCAGCCGGCTTCTCCCAGGCTCGTCACGCGCATTCCGGTTGCCGGAAACCCCAACAGTCTTCTGCTCAATGCTGCGGAGACGCGGCTCTTTGTGGCCGCAGATAACAGCGATCAGATTTCTGTCATTGACACGGCGACGAACAGCGTCGTCGAGGAGATTCGCACAACGGCTCCTGCCGGTCTTGAGCGCGGAGCGGCGCAGCTTCCGGGCGCCGCACCCAACAGCCTGGCGCTGTCGCCGTCAGAAGACACGCTCTACGTTACGAATGGCGGCATGAACGCCATCGCGGTGATCAGTTTTGACGCCGGCTCGCCGCATCATGTCACGGGCCTCATCCCCACTGGATGGTATCCGCAGTCGATCAGCGTGAGCCGGGATGGTAAGTGGCTCTACGACGTGAACAGCAAGAGCGATCCGGGAGCCAATCCCCGCTTCTATGGCCCTCCAGATCCAGAGGCCAAATCCATCGCGGGAAAGGCTGCGAACCAGTACATCCTGCAACTGGAAAAAGCAGGACTGCAGGCCATTCCTGTTCCCAGCCGGAAGCAGCTTGCCTGGCTGACGAGGCGAGTGGCGCAGAACGATTTTCTGAATAGCGTCCCGAACCCGCAGGACGCCATGACGATGGATGCCCTGCGCGCTCACATCAAGCACGTGATTTACATCGTGAAGGAGAATCGCACGTACGATCAGGTGCTCGGCGATCTCGATCGCGGCAATGGCGACCCGTCGCTGGCCGAATTCGGTCAGGTCGTCACGCCGAACCAGCATCGCCTGGCGACACAGTTTGTCGACCTCGACAACACTTTGTGCAGTGGCGAAGTCAGCGGCAACGGCTGGCCGTGGAGCACGGCAGCACGCGAATCGGACTTCAATGTGAAGACGGTTCCGCTGAGCTACGCCGGGCGCGGATCACCCCCCGGCGACTCTGCTGCCGACGGCCCGGAGGGCGAGAAGGACGAAGGCTACATCTGGGATTCGGCGCTGCGCCATCACATGACCCTCCGCAACTATGGATTTGAAGCGCGCATACCACACGAAGATCAGGTCGAGCCCGATCCGCGCGCTACGCACACGGTCGTTGCCGAAGCCGTGTGGCCGCACCTCCTGGATGTCACCGATCCGTACTTCCGTGGATTCGACAACGCCTATCCGGACTTTCGGCGGGAGATCGAGTGGGAGCGGGAGTTCGATCAATATGTGACGGACAAGAATCTGCCCGACCTGGAGTTTGTCCGCTTCATGCACGACCACGAGGGCAATTTCAAAACCGCCATCGACGGCATCAACACGCCGGAGAAACAGACGGCGGACAATGACTATGCAGTCGGCAAGCTGATTGAGAAAGTCGCGCACAGCCCTTATGCCAGTTCCACGCTGATCTTTGTGATTGAAGACGATGCGCAGGATGGGCCCGATCACGTGGACGCGCACCGTACAATCGCCTTTGTCGCCGGACCCTACGTCAGACAAGGCGCAGTGGTGCACGAACGCTACTCGACCGTCAATATGGTGCGCACCATTGAGGACGTGCTCGGGCTGGGTCACCTCAATCTCAACGACGAATATCAGCGGCCGATGACCGCCGTTTTCGATCTCAAACAGGCGGAATGGAATTACACCGCGATAACACCCGCTCCGATTGCGCGCGAGCTGGATACCGCTCTGAAGCTGAACCAACCCGCAGCGGCGTTCCACGATGCGCAACCCTCCGGGTACTGGGCGCGGCTCACGCGTGGGTTCGACTGGTCCGAGGAGGACCGCATTCCGGCCGTGCTCTTCAACCAGATTTTGTGGAAGGGCCTCACGGGAGGCGCACCGTACCCGACAGCGCGCAGCGGTAAGGACCTGAGCCAGCACAGAGACGAGGTTCTGAAAGAACGGACGCGACGATTTCTCTATCAGCAGTAAAGGCAGGATTCTTTTCTACAGCGATGTGTTCACCTCTTTGTTCGTGCCAGCGCGGTGTCTCGATGAAGCATCGCACGTTCGCCTTCGCTGCTGTCGTCAGTCTGGCATTCCTTTTCGCCACCCGGCCCATGCCGGCGCAGGCGGCTCCCGAGGAGGCGTATGGACCCTATAACGCCGTGTCGCTCCCCGATGGTCCAGGCCTGATTAAGCCGCTTGCTCCGCCTCCGCCACTCGACCTGCGTTACCGTGGGGCGCAGCCACCCGATCCGCTTACTGTAGGCTCTGCGCCGTGGACGCTGGCTTTCTGGTTTCGTCCCTCCGAGCCTTTCGCCGGCACCACTCTGCTGGCCGGCATGGGCGATCCCGGCGGCGCTGACGCCCGGTTCATCGGGGTCGAGAACGATCACGTTGGCGTGTGGCTCGGGAAGGCGGAGGGCGCCGCACATCTCCTCGCAGGCACAACGTCTCTCG
Organism: Acidobacteriaceae bacterium; assembly: GCA_035933815.1. Taxonomy (GTDB): domain Bacteria; phylum Acidobacteriota; class Terriglobia; order Terriglobales; family Acidobacteriaceae; genus Palsa-343. The sequence continues at coordinate 48,618 of DASYYN010000176.1, forward strand.
GCGACACAGACTGGCATTTTGCCGCGGCGGTGAGCGATGGCCGCAACGTGACCCTCTTTTCCGACGGCGCGCCCGTTGGCACCTGGCCCCTGATGCAGGGGGAGATTGCTGCGGAAATTCAGATCGCGCCCGCACCGCAGCCATCCATCGAGTCGCGCATCGTTGCCAGGAAGCAGCCCTCAGGACCGGTGCTCACCACGAATCACTTTGGCGGCCAGGTCGCTGCTCTGAAAATCTACCGGGAACCGCTCAGCGCCGATCAGATCAAGGCGATGTTCAATAGCCGGCCGGACTTCAGCCTGCCCGTGTATGAAGAGGCCTCGCCGCACTGGGGTGTTCAGACGCGCGGACAGGCCGGGTTGAGCGAGCCGCAGGATCCATCCACCTTGCCGCGCAGCAAAGCTCCGTTTCAAAAGCCTGTTGCGCAGGCACTGCGCCCAGCCGATCTGCGATCTGAAATGGCTGGTGAGAATCCCTGGACGATTCGCGGCGGCTGGCGACTGGCTGCCGCACCGCAGGTGAAGGCCACGGGCGAAGAGATCTCGACCGCCGGTTTTCATGACAAGGACTGGCTGGTGGCCACGGTCCCAGGCACCGTTCTGACCACCATGGTCCATCGCGGCATCTATCCCGATCCTGATTACGGCCTGAATAACATGGCGATCCCCGAGACCCTCGCTCATCAGGACTACTGGTATCGCGTGGAGTTCAAGGCACCCGCGGCGGCGCGCGGCCGTCGCCTCACGCTGACGTTTCTGGGCGTGAATTACGCGGCCGAAGTGTGGCTCAACGGCAAAAAGCTGGGAGGCTTCACGGGCGCGTTCCTGCGGGGAACGTTTGACGTAACCAGCGTCGTAAAGAATTCCGGTGAGAACGCTTTCGCAGTGCGCGTGTCGCCTCCTCCGCATGCAGGCATTGCGCAGGAGGAATCGCTCACGGCGGGTCCCGGAAGTGACGGCGGCGTGGAAGTGCTCGATGGCCCAACCTTTGCGGCCAGCGAAGGGTGGGACTGGATTCCCAGCATTCGCGACCGAAACACCGGCATCTGGCAGGACGTTACTCTCACCGCGTCGGGTGCGGTTGAGATTGGCGATCTGAATGTTGTCACCACGCTGCCCAGGCCGGATGACAGCGAAGCCGACGTCGAGATCGATGTTCCGCTGACCAACGAAAGCAAAGAGCCCGTTGAGGGTGAACTCACTGCGACGTTCGATGACGTGAAGGTAAGTAAGCGCGTGCGGCTTGAACCGGGCGAAAACGATGTTCGCCTGGAGCCGGCGGAATTCCCGCAGCTCAAAGTACAGCACCCGCGCCTGTGGTGGCCGAATGGCTACGGCGATCCCACGCTGCATACGCTGCACACAAGCCTCACTCTCGGCGGGACGATCAGTTCTACCAGGCAAATTGAGTTTGGCATGCGCGAGGTCAGCTACGAGTTGTCGCTCCTCGACGCTACCGGTCGCCTGCACCGCGTGGAAGTCTTCCCGAGCCGCACTTATGACGAGGGGTTGCCGCTCATTGACGACACCCATCAGGGCATTCGCGAGATAGACGACGCAACTCCTAATCTGCCTGAGCCTGAAAAAGAACAGCCGGAGCGTGAAGATCCACAAACGATTCCTCACACATGGGTGCAGACGCTCCAGCCTGGCGCTCTGGAATCTCCGTCCATTCGGAAGGTTGAAGGCGGCTGGCCCGGCACCGATCTCGTTCTGAAGGTCAATGGAGTGCGGATCGCCGCGCGCGGCGGCAACTGGGGCATGGACGACATGATGAAGCGCGTCAGCGTCGCCCACCTGGAGCCGTACTTCCGTCTCCACCGCGATGCCCACGTCAACATCATCCGCAACTGGATGGGCCAGAACACGGAGGAGAACTTCTACGCGCTCGCCGACAAATATGGCCTGATGGTGTGGAACGACTTCTGGGATTCCACCGAGAACTACAACCTCGAGCCGGAGGATCCTGCGCTGCTCCTCAGGAATGCGCGCGACACCATTCTGCGTTTTCGGCACCATCCGTCGATCGTGGTCTGGTGCGGACGCAATGAAGGCGTGCCGCAGACGGTGATCAACCAGGGGCTGGCGGAGCTGGTGCGCACGCTCGATCACACCCGCTACTACACGCCCAGTTCCAACCAGCTGAACCTGCGCGGTTCCGGGCCCTATCTCTGGAAAGCGCCCGAAACTTATTTCCACATCAACCGCGGATTCAGCGTTGAGCTGGGCATGCCCAGCGTCCCCACGCTGGAGAGCCTCGAATCGTTTATCCCTGAGCCCGACCGGTGGCCGATCAGCGACACCTGGGCGTATCACGACTGGCATCAGAGCGAAGGCGGCCGCGTCTCGTTTTACACGGATGCAATGGACACGGAATTCGGCGCGCCGACCAGCTTTGAAGATTTTGTGCGCAAGGCGCAGATGCTCGACTATGCCGGACATCGGGCGATCTTCGAAGGGATGGCCGCTCACCTGTGGCAGCCCAACTCCGGCCGCATGATCTGGATGACTCAACCCGCGTGGCCCAGCACCATGTGGAACTTTCTCAGCTGGGATTACGACACGCAGTCCAGCTTCTATGCGACGCAGAAAGCCCTCGAGCCTGTTCACGCGCAGCTCAATCTGGATGACGAATCCGTCGATCTGATCAACCTTGGCGCGGCCCACCCGTTCAGCGTGCGTGTCCGTGTCGTCAGTCTCGAAGGCAAAACGCTGAGCGATCAGAGCTACAACGTTCAGGCTGCGGCCGACGATCGCACTCCGGTCACAAAGCTCGATGTCAAGGCTCTTGCTGCCGGGCATACGGTGTTCGTCGTTCTCGATGTTTCTGGCGACTCAGGCACGCCGCCGGTGAGCAACAACTTTTACTGGTGGGCTGCGACGCCGGGAACGCTGCGTGAGCTGGATGCGATGGCGCCGGCGAAGGTCAGTGCGTCGGCCGCTTCGAATACTGCAAACGGTGAGCGGAAAGTCTCGGTTACCCTCAGCAATTCCGGACCGGTGCCGGCAGTGATGCTTAAAGTGACGCTCAAAGATGCGGCTACGGGCAAGCGCATCCTGCCTGCCTATTACAGCGACAACTACGTCTCGCTGCTCCCGGGCGAAGAACGCACCATAACCGTCGAATTTCCCACGGGTACCAATACACCGGATTTCGGGCTGCGTGGCTGGAACCTTTCCAGTCAGGTTGTGGGCCTTCACTGAATCTGCCGCCGTTCCCCAACTCGATCGGGACCGTAACGATATCGCCCCTCGGCAGAATCCAACAGGAACGCAGGAAGGATGGTAGAGAATTGATTACTCGCAGAGATGTTCTGACAAGAATGGGCAGCGCGGCTCTTGGATCGGCTCTGGCTCCCGGTCTGCTGTCGGCTGAGAACCAGGAACCGCAGGCGCACCCGAGGAATCGCCCCGCCTCCAGCGGGCAGAAGCCCAACATCCTCTGGATCACCACCGAAGGTGTGCCGCTGAGCGCCCTCAGTTGCTACGGCAGTCAGCTCATTAAGACTCCGAACATCGACCGCCTCGCCAACGAAGGGATGAAGTTCGAGAACAGCTTCACGACCAATGCGCTCTGCGCTCCCAGTCGCGCTACCTTGCTGACCGGCAAATATACGCACCTGAACGGAATGATTGCCAATCCCGCTGATACAACCGGGGGGATAACGCACCCGACGTTCGATGCCGCCCAGGAGACGCTGCCGAAGATCATGAAGCGCAACGGATACCAGACCGGAATGGTGGGAAAGTGGCACCTGCCGGCCAATCCGGGCGAATGTGGTTTCGACTATTTCATCTTCAAGGAGGGCGCAGGAGGTCCGTATTACGCTCCTGGCGGCTACCTGCGAAATGAGAAGCTGGGCAGCAACACCATCGTCGAGAAGAGTTATCCCGGCTACATCACGGACAATGTCATCGACTTCGTCATCGACGGGATCAAAGAGTTCACGCAGCCCTGGTTCATGATGCTGCAGTTCTTTAACGACCATCGCCCATTCGATCCGCCTCACAAATACGAGCATCTCTACGACGACGTGCGCGTTCCGGAGCCGGGCACGTTCTATGACGACTACTCCATGCGTGCTGCGGCGGCCCGCGAAGCAAGAATGCGCATCGCGGAGATGCCGGATTTCCATCCTCCCGCCGATCTCACCGAACGCCAGCGCAAGCAGTGGAATTACCAGAAATTCATGGCGCACTTCCTCGCTACGCTGCGCTCGCAGGACGACAACATGGGACGTCTGCTCGAATACCTGGATAAGAGCGGACTAACCGACAACACCATTGTGATCTACACCGGCGATCATGGCTTTTTCCTTGGCGATCACGGATGGTTCGACAAGCGATTCATGTATGAGCAGGCGCTGCGTGTTCCGTGGATGATCCGCTATCCTGGCGTGGTGAAGCCGGGATCCGTCAGCAAGGATTGGGTCGTAAATATCGACAATGCCCCGACGGTGCTTGACCTCGCAGGCATTCCCGTGCCGGAAGATATGCAGGGCCAGAGCCTTGTTCCCATTTTTCATGGCCAGACGCCGCCTGACTGGCGGAAGACCATGTACTACCACTATTACGAATTCGCTCCGCCGCACTGGGTGTTTCCGCATTACGGCATCCGCACCGACAGGTACAAGCTGATCTACTACTACACCGTGAATGAGTGGGAGTTGTTTGACCTGGAAAAGGATCCCGATGAAATGGAAAGCCTCATGGAGTGGTCCGGCTATAAGGTCCACCCCGGCTACGAGGCGATCGTCCCGGACCTCGCGAACCAACTCAGGGAGCTGCGAGCGAAGTACAAGGACGATACCGGCGCTCCTGTGAAGCTCTGGCCGGCGAGAAATTACGATTAGCCTGCGGTCCTGGGAGAGGCTCACGGCTGCTGAAAGCAGAGCCGTGAGCTGATGGGCAGGGCATAGCAGTGGCCGGATTTTGCGCCCGCAAGGCGCCTCGGGATTCGGATAAGGTGGTGTTCAACCATGCGTGTGGACTGTACACCCGTGCTTTGCCTGCTGCTGCTGTTTCCGTTTTCGCATGCGCACAAGTCGCCGGATCGGTTCCGCGTGAAAGTCGAGACGACGGCGGGGAATTTTGTGATCGAGGTGCACCGGGAGTGGTCGCCGCACGGCGCAGACCGCTTTTACGAACTGGTGCGGGATGGCTACTACAACGATTCGCGATTCTTTCGCGTCGTGCCGGGACGATGGGTGCAGTTCGGCATCAGCGGCGATCCGCGGACGGCCGCGGCCTGGCGACACCGTGTGATTCCCGACGATCCTCTGGTGCAGCACAACACGCCGGGGTATGTGGCCTTTGCGAACACGGGACCGAACACGCGTTCGACGCAGGTTTATATCAACACGGGTGACAATTCCCGCAATGATAAGGAAAACGGCTTCGCTCCCTTCGGACAGGTAGTGGAAGGGATGGACATCGTTGAGAAGCTGTATGGCGGCTACGGCGAACGTGCTGGAGGAGGAATGCGCGCCGGACATCAGGATGCGATGTTTGCCGGGGGAAACGCTTCTCTGGACCGGGAGTTTCCGAAGCTGGATAAGCTGATCCGGGCAATTGTAGTTCCCTGAGGGCGGCCGTCTCGGGTGCTTTCTCCAACGCTGCGGCGGGAATGGCAGTCCCTGGCGCGGAGAGCGGCGCTGCGGCGATACAGCGGGCCGGTGGCGATTCGGCATCGAAGGAAGCGAAGGCAGGATTGCTGCGCGTCTCTTCTGCAATCGACCGCCTCTCCATTTCCAGTCCAGGAACCCTGATGACAGCCAGCAATTTCCGCATACGGGAAGGGAATCCCCTGCCCCGGGGCGCAACGTGGGACGGCAAAGGCACGAATTTCGCTCTGTTTTCCGAGCACGCCACCAGGGTGGATGTGTGCATCTTCGACGACTCGGGGACGAGAGAAGAGGCGCGGATCGAGCTGCCCGAATACACCAATCAGATCTGGCACGGCTACCTGCCCGAGATAAAGCCGGGGACCCGCTACGGGTATCGCGTGTATGGCCCGTACGAACCGGAACAGGGACAGCGCTTCAACCCGAACAAGCTGCTGCTCGATCCTTACGCGACCGCGGCTATCGGGGAGATTGAGTGGAATCCTGCACTGTTCGGCTACAAGCTGGAGTCTGGAGACGACACCACCTTCGACGAGCGCGACAGCGCGCCCTACATGCCGAAGTGCATCGTGGTGGATCCGGAGTTCGACTGGCGCGGCCAGCAGCGTCTCTCAAAAATGCGCGTGCCGTTCGATGACACGATCGTTTACGAGCTGCACGTCAAGGGATTCACGCGGCTGAACGAGAAGGTTCCGGAAGGCCTGCGGGGAACCTTTGCCGGACTGACCACACCGGCGGTGATCGACTACATTCGCTCGCTGGGGGTCACGACGGTCGAGCTGCTGCCGGTGCACACATTCGTGAACGACAGCATTCTGACAGACAAAGGGCTGGCCAATTACTGGGGCTACAACACGATTGGGTTTTTCGCGGTCCAGCCGCGCTACGCGGCGGATCCGTCGAACGCACTGAAAGAGTTCAAGGAGATGGTGTCGCGGTTCCACGATGCGGGGCTGGAAGTGATCCTCGACGTGGTTTACAACCACACCGCCGAGGGCAACGAGAAAGGCCCGACACTCGGGTTCCGCGGCATTGACAATGCCAGCTACTACCGGCTGCTGCCCGATCAGCCGCGCTACTACATCAACGACACAGGGACCGGCAATACTCTCAACGTGACGCATCCGCGCGTGCTGCAGATGGTGACGGATAGCCTAAGGTACTGGGTGGAGCAGACGCATGTGGACGGCTTCCGGTTCGATCTGGGCACGATTCTGGCACGCGAGCCGAACGGGTTCGACAATCAGAGTGGGTTTCTGAAGGCCGTCTGCCAGGATCCGGTGCTGGGCGCGGTGAAGCTGATTGCCGAGCCGTGGGACTGCGGGCCAGGCGGCTACCAGGTGGGCGGGTTTCCGCCGGGATGGGCGGAGTGGAACGACAAATTTCGCGATGACGTGCGGGACTTTTGGCGCGGCGAGGGTCTGGCGTCGGCGCTGACGGCGAGGCTCTGCGCTTCGGCCGAATTGTTCAACCGTGAGGGGCGGCGGCCCTGGTCATCGATCAACTTTGTCACCGCGCATGACGGGTTCACGCTGAACGACCTGGTGAGCTACAACGACAAGCACAACGAAGCGAATGGAGAAAACAATCAGGACGGCAATTCGAACAATCACTCGTGGAATTGCGGCGTCGAAGGGCCGACGGACGATCCTGAAGTGAATGCGCTGCGCCATCGCCAGATGCGCAATTTGCTGGCGACGCTGCTGCTGGCGCAGGGCACGCCCATGCTGCAGGCCGGCGATGAGTTCGCGCGCACGCAGCGCGGGAACAATAACGCCTACTGCCAGGACAACGAGATCAGCTGGGTGGACTGGACGCTTGCAGAGAAGGAGAAGACGCTGATCCGGTTTGTGCAGCGGCTGACCCGCATGCGTCACCAGTATCCGATCCTGCGCCGCAACCTGTTTTTGTCCGGAGCATGGAACGAGGAGCTCGGGATCCGGGACGTGAGCTGGATCAACGCAAACGGGAGCGAGATGGAGGATCAGCACTGGGGCGACACGAACATGCTCTGCTTCGGCATGCTGATGGATGGGCGCGCGCAGACCAGCGGCGTGAAACAGCGGGGCAAGGAAGTAACGCTGCTGCTGGTGGTGAACGGATTCCATGATGTGGTCGAGTTCACGCTGCCGGCGTGGAACGGGGGAGAGACCTGGTCGCTGCTGATCGACACGAATATCGAAGACATGACCGCGCAGGAACAGAAGGAACAGTTCAAAATTGGGGATCAGTACCAGGTGACGGGGCGCTCGCTGCTGCTGTTCCAGCTGGATTGTGAACCTGCGGCTGCGGCGGCCGAGGAAGGGAAGCAGGCGTAGCTGCGGAAAGATGCGCGGAATGCCGGAGATACCGCGCGGCCAGCATCTATTTCGCTTTGTCCTTCATGGCCTTTAGGCTTGCCTTCACGAGCTTTTTTACGAGGGTCGCGGGTATGGGTTTGTTCATTGGAAAGCTGACAATCGCTTTCGTTGTTGGATAACCTGCCAGTTCCTTGCTGTGTTCCTGGATCACCGGCGGGCGTACATGCAGGCGTATGTGCGGCTTTTTGAAGCTGAACCAGACGAACATCCCATCGTAGTCATAGCCGGGATATGAATAACCCGGCATCTCGAAGTAATCGGTGCGTTCGGTGGCGCCGGGCGTGGCGGCCTGTATCGCGGCCCGGATCTTCTGCAAATTGCTCTGCACCTCTTCGGGACATCCGGCAATGTATTTGTCTACTTCACCGGTCCCTGCTTTGATCGTCATTGCATTCTCCGCAGCATTTTGCTGAGTGTACCAGGCTGGTGCCAGTGCGATTTGTTCTCAGCCGATGTGCGATACTGCGTGGCAAAACTTGTCTTCATTTGGGGAGAGCGCCGATGCCTCAGTGGTTTGCACGCGCCGTCCTCGCGTCGCTGCGCTTAACTTTGAAGCCAATGGAGACTGATGAATCCGAATGATCCCAGCCGCACAGCGCTGATGGTGGCACGACAACGAGCTGCTCATCAGGTGCTCGATCATGGCACGATCCTCGACGATCCGTTCGCCATGAAGATTCTGGGCGAAGACGAACAGGAGGTGCTGCGATTTGCGAACGCGCATCCCCTGGCGAGCATCGGACGCCTGTTCACGGCGGCGCGCAGCCGGATTGCGGAAGACGCTTTGTCGAGAGCGGTCGAGGGCGGGGTTCGGCAGGTCGTGATCCTCGGTTCCGGACTCGATACGTTCGCTCTGCGGAATCCGCATCGCGGGCGAGAGGTCCGAATTTATGAGGTGGATCATCTCGCGACGCAGGAATGGAAACGCCAGCGCCTGGCTGAAGCTCAGATCGCACTTCCGCCGGGGTTGGTCTTCGTGCCGGTGGATTTCGAACGGGACGATCTGGGAGAGAAGCTCGCCGGCGCGGGCTTGCAGCAGAACGCAGCCGCATTTTTCAGCTGGCTTGGCGTCGTGCCTTATCTGACAGAGGAGGCCATCGGGCGCACTCTGGACTATGTCGCGTCTGTCCGGAATTCGGAAGTGGCGTTCGACTACATGGAGCCTGCCGAGGCATTCTCAGAGGAGCTTAGGGAACTGGAAAAGCAGAGGGCCGAACAGCTGAAGAAAATGGGTGAACGTTCGGTCAGCCGCTTCGATCCGGTCGGTATGGAAGCGATGCTTCGCGCGCACGGATTTCGGGAGATCGAAGACATCAGCTTCGAGGAGATTGCGGCGAGGTTCGGCCACGCAGTTCGGGGACTCGCTCCGGGGAATCTGGGCACTCGTGTGGTTCACGCGAAGCACTGAGCCTGGGTGCGCAGTAAGGGCGTGAACGGGGCGGCTCCTTACGACAGCGGCGCGGGCTGGGTCGCGAAGACCTGAGTTGCCTGGCCGCCGGCGATTCGGTAGATCGCGAACTGCCGGTAGCTCTGGCCGCGGAGCTCGAAGATCAGGTCGGCGCGGCCGTCTCCCTGGGTGTCGACAGCGTCGATGAGGCGCATGCGCGGGGCCGCGTCGAGATTGCTGGCGCTGGCGACATGCTTGAGCAGGACCTGCGCGTTACCGTAGAAATCCGGCTGGGCGATGATGGTGACGTACTTCTCGGGATCGCTGGCGGCGCGGGCGGAGTAGACCATCGTCGATCCGCCGCCGAGCGAGAGGCTGAAGACCCGGAACTGGACGTCGTCGAGAACCGGCGGGGCCTGCGCGGCCCGCGCTTGTTTTGTTCGTTGGCGTGCAGTGTGCGATTGCGATGAAGACAGCGCGCGCTGTGACGATGGTGAGGATTTAGCCGGAGACGGGACGGGCTGGGCCGAGGGGCGTCCGGCGTCGAGCGACGGGCGGCCACCCTGGAGGGAAGGTCTGGACTGGGCGGGAGGCTGGGCGGGGGTCTGGGCCGGGGCCGCATCCGGCGAAGGCGCCGGCGAGGCTGAGGACGCAATTTCGGTATGTGGGGGAGCCGGTTTCACCGGGCCGATGGCCTGCTCGGCGACCTTCTGGAGCGCATCCTGCATCTTCTGCGCGTCGTCGGGATTCGCCCAGGTAAAGGCGAAGGATTCCGTGTCGAGCGAGTTGCTGTCGGAGATGCCGGCGACCTGCTTCATATCGGCGGGCATGCCGAAGAGCGCGTCAGGCTTCGCCAGCTTCTCCTGACTTTCCGGAGTGGTGTAGCTGAGGTGCGGGCGGTTGGGATCGGCTGTCGCCGAACTGGCTGCCGTCTGGGTGTCGTGGCGATGGAAGGTGGGGCGGTCCGGATCGACTTCCTGCTGAGTGGCTGCTGGCGCTGAGGCGCTGCCGGTGTCGCCGCTTTTTGCGCGGGGGTGCAGCGTTGGGCCGGAGTCGTCAGACTTGCCGGACTTCTCGGGAGATGCGGCCGTGTCACTCTCGGTGTCGGGAGCGGGTCGGTGGGCGAAGTGCGGCTTGTCCGGATCGGAGTTGTCGCTGACGCGATACGTGTGGCCCGTTGTGGCCTTCGACACGGGTTTGGGCGCGGGCGGCGGCTGATATTTGCCGACGCCGATCCAGCCTCCGGCGAGGTTCTCGGCGTCCTTAACGTTGAAGAAGCCTTGCGAGCGGCCATCGGTTTCCAGCTGATACTGCGTTCCGCCGAGCACGGCCAGCGGCGCGGGCTGAGCGAGGTAGAGCGCGCCGGGCTGGTAGCGGGTGCCGTCCCAAACAGCGATCGGGACGAGGCGATTCGGGCCCATGTCTTTGAGGTCGCCGGTGAACTCGAGCACGGCGGTGGCGCGGAGATGCGTGGTGCCGGGAGGCTGCGCCGAGGCGATGCGGCCGGGATATTGTCCGTAAAGGGGGATGGCGCACGCGAGCGCTGTGCTGAGACCCAGGAAAATTGGAGTGCGAACCCGTGACATAGTCCTCGCCGCTTTGATTCAGGGAATAGGGTATAGGGTATAGGGTGCAGGAGTGCGATTCGTACTGGACCCGCCCACCCTCTCGCCGGAAAAGCCCGAGCGAGAAGGATGGGGCACCCAATTTGATGATCGCCGATCCGCTCCGCTCACCCTCCACTCTGTGCCCAAATTATTCAGGAAGGGAAGTGCATGGAAATCAACGACAAAGTTGCCGATTTTAGCCTGCAGGATGACTCGGAAAAGACTGTCCATCTGAAAGACTTTGCCGGCAAGCCGGTGGTTCTTTTCTTTTATCCCAAGGCCGATACGCCTGGATGCACGATCGAAGCGTGCGGTTTCCGGGACCAGTTCAAAAAGATTCAGAACACCGGGGCCGTGGTGCTCGGCATCTCGCGCGACACGCCGCAGGCGCAGAAGAAATTCCGCGAGAAGTACGACCTGCCGTATCCCCTCCTTGCTGATGTAGACGAAAAGCTCTGCAAAGCGTTTGGCGTCCTGAAGGAAAAGAACATGTACGGGAAGATGGTAATGGGAATCGAGCGGACGACGTTCCTGATCGGACCGGACCAGCGGCTGCTGAAGGTGTTCCCGAAGGTGAAGCCGGAGGGTCACGCCGAAGAGGTGCTGGCGACGCTGAAGGAGCTGAAGTAAGTGGCTGTTCTCAGCATTGAGGACCGGAACCGGCGGACGGCGAACCAGCTTCTAAACGCCGCGATGAACTACGGGCGGCTGATTCTGTGCAAGTACGGGCATACTGCTCCCTTTGGATTTGCGATGGACCGCGAGGGGCAGATCGGCCGGCAGACGCTGGAGATCCCGCGGCTGCCGTCGGATCCGAACCGGCTGTGGAAGCTGCTGTCGGAACACATGGCGGAGCGAGTGCGCCGCGGGCAGGTGCAGGCGGTGCTGATGGCGGCGAATGTGACCCTCAGCGAACCGTCGGCGGAGGGGTACCGCGACGCTATGTTGCTCGACATCGAAGAAGAGAACGGCTATGGGATTGAGGTGACGATCCCGTACCGCATCTTCGGCGGCCAGCTCAGGAACCTGCTGCCGCGGCGGATGGCTCTGGGCAAGATGATGGTGGAAGAGCGGGAGTGCCAATTCTTCACGGGTTCGGGCGGCGGTTCGGCGGGGCGCAAATCGTAATGATTCTGCACCGCTGACGGTGCATAATGGCTACGGAATATGCCGACAAAAAGGAAGTCCAAAGGCGCGTACATGATCTCGGCGGTGGCCGAGATGTATGAAATTCATCCGCAGACGCTCCGCCTGTACGAGCGCGAGGGCCTGCTGAAGCCGTCGCGGACGGAAGGCAACACGCGGCTCTACACGGACGAGGACCTCGAGCGGCTGGAGTTCATCCTGAACCTGGCGCGCGATCTGGGCGTGAACATTGCCGGGATCGCGATCATCCTGCAAATGCGGGAGCGGATGGAAGCGATGAACCGGCAGATGCAGGACTTTGTCGAGTACGTGCGCTCGGAGATGCTGTCGCGGATGCAGCATGTGGGCCAGCCGCCGGGTGCGGCGATGGTGCCGCTGCGGCGGCCGATCGTGGTGCCGGACAAGCCGCGCCGCGAGCAGAACACGAACCAGAAGTAGACCTGCTGGCCGGCGGTGAGCCAATTGAAGGGCTCGTTATCGCCGCTGGTAACCGGTGGTAATCCGCCCGCGCACGCAGGTGATGGTGACGCTCCCGATCTGTTGACATGCTGGGGTATACTCCCAGTGCCCGGCATTCGTTCTAATGCTCGTCCCCGGGCATGGTTCGGGGGCCTCTCATGGACTTATTTGCACTTCGTTTTCTTTTTATCCTTGTTTTTGCCATTGCCTGCTGGTTCTTCCGCCCATTCGGTCTGAATCCCTGGGCTGACGCCATTGGCGGAGCCCTGGCAGCGGCGCTCATGATCTTTTTCGAGGTCAGGGTGCGCGCGCTGTCGCTGCGGCGACTCTTTGGGGCGGTGATCGGCAGCCTGTTGGGCATCAGCGGCGCGTTCCTCTTCTCGCTGGTGCTGCGCAACAGCCTTCCGCCGGGGCATGAACGCGATCTGCTGCAGCTCTCGGTCCTGCTGCTGATGACGTATATCGGCCTGGTCGTGGGGGCGAGCAAGGGCGACCTGCTGAATCTGGCGGCGCTGGGCGGCCTGTTCGCGGGCGAGCGCGGCGCGCGCCGCAACACGAAGGTGCTCGATACGAGCGCCATCATCGACGGACGCATCGCGGACATCGCGGAGACGGGATTCCTGGAAGGGACGCTGATTATCCCGGAGTTTGTGCTGCGTGAACTGCAGATGGTCGCCGACTCGTCCGACGGCTCGAAGCGGCAGCGCGGCCGCCGCGGTCTGGACGTGCTGCAGGCGATGCGCAGCAATCCGCAGTTGACGGTGCAGATCGCCGAAGAGGATTATCCGCAGATCCGGGAAGTGGACCTGAAGCTGATCGAACTGGCGCGGCATCTGGACGCGAAGATCGTTACCAACGATTTCAACCTGAATAAGGTGGCGCAGGTGCGCGGCGTGCCGGTGCTGAACATCAACGACCTGGCGAACTCGCTGCGGCCGGTGGTTCTGCCCGGGGAAAAGATGCGCGTGCTGGTGATGAAGGAAGGGAAGGAATACGACCAGGGCGTCGGGTATCTGGACGACGGCACGATGGTCGTGGTCGACCATGCGCGGCGGCTGATCGGTCGGTCGGTGGAGATTGCCGTCACATCAGTGCTGCAGACAGCGTCGGGCAAGATGATCTTCGGCAAGGTGGACGAGGCGCCACGGCCGGAGCCGGTGCGGGCTGTCGAAGTGTCTAATTCCTGAGCAGCACGGTTATTGTTCGACGAACTGAGGCAACACGCGCGCGCTGGAAACTCTGGCTCCCCGTGGGAGGCTGTGACTGGGCGGAGCCGGAACATGCTGGATGGTGGACGGCACGCTGGCTTTGGCCCGAACCGGGGAACTCAGCAATTCATAGATCAAAGCCGCAAACAGGAATGACAGGACTGCGCTCGCGCATCCGAAGAGGAGCTGCATACCCGGAGAACGCGCGTACATCTGGATGGATTCGAGCGGGAAATTCCCCCACAAGGTATCTCGGACGACCGCATTGAGCAGGAATACGAGCAGCGAGTACTCGCCGACGCGCCGCAGCCACCCGAAGCTGCGGAGGGAATCACGGAGCCAGCTATAAGACCACAGGATGACCAGGGGAGCCGCGGGCAGCGTGAGCAGCCAGAGCGGCTCGTAACGGCTGCCAAGCACCAGTACGGCAAGAGCCAGCGCGGCAACAGATCTGTGAAGGCGCAAGGGGTAACGCGCGGCGGCGATTCCCATGCAGATCACCGGAATACGTCCGATAGGCGTGAACAGTAAATTCAGTCCCCACCGGCTCAGCAGCGGGTTGCAGAAGTAGGTGACGACGAGAGAAATGAGCGACAACGCCAGCAAAACCTTCCAGCCAAAGCGGCAGGTCAGTTTTCTGAGGAGCGGCCAAATCGCATAGAACTGGACGATGAAGGGAATGAACCACCACGGCCCGACCGGAGGGAATCCGTAACCGAACAGAGTAGAAACGCCGAGCAGCATCAGTGCGAGGGGGAGGCCCATGTGGCTGAGGAAAGCAACCGGGCCCAGGAGGACGGCCTTCGCGAATGCCCACGCGCCTACGATTATCAGGAAGCTCGGATAAAGCTTACGGATGCGTCCCCACATGAATGCCGCCCAGGACTCCTGCTTGTCCCAGTGCGCTTTTGCAAGGCCATAGGCCGACAAAAATACGAAGACCTGGACGCCATAATGCCCAAAGAAAGAGAAGAAAGCCTGCACGGCAAGGCTGGGTTGCTGGATGGTCTGCAGAAAAACTGTGAAGCGGTCCGCGCTGAACGAGAATTCGTTCTGACGAGCCGGACTCACAACGTGGAAGAAATTGTGCAGGAGAATCAGGGTAATCGCGAGCGCTTTCAGAATTGCCGAATCAGTGACGTCCAGATCCTGCAACAGGAGAACACGTTTGCCCGGAGCCTTAGCTGTAATGTCGAAAACCGTCATGCTGATTCCCTGCCGATGCGGAGGTGCAGACCGTGGACTGGACGATCGATAACCAATGCAAAGCCCCACTCGCCGCGGCCGGGGGAGCAGCTGGAGTGTTGGTAATGCTCAACAGTAATTGTCCAGGTGACGTTTATGCATCCCTCAAAGGTTGCAGCTTTGTTAACGCTTTTCGAGGTTGCGCCGACAAATTTGCGTGCGCGCGAGCTACCTGGATCGGAGGAGGAAGACGATTCGGCCGTTGGGCAGCGCGGTGCGGCGCTCGACAGTGAATTGGGGGTCAATGGAAGCCGTGAAAGCCGCCTCATCGAGGTGAGCGTAGAGCGCATCGCGCCCCCGCAGGAGATCCCTGAACCGGGGATCGTCCGCGGGAACCCACTCGACAATGGCCCATTTTGTCGTGAGTTCTCGCAATTGAACTGCGATCTCCGACAGAGGGATCTGTTCGGCCAGCAGCAGATGATGGATGAAGCCCAGCATCATCACGCAGTCAAAGCGACGGCGCGCCCGTTCCAGCAGGCCGAGGCTTTCGGCGTTGCGCCAGCCGACCGGCGGCGTGGGCCGGGCGGGGTTCGCGACCAGGGGCAGGTCTGGAATGTTGAGCCGCTGCGCCTCGCGCCAGTGCTGCTCGGTTGCGCCGGCATCTGTGTCCCAGGAGACGACCTCGGCCCCGCATTCGACGGCAATACGCGAATACACGCCGGTGTTGCCGCCCAGATCGAGAACATGATGCGGCTGCGCAGCCGTCAGCGCCTCGCGAACGAAGGTCTGCTTCTGCTGATGATCGCCGGCGCTGTAGTGCTCGGCAGAGGTCGCATAGCTGCTCCAGCGGGTCTTTTGTTGCTGCGGATCGAGATGCTGCAAATGCTTGCGGAGGCCGGCAAGGTTGCGGCGCAGGACCTGAAGCGCGAGAGCCGGCTGCTGGCGCACCTTTGCGGTCGTATCTGCCTGCCGGTTCTGGCTCGATTCGAGCATGAGCGGCAGGGTGATCAGCGAACGGAAGGGTTCGCGCCAGCGCTGCCAGCGGCTGAGATAAGGCGCGAGATCGCCCGGTTCGTACCCGTCGCGTTTGTGAATGGTCGCGGTTAGAGACCAGCCGAGATATTTATTCGCTATCAGCGGCAGCAGGAATGTGCGGACGAATTGCGCGTACGCGAGCCACAGCGGGCTCTCCAGGTCGCGCTGTTCCACCGAGAGGACATCGACGAAGACCGGCTGGGTGCCGCGAAACAGGATGTTCAGGGGGGTAGCGTCTTTGAGGATGAGGCCGTGATCGAGGAGCGACTCAGTGAAGTCGAGCGTAAGATGCGCGGCGGCAAGCCAGGCGCTCGGTGTCCATTCCCAGGGATATGAAGGAAAGAAGATGCGCGGGTGCTCGAGCGTCAGTTCGCCGTTCTGTTCGCCCAGAAAATGAGTGTCGATGAGATTTCCGCGCCGAACCCACTCCTGCGCCAGCGGCGAACGCAGGAACTGAAGCGCGGCCTCTGCCTGGGCAGGGCGCACGCGGCGCAATACACGATCTTCACTGATTTGCAGGGTTCCGGCTGGGTCTCGGAAGGTTCCCTGCAGAATATGAACTGCAGGCATTAGTGGCCAGGCTCAGCGGGCGCGTTCTCTTCAGACGCGTTCTCAACGGGAGGCGCTATCCGCAATAGCTTGCGGAGCTTGGAGCGGACCATGAACAAGCCGCCGGCCAGCATCGAACCGCCAACCTGAATGGCGAGCAGTCCCGAGCCGGGATCGACATAACCGTATGCGGGGCGGGTGAGCGCCGCCAGCAGAACCAGCAGCTCAATAGCCCCAAAAGCAATCCAACAGCACCGTCGCGCCTGCTTCATTTGGGAGGTACCTTCGTTAGCAGTCTACCCAGAAAGGTAACGCACTCGAGCGACGCCAGCATCCCTCAAAAGTTGCAACGGACAGCAACGTCTTCGTCACATCGGAGGAAAGCAGAATGCGTATTTCTGTGCCGCCGTAGCAGAGCCGCAACTATGGCGCGAGCGTTGCCGGACCGATTGCAGCCGCGCCTGATCATTCATAAAAGCTACAATGCACATAGTTGTGCGAATTTCCATGACGACCCACTCTGAAGCGAATCTTGTCGCCAATCTGCACCGAGCCGCCGACCAGGCTGGACTCACTGTCCTGGGCACCGAATCCGGCACGGACTTCAACGGCCATCCGACTACGCGGTTCCGGCTCGCGTCCGCGCCGGGCGCGCCGCCCGATCGCACCCTTCTGCTGGAACTGAGCGAGGCTTTCGACTTCGATAAGCCCGAGTTGCTGCCGGAGATGACCACGCACCTGCAGGAAGCTGCGCAGCGGCTGCGCAATCCGCGTCCCGACTGCTACGTTACGCTGGCTGGGCTGCCGATCAGTTTCGGCAACTTTGGCTGGCCGTTTCACCGGTCTACTTCCGGCGCAGACACGTATATCGTGCACGGCACGATTCGGCTGGACGATGGCACGAATTCACCGCTGCACGCGCTGGTTTCGGCCAGCATGACGGTCACCTTTGCTGAGATCGTGCCCGCGCCCGAGCAGCCGTATGCAGAAACCTTCATCTATAACGCCGTGCGCAAGACGCTCGACCGCGGACAGCTGGAGTTCCTGAAGAGCGGCAACCGGCAGCCGGTGCCGGTGACCACGCGCTACTACAGCCGGTGGCAGAAGAAGTTCTTTTTCACCGACACGGACGATCAGAGCCGGATGGAGTTCCTCGCGCTGAAGGTCTACTGGCTGTCGGGCGTGCTCGGCGCATCGCGCCCCGTGTGGATTGCCGATCCGCGCGATGCGCAGTATCTGAACACCACCTCGGCAGAGCTTGCGCGCATGGCTGCGGATCTGGGGCGGCAGGGGCTGATTGCTTTGGACGGGGAGTTTGCCGGAGCGACGCCGACGCTGATGGCACGTGCCGATCAGTACCGCGCCAAGCTGGAGGCGGCGCTGGCGGTGACGCGGCCCAGCTTCAACGAGCAGATGCGCGGCGGACATACGAACATGTAAGTAGGCGTCAGGGCAGGGGCTAAATCCCCTCATTTTTGCGGCTTGTACGGCACGACTGAAGTCGTGCCCTGAGACAAAGCCCTTCGGACGCGAGTTTTTACGCAGGCTGTGAAGCCGTGCCTCTTCAAAAAGAGCGGTATTGATCCGGGCCTAAAGGCCCGGTGATCTTTACATGCGCTATTCCCCGGCCTGAAGGCCGGGGCTTCTATCGTCGTTCCGCTCCCCGGAACCGCTTCGCGCCGCAGGGGCTAAAGCCCAGTTGTATTTTGCGACCCTTACGGCACGACTGAAGTCGTGCCCTGACACAGGGCGGCTGGAAGGTTTTTTCCGCAAGCTGTGGAGTTCATGCCCTGATTACAAAGCGGGCGCTCTCGCGCCTTCCCATGTCTCCAAAACCCGGAGACATGCGGCACCGGCCTTCAGGGGCTGAAGCCCCATCCTCGTTTGGGTCCATACGGCACGGCTGAAGCCGTGCCCCTTCAAAACACGATTCTCAGGCAGGCTTCGAGGCCGTTCAAAAGTTGATGCGATTTGCGCGGCATGAATGCCGCGCCTACCTCTCAGGGCTGCTGCGGGGCAGGTTGAGGTGAGCTGGCCTGCTGCGCGGTTGCTGCGGGTTTTTCGCTGCTGTTTGAAGTCGCAGGCTGCGTGGCACCCGGGGATGCCGTCTGGCTGCCCTGCGGTTTCGGTGCGGCGGAAGGCGGGGGCGCGGTCTGCTGCGACTGGCCGGTTGCGGGAGCGGTCGCAGGCTGGGGGCTGGGCGCGTGTTGCTTTTCGCCGGCCGGAGGCTGGGTTGGCGAGGCGCTCGATGTGCCCGGCGTAGGTTCTGTGGATGCACCTGGAGCGGGCGCGGGCTCGCCTTCGTGATACGCGGGTCTGCCCGCATGCTTTATCTCCGCCTCGGCGGGCGGAGGGGGCAGCTCCTCAGCGGCGAGCGTCACCTGGTTGATCACGGAGGGGTCGTCGCGGAGTTTCACATAGAGGGCGCCGCTCTGCGCGTGCGGGACAGGCAGAACGTATCCGGGGAAGCCGTCCGGCACCTGGACGGGGTTCGAGAACTGCGGATCGCTCGAGACGGAATCGACGAGGAAGAGATTCGACCCGCTGAGGCGGCACTGCTGATCGGTCCCGCCGGGGCACTTAAGGCTCTGCAGAACCGGCAGGCGCACCAGCGTGGCGAGGGGCTGCCAGTCGCCCGACGCTCCGTTCTCGACGACGCGGAACTTGAGGGGGCCGAATGCCGATCCGCCAAAGGCCTTTGCCGGATCGAGCGTGGCAAGCGCGACGGTGCTGTTCTCGAGGGTCATGCCGCCGTTGTCGAGGCCGAGCATGGTGGTGAAGGTCTCGTCTTCGGTGGCTACTTCAATGTGCTCGCTGCGTGTAAACGCCTTCGGCGATTTGGCCCTGACGGAGAACCTCAGCTTGGCATCCTGGGGCAGTTCATCCTGATTGGCGAGCTGAATGTTGCTGCCGTTGCTGGAGGGCGAGGACTGCACGCTCTTGCCGATGAGCACCACTCCGGGGCGCGGATCGGTCACGGTGGCATCCACCTTGAGCACGCGTCCGTCATTCAGCGTCACTGTTGCGTTGCTGGCGGTTCCGCGCTTCAGATTGCCGGCGGCTTTCGCATCTTTTGCGACCATCGGCAGCTCGTCGGTTCCCATGGTCGAGGTCAGATCGCCGGGTTTGAAGACGACGCCGTCGAGCGTGAGGCTGGCAATCTCGTCGAGGCGGCTGCCCTTCAGAATGCCGTCCGAATCGCCCGCGTGCAGGGTGAAGCTGTTGAGGTGTCCGGCTTCGGTGTACGCCTGCAGCGGAATGGTCTGCGCGGTGACGGTGCCGTACTGCTTCACTTCCAACTGGAGCAGGCCGGGATGCGCTTCTTTCAGCGGCACCGTGACGGTCAGCTCATCGGGGCTGGTCGCCTTCCAGGTCGTCTTGATCTCCTTGCCGGCGGAGTCTTTCACGAGAATGGTGTCGACACAGCTGGCGTTGTCGGCGGAGAGATGCAGGGTGTCGCTGCGACCGACGATCAGCGATTCGCGATCCGCGGCTGCCACCTGCCAGTTCTGCGCGTGGGTGTTTTCGAGGCGGAAGGCCGGACCGTCGTAACGCTCGAATCCCCAGTAGCCGTGGAGTGAGGCGTTGATGGTGTTGCCGAAATCGCTGGCGCTGAGGTCTTTGGCGGTGAGAACCAGGCCGCCGGCAACAGCCTGCGGAGTCACCGGCTCATCGACGGTCTTGCCGGATTTTGTTTTCAGACGCAGGGTCATCTCGTGCGCGTATCCGGTGGAGAAGACCAGGGGGGCGCCATCGACGGCGAGGACGAGGGAATTCTTTTCGGCGCAGTAGTCCTGTTTGGAGTCCACGGGGTGCAGCGGCGGAGGCTGCGAGGCTTCGACGGCGGGGAGCGAGGTGACCAGCACCGACTTGGGATTGTGGAAGGAGGGCGGCGTATTCAGCATCAGCCCGAGGGTGTCGCCGCGCTGCGTTGCCAGAGCAGGAATGTACTGGTACTGCGCGGTGTGGAAGCTGTCGAGGATGCGCGCGATGTCCATCGCCGAACCGATGTAGGGGCTGTAGAAGCCGTAGCTCGCCGCCGGGGTGTAGGTGAGCTGCGCCGCGAGATCGCTCGCGGGTCCCGAGGTCAGCTCACTCACGATGGACTGGCTGTGGCCGTCGTTGAGGATGAGCGCCTCCTGGCCCTGCGTGAGGCAGGCCGCCTGTAGTTCGGGAATGCGGTCGAGGCACTTGTCGTCGATTTTCATGCCGAGGCTGCGGGCCAGCAGCGGAGCAGCTTCGGTGAGCTTCACCGGATCTTCGGCGTTGAGGCGGTGAATGGCGTTGAGATAGGTGTCGAGACGCGAACGGTCGAGCATGGCCTGGTTCAGGTCCTGCGACGCGCGCACAAACGCGCCAGGCTTGCCACGCACTGCATTCACCAGGGTGCGGAAATCGCCACCGGTTTCCGGAGCGAGGAAGATGACGACCTGCTGCGCGCCCTGGGGCACGGTGATGTTCAGGCCCTCACTCTTGCGGTTCCAGGTCTCCTGACGGAAGAACCAGTTTTCAGGCGGCGGGTTCGTCGATCCGCGGAGGAAGGCGGCGACCAGCAGATAATGCGCGGACTGCCCGTCCGGGAGGTCGGCTTTGATCCAGACGCGGTCGCCCGCGGCGAGGTTGGGCACCTCGGAGATGGGCAGCGTCTTGCCGGCGCGCGTCACCTTCACTTCCAGCTTTGGACCGGTCAGATCGAAAGGCGCAGCATCGGCCCAGGCCGCTGCCGCCGTTGCAAACATCACGGCGGCTGCAAGCCACACACGAACACGTTGGATTGCCATGTTAGTAACCATTCTAGGTGCGGAATCGCCTCTCGCAACCCGGAGAAGAGAGGGCTTTCCGCTTTTCCTGACGCATTTCGGTGCAAAAGGTTGTGGATGAACGGATTGCAAACACCGGGGCAGGTGTTTTCTTCACGGATTCCGGCAGATTTTACGCGGCGTTGATCGCCCGGGAGCGTCGAACCACCAGGGGGTGCGCATGGACCTGAGCCGCCGGCAATTCAGCCGATTACTGACCGCGCTGGGGCTTGCGCCGGCGGCGTCTGCGTTTGCAGGTGAGGGTGCGAGTGCGACGGAGGGCGCAAGCGAACCGCAGCTTCTGCGCCTGACGCGCAATGGCTGGATGCCCAACAATCAGCGGCTGCCAGTGCTGCTCTATCGCGGGGCCGTGCAGGCGCGGGGGAGCGATCCGGCGGGGACGTACGAAGAGCTTTTCACGCGCAATGGATGGCCTCCGCAGTGGCGCAACGGCGTCTACGATTATCACCACTACCACTCGACCGCGCATGAGGTTCTTGGGTTCGTGTCCGGCTCGGCGCACCTGATGCTGGGCGGCGAGAAGGGGCAGGAGATCGTCGTGCATCCGGGGGATGTCGCGGTGTTGCCCACCGGGACAGGGCACTGCTGCCTCTCCGCGACGGAGGATTTTCTTGTCGTGGGCGCGTATCCGCCGGATCAGCACTGGGACATCTGCCGGCGAGCGCCGGATACCGAGGCGCTGGCGCGGATGGCGAGCCTGCCGTTCCCAAAGTCGGATCCGGTCTCGGGAGCGGGCGGGCCGCTGGTGCGGTTGTGGACATAGAGTAGGCCTGGCGATTTCAGACTCCCCCCTGATCCACGCACGATTAGAGTGGCAGGAAAGGATGCGGGGGAGTTCAGCGGCTGATGAGTTTGGCAATTGAAGGACGATGGAGCGGCAGAGCCTCGCGGTGGCGCATCTGCGCGTTCCTGCTGGTGCTGAGTTGGGTCAGCGCTGCGGGTGCGCAGGCCGTTGAGTTCCGGAAGATTGCGGACGGCGTATGGTTCGTGCCAGGGAACGGGAATGGCTACTGCAACAACGTCGTTATCGAGATGCAGCACTACCTCATCGTTGTCGATGCGAACTATCCGGGGCGGGCGGAGGAGTTGGTGCAGCAGATCCATCGCATCTCGCCGAAGCCGGTGCTGTTCGTCTTTGACACGCATGCGCATCGCGACCACTCCTACGGGAACATCGTCTGGACGCGAGCGGGGGCGGTGACCTTCGCCTATGAAGGCGTGGTCGAAGAGATGGACCGGTACGAGCCGCAGCGATGGCTGGCAACAGCGGCGATTCGCGAGGACGTGCGCGCACTGCACCTGGCGGATGCTCCGCGGCCGGAGCTGACGTTTCGACGCAGTCCGTTCGTGCTGAAGGACGCGACGCGCGAGGTCGACTTTTACTTTTTCGGCTGGGCTCACACGCGCGGCGATGGGTTCGTTTGGCTGCCGAAGGAGCGCGTCCTGTGCACGGGAGACGCGGCCATCAATGGGCGTTCGGCGGTATCCGGGCACGAAGGTCCGCGCAATAAGCTGTGGGACGCGAACCTGGGCAACTGGCCGCAGGTGCTCGACAAGGCGGAGGCGCTGCATCCGCTGCACGTGTTGCCGGGACATGGAGAGCCGGGAGGAACGGAAATCCTGGAGGGGCAGCGTAGTTTCATCGAGGACCTGCTCGATGCAGTGCGGAAGCAGGCGGCGGAGGGGCTGACGCCAGAGAAGATGACGGTGTCGCTGCCCGCGCGCGACCGCGACTGGACGCCTGCCGATCTGAGCACGGATGTCGGGATCGCTTACGCGGAGATCACCGAGCACAAGCCCGCCGGAGACATTCCCCACGAGTGGAAATAGGCGGGGAACCCACGTGTGTCCTATTTGCCGTTCGTCACATTTAACCCAAAGCGGGAACTTGCGGCTGTTACAGTGCGTAGCATCCGGTGACCGGCGGGACGTGTGCCGAGCAGAAGGGAAGCCGGGCACGTCTACAGGGCAACCGGGCGGCGAGGTTCCCAATGGAAATGCTGCTGCAGCACCTGCGCTTCAGTTTGCGCATGCTGGGACGGAATCCGGGCCTGACAATCACCGTCCTGGTGACGCTTGCGCTTGGTATCGGCGCGAATACCGCCATCTTCACCGTGGATTACGCGACGCTGCTGGCGCCGCTGCCTTATCCGAACCCGAACCAGCTGGTGATGGTCTGGTCGAAAATCCAGACCTTTCATAACGGGGTTTCCGCGGGCGATTACACGGACTGGAAGAATCAGTCGACCGCGTTCCAGGACTTGTGCGCCTGGACGGGGACCAGCTTCAACGTCGCGACCAAAGATCAGCCGGAGTATGTGCAGGCCATGCAGGAGACGTGGAGCATGCTGCACATGATCGGCCAGCAGCCTTTTCTGGGAAGGTATTTTCTGCCGGAAGAAGGCGTCGCCGGGAAGGACCATGTTGCGGTGCTGACGCACAAGCTGTGGGTGAAACTGGGCTCGAACCGGCACATCGTGGGGACGAGCATTCGACTGAACGGCGAGCCGTACACGGTGGTCGGAGTGGAGCAGCCGGGAATCTGGGACAAGGGGCAGGCACAGCTGGTGGTGCCGCTGGTCTTCAAGCCGGAGCAGGTGAATCACGATTTCCACTGGCTGCTGGTGATGGGGCGGCTCAAGCCTGGAATCACGATTCAGCAGGCGCAGCAAAACATGGACGCGGTGACGGCGCACATCGCGCAACGCTATCCGGAGAGCGACAAAGGATGGGGCGCTTATGTAGAGCCGCTGAAGAACGACTTCATGCCGAAGGAACGGATTCGGATGCTGTGGCTGCTGCTGGGCGCAGTGGGATTTGTGCTGCTGATTGCGTGCGTGAACGTGGCGAATCTGCTGCTGGCGCGCGGCATGACCCGGCAGAAAGAGCTGGCGGTGCGCAGCGCGCTGGGGGCGCGCCGGAAGACGATCTTCGGGCAGCTGCTGACGGAGAGCGTTCTGCTGGCGCTGGCCGGGGGCGCGCTGGGCGTGGGCGTCGGATACGGCATGCTGCAGGGACTGATTGCCGTGATGCCGACGGATACGCTGCCGTATGAGGCGGATCTGCGCCTGAATGTTCCGATTCTGCTGTTCACGCTGCTGGCGACCACGCTGGCGGGGCTGCTGGCGGGGAGCGCGCCGGCCTGGTACGCGTCGAGGATCGATCCGGCGGAGTCGCTGAAGGAAGGCGGACGCACGGGGACCAGCGCGGGGAAGCACATGGTGCGACGGGTGCTGGTGGTGGGTGAGTTCACGCTGGCGCTGGTGCTGCTGGCGGGAGCCGGGCTGGCGATCCACAGCTTCTGGAACTTGACGCGCGTGGATCTGGGCGTCAGGACGGACCATGTGCTGACCTTCTTCCTGCCGGTGCCGGATCAGCGGTCGAAGGATCCGGCGCAGATCACGAGCTACTACCGGGACATTTTGGCGCGGGTCGCTGCGGTGCCCGGGGTGGAACACGTGTCAGCGCAGACGGGCATGCCGCTGTACGGGGCGGGCTTCGGGATGCCATTCACGATTGTGGGCGGTCCGTCGTATGCGGACAGGTCACAGCGGCCGAACAGCGGCTTTGGGATGGTGACGCCGGACTACTTCTCGACATTCGGGATCCGGCTGGTGAAGGGACGTTTGCTGAACGACGGTGATACCGCCAACAGCATGAAGGTGGCGGTGGTGAACGAGAGCTTCGTGAAGAAGTGGCTCCCGGGGAGGGATCCGCTGCGGACACAGATTGCGGTGGAGCAGCTGATTCCCGGAGTGCAGAAGCTGGGGCCGCCGCAGGTTTGGCAGATTGTGGGTGTCTATCACGACGTGCATGCCGCGGACCGGACGGACTTCAAGATGGAGATGCTGATTCCGTTCTGGCAGGTTCCGTGGCCGCAGGCGGGCTTTGGAGTGCGGACAGCCGAGGAGCCGATGTCGATGCTGCACAGCATTGCGGCGGCGGTGCACACGGTGGATCCGGATATCGCTTTGGCCGAGCCGCACACGATGGAGCAGATCCGCGATAACACGATGAGCAATGAGCGATTCACGCTGATGCTGTTTGGAGTGTTTGCGGCGGTGGCGCTGTTTCTGGCGGCGCTGGGGATCTATGGCGTCATGGCCTTCAGCGTGGCGCAGCGTTCGCATGAGATTGCGCTGCGCATGGCGCTGGGAGCGACGCGGGGACGCGTGGTGCGGCTGGTCGTGCGGGAAGGCGTGATCCTGGCTGCAGTGGGCATGGTGCTGGGGCTGGGGGGCGCGTACTTTGTGGGACGCGCGATGCAGAGCATGCTGTTCGACGTCCGTGCGCTGGACGCGACGGCATTTGGCGCGGTGGGAGTGGTGCTGATCATTTCAGCGCTGCTGGCGTGTTATTTGCCGGCTCGTCGCGCGGCGTCGATCCATCCCATGCAGGTGCTGAGGATTGAGTAGAGGAGGCCTGGGAACTTCGCGGGCGCGAAGTCCCTGGGTCCTGGTCAGATTTAGGCAGCGGCTCAGTACGTGCAAACGGCGCCGATGGTGGCCATGGCGTTGTTGATGTAAGCGCGATACTGCTCGACGGTGCCTACGTCGATGTCGTCAAAGGTCCAGCTGGCGAGGCGGGCGGGGTGCGAAGCGGTGTTCCAGTTGGCGCACATTCCTCGGGCCCAGGTGGTAATGTCGGTTGCTCCCCAATAGCCGGTGATGATCGTTTGATAGGGAGAATATGTGGAGTAGCTCTGCTGAATCTGCGACGTGCTGTACAGCTCCGTGTTCACCCAGTAGGGCAGCTTGAGCTGCTTCACGACGTATCTCTGCAGCTTCTGCACCTCGGAGGTAGTGGTAAATGGCGTGTCGAGCCAGGTGATGTACGAGGCCTGCAGGTTGCAGGAGTTCGCCGATGATTTGGTCGGCAAAGATTGCCAGAAACTTTGCAGCGTGCTGTAGCCGGGCGAGAAATCGCTCCACCCATACCACACGGCGAATTGCACATTGTAGTTATTCGAGGAGCAGGTGGCGCCGAGGCTCTGCACAAAGTTCATCAGCTTGAGCAACTGCTGATATGCAACGGCGGTCGTGGATCCTGAGACCAGCTGGCATCCGGAGGGGGCGCCACTTTTGTAGAGGTAGCAATACTCCGCGCCGTATTTCCACTTGGGGAAGAGCACGAACTGTAACTGCACGCCGTGCGCGACCGCCGACTGGTACATCAGCTGAATGTTGTTCCAGTACGCGGGCGAATCGCCGAGGGGGAGAAGGATCATCACGGCCTGATACCGGCCGAGGGAGCTGACCGCGCCGAAGGACGAATCGATGGCTGCCTGGAAATTGCTGAAGTTCCACTCTTCCCAGAAGCGGTTGTCCTGAGAGCAGGCGTCGGGATTCGAGGCGCAATCGGCGGGAGCGTAGGTTCGCCAGTTGGGCGTGATTTGCGGGTTGGGCAGAGTGAATACGTTCCAGGCGGTTTGCGGACCGGAGGCAGCAAAGGCGGCGCCGCTGGTCAGCATGAGAGCGGTCAGGGCCAGGGCAAGGCAGAGGGGGCGACAAGGCATGGGAAACCTTCCTGAACCGACACTGCTGCGGCAACAGGCTTGCTGGTCAGGGCCCAGTGGTGCGGGTGGATTGGTGGAGAGAGTGTAGCCATCACAGGCACGAATAGGCAAGGAATTTTTTGGGGATCGGCGGCATAGGGCGGGGCAGCAGGATGGGCGCGGGTTCCCGCAGCTTTAGAGGTTCCGGAAAAATGGTGGAGAAAAAGGAAAAGCTTCCCTCAGGGGCTAAAGCCCGATCGACTTTGCAGCCGGTACGGCACGGCTGAAGCCGTGCCCCTTCAAAGCACAATTCGCCCGACACAAACCGCTTTCGGATGCGAGTTGTCCGCAGATGTGAAGTCGTGCCCTGATACAAACCGCTTTCGGATGCGAGTTTTCCGGAAGCTGTTTAGCTGATCATTTGCTGAGGAATCCTTCAAAGCGCAGCCAGTCGGTGAACTGCTCGACCCAGTGATCTGAAGGGAGATGCTGGGTGCGCATGCCAAAGCCGTGGCCGCCCTTTGCGTAAAGGTGCAGTTCCGCCGATTTGTGGGCGGCTACCCACTTTTGGTAAATCGCCACACTTTGCGGAGCCAGTCCGAGGGAATCGTCGGTAGCGGCGGCAACAAACATGGGCGGGGCCTCGGCGGGAACCGGAGCGTCGAGGTGAAATCCACCTAAATAAATGGGCGCCACGAACGCGGGCCGGCCTTCAGGCGCGTAGTGGAAGGCAACGTCGGCGGTGACGCCTCCGCCGGCGGAAAATCCGACGATGCCGACGCGATCGGGAGAAATTCCAAATTGCGAGGCGTGCTGCCGGACCCAGGTCACCGCCGCGAGGCCATCCTGGAAGGCGAGAGGTTCAGCGCTGTTGAGCATTTGCTCTAGTCGCGGCCTGTCACTGGCCCAGAGTTTCTGGAATAGTTCGGTGGCGTCACCTTCGGTGTGGGCAACGCGATATTCCAGAACAAATGCGGTCATGCCTTTGGCGGCGAGATATTTCGCAAGATCGGTTCCCTCACTCGCGATAGACAGCGCCATGAATCCGCCGCCGGGGCAGATCACGATGGCCGTGCCGTTTTTCAGGTCCGCAGGCGGTTGGAAGACGGTGAGCGTGGGCCGGGTGACGTTGGTGACGACTTCGGTGTTCCAGGCTTTGGAGAAGTAGCGCTGCTCGGGGTAGGTTTCGTGGGCGGACCCGGGCGCGTCGCCGGGGTAAAGCGGAATGACCTGCTGCGCGGCCGCGACGGGCGCGAGCGACAAAGCTGCGCACAGGAGGCGAAGGGCGAGGGATTTCATGGCGGCCAAAGTGTAGCAGAGGGGTGCGGGATTGCCGGCCGAAGCCGGAGAGGACACAGGCGTGCGAAGCGGCCCGGTTTACTTCTTCGGCTCGATGATACGGAACTCGCCGCTGACGTGCATGAGGCTCATCAGGTAGAGCATGCCGTCGTAGTAGCGGCTCTGGCCGGAAGGGATCGGCGTGTTCCAGAGCGCTTCGGTGAAGCGCCTGGCGCGTGCGCGATCCGTGGCCGCGAGGCCGGCTACGGCGTTGGTCCCCACCAGCCCCTCGGGATGGCCTTCTTTGGTCAGGCGCGGCGTCGAGCCCTGTGGCGTGCCGTCGAGCGTGTAGACGGGCCCATATGTGTCGATGCCCTGGGACTCGAAAAATTTCTGAATGCGGTCGCTCAGCGCCTGCTCCGTGGCCGCCTTGTGCCACCACGACCAATCCATCGACCAGTTGCTGGCGACGCGCCACGCGTCGTAGCCGAACTCGCCCGACTGCGGGAAGCGCGTCACCATGGGCGTGCCGTCGAAGTTCGCGTAATCCGGAGCGAGGCCGGTTTGGGCGTTGGCGGTCTTTGGGAAGAAGGCGCGGCTCGCCTCGGCGGCGCGCATCCAGAAATCGCGATCCTGCTCGGGACCCCAGCGCGCCCACAGCTCATAGAAGGCGGGCAGGTGGTAGGAGGGATCGGTGAAGGGATGCGGCATGATCTCGGGGACGAAGAGGATCATGGGCGGATCCTGGTGCATCTCCGGGCCGACGCTGTGCGGGCCGCGCGGACTCGGCGCGGTGATGATCTGGCGGTGCACCATGGCGGTGAGCAGCTTGTCCGCCTGGGCGCGGTAGTCGTAGATGCCGTGGCCGCCGGGCCAGCGATTCGCCGCGAAGAGGAGCGCCATGGCAAAGTACGACTCGCCGTCGGGCGCAGCGCCTTCGGAGTTGTGCGCGCCGTCCGTCTTGCAGGACCATGCGAAGTACTCGTAGCTGGGGGCCTTTGGATCGGCGATGTACATGTAGGTCATCGCCCAGTTCCAGATGGCGTCGAACTCGGCCTTTTTGTTCAGCTCGACGGTGATGATCATGCCGTAGGACATGCCTTCGGTGCGTACATCGTGGTTGGCCCAGTCGGTGATGTACATCAGCGGACCGTTGTTGTTGCGACCCGCGGCGAAGGCGATGGCCTGCGTTTGCGGATCACCGTGGAAAAGCTGCTGATAGGCGGCGTCGATTTTGCGGCGGATGTCGCGCGCGGAGTGGCCGTCTTCTTTGAAGAGGTTGCGGTAGTGATGGCTGGCGTAGGCGCCACTGCCGCTGTCGAGCGTGGTCTGGGCGGGCACAACCTGCGCGGGCGCGAGCCCTGAACCAAGAATCACCAGCGCGGCGAGGACGCCGTAAGCCGTTCTCTGCATGCAACCCATCCTACCCGCCATCCGACGCGGCATGGGTGTATCGCAGCGGTTCCGTGCTACTGTGTTGCAACAGCTTCATCCCCCAACTTCGCCCCAGCGGAGGCAGCGTATGCCACTTCATGTCGACACTCGTTTTCTGGGAAATGTCGGAATCCTCGAATGCCGAGGACAAATCGTCATCGGCCAGGAGCTGAAGCAGCTGGAAGCGGCTGTGCAGATGGCGGGCCGCGACGTGAACCGTCTGGTGCTCGTGGTGGAGAAAGTGGACCGGCTGGACAGCACCGGCCTTGGCCTGATCGTTCGCTCCGCGGATGCGTTTCGCAAACGCGGCGGCGACATTCGCCTGGCGGATGCGCCGCAGTTCATCATGCATCTTCTGACCGTGACGAAACTCGACAGCCTGCTGAAGGGATACGCTTCGGAGGAGGAAGCGATCCTCAGCTTCCTGCGGCAGCCGTTCGTGGAAAAAGCGCCCGAGCAGCCGGGGCGTCGTGTGCTGGTGATCGACCGCTCGCCGGAAGTGGGCGCGTTTATCCGGGCGGTGCTGACGCAGCATGGATTCCAGGTGAAGACAGCGAGCCTGGTCTCCGATGCGCGCATGCTGCTGATGTTTCAGCAGGTGGACTATATTCTGTTCGGCCCGGCCACTCCGGATTCCGCGGTGCAGGCAGGCTCGGCTTCGCTGCGGCCGGTCGCGCCGAATGCCGTTCCCCTGTCGCTCAACTCGGAATTTGCCACCTGCGATGCCTGCCAGGCGGCCGAGGTGTTGCTGGGCCTGTTCCGCAGCGCAGGCGTGCCGGCCTGATTACGGCGCTTTCGGTATTTCGATCACGGCCAGACCCATGGAAGGCAGCGTGACTGTCAGCCGGTGATTCTGGATCGCGATACTCTCCGGCTCGCCAATGTGCGAAGCCCTTCGCAGTTCTTCGATTTGCTGCCGCGTGGGATATTTCGGGCTGCCCATGTGCTTCCAGACGTCCAGTGTGTCGCCATGGTCGGCGTCGACACGCCGCACCCGCGCGTAGTCGGCGTGAATGCCGCGCAGGTCGAAGGTGGCGGTTTTGTCCGGTCCGGTCGCGCCGGGCTCCACCAGGTTCCAGACGGCGATGACGAGGGTGCCGTCGGCTCGGCGCGTGACGAGGGCGCGGTTGATCGGAGCAGGAAGGCGCGTGTCGCCCAGGTCATGCAGTATCTCGAAGACACCGTAGGCCGGCTTGGGGATATCGTCTTCGGCGACGATGCCGTATCCGCCGTAGAACGGCGTCTTCACCACGCCCT
The DNA here is from genome assembly GCA_035933815.1 of Acidobacteriaceae bacterium. Lineage (GTDB taxonomy): Bacteria > Acidobacteriota > Terriglobia > Terriglobales > Acidobacteriaceae > Palsa-343. The sequence continues at coordinate 79,463 of DASYYN010000176.1, forward strand.
GCTCCTCGAAGACGTCGGAGAAGCTCCAGTAGGACATCATCTTCGTTTTGCCGTCGCATTTGCTGATGGTGTCGGCGAGCCATGGGCCCATGTAGATGGAGTCGGTGATCTCCTGCTGGTTCATGTAGGTGGCGTTGAACTCGCTCCAGATCAGCGGGACGTCCGGCCGCGCGGAGTGGACGATTTCGTTGTGAACCTTATCGACGGCGGCGCAGACCATCTGGTGCGGCGCGATCGGCCGCTTGTCATGGAAGACGTCCATGGTGGTGTCGTTGCCGTAGACGTGCGTGGAGACGAAATCCAGCGGAACGTGGTTCTGCGCGGCATGGGCGATGATGTCGCCGACCCACGCGGCCTGCGCGGTGGCCGGGCCGCCGACGCGAATGCGCTCGCTCGCCGCTTTCAGGGCGCGCGCTGTGTGGTCGTACAGCTCAAAGTAGGTGGGCTGGGCGGGGCGACCGATCCAGAAATCGATGTTCGGCTCGTTCCACACCTCGAAGTACCACTGCGAAACTTCCTCAATGCCGTAGCGGTCGATCAGGTGCTTCGCGAAGGCGGTGATGAGCGCGTCCCATTTGGCGTAGTCGTTGGGCGGCGACGGATACGGTTTGTACCAGAAGGCGTGGGTCTTCTGGATGGCGGCGAGGGCCTTCGGCATGAAGCTGATCTCGACAAAGGGACGAATGCCGTTGTCGAGCAGGCCGTCGTAGATGTGGTCGACGTAGGACCAGTTGTAGACAGGATTGCCCTGAGCGTCCTCGCTGTAGACGCCGTTCTCGTCGTCGAAGATTCCGTGGAAGCGAACGTACTGGAAGTCCGTGACCTTCTTCACCAGGCGCAGGTCGCGGCGGTAGTTGTCGCGCATGGCGAGATTGGCGCGTCCGGAGCCGAACATCTCTTCCCAGAAATGCGGAAAGGGCGTGCCCTGGGCAGTCGCGTCCACGACAATGTCGCCGCCCTGACTCGGGGCTGCGGTTTGCTGGGCGCGCGACCCGGCGGGAAGCACCAGCAGGGCTGCCGCAAGAACAGAGAAGGTGCGGAGCGCGGGTTTCTCCAGTCGCATTCTGATCTCCTGAAACAAGTGCGGCGTATGGTGGCGCGGGCTGGATGCCGGATGCGCCTTTGCGGCCATTGTAGCCTGAGCTGCAAAATCGTTTAAGTGCGGCAGCGCAAACGGTTGTGCCACTGGTAAGAGGGGTAGCACCTGCAGGAGCGGCGCGTCAAACGCCCTGCGGCTGAACGGGTTGGGGTTTGTCTCCCACCAAACTAAAGAAACTGATTCCCGCGCAAAACTCCATTGAAACACTTGACGCTGCGGTTAGGATGGGCGTGACTCCTAGTGGGCGCGTACGATAACCCGCGGTCAATCTCTTCAGGAGCAGCACTTATCAGCAGCCGGTCAAAAAAGAGCGTGAGCTCCGGCGCGGGCCGCGGCGTTGGACTGAAAGAGCTGTCGGCGCACCTAGGGCTTTCGCCAACAACCGTGTCGCGCGTGCTGAACAACGCCGGGGGCGCGTTCCGCATTGCCCCGGAAACGCAGCGGCGCGTGAAGCAGGCGGCCGCGCAACTGAAATACGAGCCGAATGCCTTTGCCCGCGGGCTCCGTAAGCGGCGGAGCTTCACCATCGGCGTGATGGTTCCGGAGATCAGCGAAGGGTACGCTGCCACGGTTCTGGGCGGCATTGAAGATGCGCTGCTGCAGGAGGAATTCTTCTATTTTGTGGTGAGTCATCGCCACCGCAACGATTTGCTGCAGGCTTACCCACGGCTGCTGCTCTCCCGCTCGGTCGAGGGGATTATCGCGGTCGATACGCCGGTCCACGAAGACCTCCCGGTGCCGGTGGTGGCCGTGTCGGGCCACAGCCGGAAGAATCACGTGGTGCGCATCGAACTGGATCACCTGACCGCAGCCAGGCTGGCGCTGATGCATCTGCGCGATCTGGGCCATCGCCACATTGCCTTCATCAAGGGCCAGACCTTCAGCTCCGACACGCGTGTGCGGTGGGATGCAATCCGGCGTGTGTGCTCGACGCTGGGCGTCCGCATCGATCCGAATCTTGTTGTGCAGCTGGAGGGCACCGCTCCGGGCAGCGAGCCAGGCCACCGTGCCGCGAAGGAGCTGCTGGCGCGTGGCGCCCGGTTCACGGCGATCTTCGCCTTCAACGATGCCTCGGCCATCGGAGCCATTGCCGCTCTGCATGAGGCGGGGCTGCACGTGCCGCGGGATGTTTCTGTGGTCGGGTTCGACGACATCGCTGCCGCGGCAACGGTTCATCCCAGCCTCACGACTGTGCGTCAGCCGCTGCGCGAGATGGGACAGACGGCAGCGTCGAACCTGCTGCAACTGATTCGCTCGGGGAAGCGCGAGCCGGCTCAGGCGTCCGTGCAGATCTCGCCGAGTTTCGTGCGGCGGCATTCCACGGCAAAGGTCGCGCCCTGAACGGGGCGGCTTATTTCGCGATTACATCGATGGGAACGGGAACGGTGCGCGGGGGGAAGCAGGTGCTGTTGTCGCAGGCCTGGTAGCGGAGCACGCCCTGGATGAGGTGATTGCCGGGCTGGGCAACGATGTGCATCCGAAGCACGAACTCGCCGCTGTAGATGCTGAGCTTCGTGGCGGGATCGGCAGGGAAGGCAAAGTCGGATCCGGCAGGGAAGTCGACGTTCGAGATTTTCACGCCGGCAGGTTCCGCCACGGCGAGATTCGTGCCGATCAGGCCCTTCTGTCGCGGAGTGTGGGAATTGACATGCAGGCCGTTCACCACCCGAAAATGCAGGTCGATGGTCTGTGGCTTGCCGGCGGGAAACGTCACCTGCTGCGGGTAGAGGAAATGAACCATTTGCTGATTCGCGGCATTCGCGGCGTTATTCGAGTTCTGCCAGGGGAGCTTCTGCGCGGGGGCGGACGCAGCGGCAAAGAGGCAGAGCAGGGCGGAGGCGAGAGCCGGAAGAGTTTTCATCATGCCGCTCCCTCGATGGCTTTGCGGATATCGGCTTCGATTTCGGCGCGCGAGGCGAGGCCGACGGTAGAGGCGACGATCTTCCCGTTTTTGTCGATGAAGAACGTGGTGGGCGTGGCGTCGATCTGGTACTGATTCTCAACCGATTCGGCGCTGAGCAGGATGGGGTAATTCATGTGCATTTTCGAAACGAAGTCGGAGATGTCCCGCTTCTGCGTGAAGAGCTTTGCGGGGTCATCGCGGTCGAGATCGTCGGTCGAGACGCCGAGAATCTCGAGGCCATCCTTTGCGTACTGGTCGTGCAGTTTTTCGAACCACGGAATCTCTACTTTGCACGGCTCGCACCAGGTAGCCCAGAAGTCGACGACCAGCGGCCTGCCTTTGTAGCTGGCGAGCGAAACCTGCTTGCCGCTGAGATCCTGCAGGGTGAAGCTGGGCGCGGCCTTGCCGTTCAGCGGGCTGGTGTAGGGAGCCTCACTGGCTGCCACGCTGTCGCCCTGATTCGTGTCGTCCACGGTGCCCGCCGTCGCGTCGCCGTTCGCGGGGACCAGCCGCAGCTGCACAGCCTGATTGCGCGCCTGCTGCTCGCGCCGGCGCTGCCTGTAATTCATCACTCCGGCTGCGATCATCAGCGCCAGCGCCGCGACCATTGCCGCCAATACCAGTACGTTCCGCCGCAATTCGAGAAACCTCGTCCTGCTCTATTTTAGCGGGAAGGGCGGGAACGGGTGGTAGCATCAGGAGTTTCAGAGCATGACCACCGAGCACACTCCATCGCGTCTGGTGCGGATCGAGGCTGAGGCGCTGGTGTCCCTGGCCGAACGGCTGGAGGGACCGATGGCCGAGGCGTTCGAGCAGGCCGTGCAGCGGGTTTTCGAATGCGGCCAGTTCCGCGGGCGTGTGGTGGTGACGGGCATGGGCAAGAGCGGGATCATTGCGCAGAAGATTGCCGCAACCCTGAGTTCCACCGGCAGCCCGGCGCTTTTTCTGCATCCGGCGGAAGCGGTTCATGGCGACCTGGGGATGATCACCGAGGGCGATCTGGTGATCGCGCTGTCGGCCAGCGGCGAGACGGAGGAGATCCTGCGGCTGCTGGCGACGATCGAGCGGCGGGGAAATCCGCTGATCTCATTTGTTTGCGATATGAAGTCGACGCTGGCGACGGCGAGCGAGATTGCGCTGGACTGCTCGGTTCCGCACGAGGCTTGTGGGCTGGGACTGGCGCCTACGGCTTCGACGACGGCTATGCTGGCGCTCGGCGATGCGCTGGCGATTGCCGTATCGGTGCGGCGGGGCTTTCGCCCTGAGGATTTTGCCGCTCTGCACCCGGGCGGGAAGCTGGGTAAGCGGCTTGCGACGGTGCGGCAGCTGATGCACAGCGGCGAGGCCGTTCCGCGGGTGACGACCACGACGCCGATGAAGGATGTGATCTACGAGATGTCGCGGAAGAAGCTGGGGATGACGGTGGTGGAAGATGGCGGGCGGCTGGCGGGCGTGATCAGCGATGGCGACCTGCGCCGGCTGCTCGAAGGCGATGGGCCCGAGGGATTGCGCAAGTCGGCCGGGGAGGTAATGAACCGTTCTCCGAAGACTATCGGACCCGGCGAAATGGCGGTTCGCGCCCTGCATACCATGGAGGAGAAGAAGATAACCGCGCTGATTGTGGTGGATACGCAGAACGAAAACCGGGTGGAAGGCGTCATTCATTTGCATGATCTGTGGGGGACGGAGCTGATTTAAGGCTCGGTGGATCATCTGTCGTCCGGAATCATCTAAACTAGACGTAGGATCACCTCCATGCAGCGGGTCAATTTAATTCCGGGAAAGCTCCCGGGAGTCGCTTTGGCGGCGGCAATCGCCTGTATTCTTCCGTTCGCCGGAGCGCAGCAGACGGGCCCCGCGGCAAACCGTCCGGATCAGACCGGGTATCGACATTCCGACGCGTACCGGCAGAACAGCAACGCTCCCGTAGCGCCGGGATTCGTCTCCACGTTCGGTCCGCGCAGCGTGGTCGTTCCTGGCCGGGGCGTCTTCCCGGGAACCGGCACGCCTGATTACGCATCGAGCTGGGGCATCGCTCACCAGGCGGGACATGAGCGCGACCGCGACCGTCATCGCTCGGGCCGGCACGGGTACGCCGGTGTGCCCATCTACGATTCCTGGGCATTGATGCCGTGGGATTACGGCTATCTGGAGAGCAGCGGCTATCCCGGCGAAGAGTCCGGGGCTGCGGCTGCCGAACCCGCTGCGCAAGCCGGAGAATACCCTCCTGTGCAGCCTGAGGAGCACCGGCCAGCTTATCCCGTGGTTGAAAGGGAAGTAGCGCCACCGCGGGCTCCGGCTGAGCCGGCTGTCTTGCCGGCAGCGGTTGCACCGCCCGCGACAGCGCCGGCGACGACGGCATTGGCCGGAGAACCCACGCTGACGCTGGTCTTCAAAGACGGGCACCGGCAGTCGGTCCGGAATTACGCTCTGACCGGCAGCTCGGTCATCGTGCTGGACAATGCGGCGTCGGGCCGGCAGCAGCGGATCCCGCTGACGGAACTGAACGTGGCTGCTACGGAGCAAGCCGCCGAGGCAGCAGGCCTCGATTTCTCGCCGCCGCGCTAAACCGGACGCTCACAGCGGGCGCAAATAGAAAAACTGTCCTAAACCAATCGTGAAAAGAAAACAGCCGTAGAGCGCGTGTTCCAGCGTGGAGGTGAACAGCGACTTGCTGTTGAGGTAATGGCGCGCGAAGAGGACGCCGCCGGGGAAGGTGAGCGCGATCGCGATCCAGTTGTGAAAGACGACGTGCATCAGGGCGAAGGCCGCGGCGCTGGCGAAGATGAGCAGGCTGGGCGGACCGGCAGGATCCGGCTGCAGCAGCGGGCGATAGCGGTGGAGCAGATAGGCGCGGTAGACGAGGCCCTGCGGAAAGACGGAAAACACCGGGTACGTGACCATCACGAACAGCCAGAACACCGGATGCGTGCGCGGGAAGATGAGGAAGAGCGACGGGGCGTACGTCCACACCAGCGCACCGATCACGACGACGCCGGTTCCAAACAGCGCGAGGATCTGGCCAAGCTGACTCGCCGCGCCGGAGAAATTCCAGAGCTGACGGCGATCGAAGGTCGGGTCGCGCCACAGCATGACGGCGCAAAATACAGTTCCTGCCCAGAGGACCGGTATGCGCGGCCAGGACATGGCGAAATGAAAGAAGAGAGTCAGCGGAAAGCCGACGAAGAGCAGGATGAATTCGCCGAGCAGGTAAACGCGCCGGCTGACAGCGGGACGTTGTTGGACAGCGGTTGAGGGGAACTGCAGCAGCTTTCCGGGCAGCGCTGCTGCATCGCTGTGGAGAATGGGGCCCGGTACGGGTACCGGTTCGGCCTGCGGAACAACCGCTCGCTGTGGTGTCATGGCTGCGCTGGCAGCCCCCACTAGCCTGCTGCCAATTCCCTGGCGCGCTGCGAAGCGCGCATGACAGCTTTGATGAGCGTTACCCGCAATCCGCCTTCCTCCAACTCCAAAATTCCGTCAATGGTGCAGCCCGCCGGGGTTGTCACGGCATCTTTGAGGAGTGCGGGGTGGTATCCCGTCTCGAGCACCATTCTGGCCGCGCCAAACGTGGTCTGCGCCGCCAGCAGTGTGGCGATATCCCGCGGCAGTCCTACCTTCACGCCCGCTTCTGCCAGCGATTCCAAAATGATGTAAATGAACGCCGGTCCGCTGGCCGACAAGCCCGTGACTGCGTCCATGTGCTTCTCGTCGACGATGACGGTGCGGCCCACCGCGGAGAACAGGCTTTCCGCAAGCGCCATGTGCCGAGGTTCCACGAACCGCCCGCGGCAGAGCGCGGAAATACCGGCGCCCAGCATCGACGGCGTGTTGGGCATCGCGCGGACCACCGGCACCTCTTCCACGGCGACGCGCTCGATGGCCTCGGTCCGCACGGACGCTGCAAAGGAGATCACCAGCTTCTCGGGCGTGAGCGCCGGGCGAATTTCCTCGACGAGCGCGGGAATCTGAAAGGGTTTGACGCCCAGCAGCAGGACGTCGGCCTTCTGCGCAACCGCCAGGTTATCGGTGGAGACTTCGATGCCCCATTGCGCCGACAGCACCGACGCGCGATCCCCGTGCGCCACGGTGGCGAACAGCCGCTCCGGCGAAATGATCTGCTGCTTCAGAAATGCCTGCAGCAGAATGCCGCCCATTTTCCCCGCACCGAGAACTGCAATCGCGTGCGAGGACAGTTCACCTTCGGCGCCCTGTCGCGCCACACCCGCATTCATGTCAGCCATATCTTTCTATTGTGCCGGAGCTAGCGTTTTTGTGCGGCAATCCAGTCGTTGATGCGCGATTCGAGGACATCCATCGGCATCGCGCCGGAGTCGACCACCTGATCGTCGAAGGCTTTCAGGTCGAATTTCGGTCCGAGTTGCTGCTGGGCGCGCGTGCGCAGTTCGAGAATTTTCAGCTCGCCGATTTTGTAGCCGAGCGCCTGCGCCGGCCATGCGATGTAGCGATCCACCTCGGCATTGACGGTCGCGTCGTCGAGACCGGAATGCGCGTGGAAGTAATCGACCATCTGCTGCCGCGACCAGTGCTGCGAGTGAACACCGGTGTCGACCACCAGACGAATGGCGCGGAAGATATCCGCTTCGAGCCGGCCGAAATCCGAGTAGGGATCCTGATACATGCCGATGTCCTTGCCGAGGTGCTCGGCGTAGAGACCCCAGCCTTCGGTGTAGGCGGTGTAGTGCAGATACTTCCGGAAGTCGGGCAGGCCGGTCATCTCCTGCGCAAGCGAAATTTGCAGATGATGCCCGGGCAAGCCTTCGTGATAAGCGATCGACTCCACGTCGGCCAGCGAGCGGTGCTCGTAATCATAGGTGTTGACGAAGACAGCGCCGGGGCGGGAGCCGTCGGGCGTGCCGTGCTCGTAATAGGCCGGAGCCTGATCTTTCTCCATGAACTGCGGCACGGCTTCGACCTGAAGCGGCGCCTTCGGCAGGCGGTCGAATAGCTCGGGCAGCTTCGGGCGCATTTTGTCGAGGTCGGCACGGTAGGCGTCGAGTAGGGCCTCACGGCTGGCCGGATGCAGCTTCGGGTTGGCGGCGATGGCGGCACGCAGCGCGGCGATATCCGCATAGCCAAGCTTTTTTGCGATGGCCAGCATGTCGGCTTCGTCGCGCGCGACTTCATCGAGGCCGATCTGGTGAATCTGCGCCGGGGTCAGGTCGGTCGTGGTGCTCTGCTTCACGCGAAAGGCGTACAAGGCATCGCCGTCGGGCAGCGCCCATACGCCGGGGTCGGTACGTCCGGCGGGAATGTACTGCGCCTGGAGGAATTTCGCGAAGCGCTGATATGCGGGATAGACCTGCTTCGTGATGGCCGCGATCACCTCGTCGTGAATGCGCGTCTGATCGGCTGCGGGGAGCGAGCCGGGAAATTTCTTCAGCGGCCGCGCAAACGGGCTGTCCTCCGGCTTCTGCGCCAGCAGAGCGTTCACCTGCACGAGGACTTTTTCCAGCAGATATTTGGGAGGGACGCGATGATCGTCGATGCCGGTCATCATGTCATCCGTGATCTGCCGGAAGGCTGTCGGGACTTTGTTCAGGCGTGCGATGTAATCGTCGTAATCCTTCTCAGTGGCGAAGCTCAGCTGCGGCACCAGTTGCGGCAGCGAGAGATGGAGGCCGCTGAACTGGTTCACCGGCATCTCCCACGGCCTGAACTGCGATTCTTCC
>DASYYN010000180.1:0-30441 GCA_035933815.1 Acidobacteriaceae bacterium
GGTGGAATAGCGTCGTCCGGCCGATTGTTCGCGCTCAGTACGAACCCGAGTTGCCAGAGAGTGTCGACCGAATTCGGCTGTACAGCAAGCGTGCTGCGCAGTTCGCGGGCGGCGTCGTCAAAGCGGTGCGCGAGAAACAGGATTGAGGCGACATCCGTTCCGGAAACGCCAACGGGATCGAGCGCCTGGGCCTGCTGAATATCAACGACGGCTTCGTCTGTGCGCCCCTCGCAGGCCAGCCAGCCGGCATAAGCGCCGAGCACCTTCGGGTTGTTGGGGCTCAGGGAGATGGCGCTCTGGTATTCCGCCTCGGCTTCGGGCCAATGCCATTCTTCCTGAAGGACGGCGGCGAGCAGCAGGTGGGCTTGTACCAGCCCCGGATCGAGGTCCAGCGCTTTGCGGGCGAATCGAGTCACCTTCGGACGCGTGTCGGAGGGAGAGACTCCGGCAAAAACGGTGCCGAGCTGGCTGTAGCCTGCGGCCAGGCCAACATATCCAGGCGCGAAGGTTGGATCCCTGGCAACGGCGTCGTTGAAATAGCCGATGCCCTGCTCGATATCAGAGCGCGCGTTGCCGTTCTCGACGGCGAACAGGCCCTTGAGATAGCTCTCGTACACTTCAGGCGCGACCGGCCGGACTTGCGCAATCCGCTTCTGCTCGTCTCCGGTAACTGTTGCGGCGACCTTTCCGGCGATGGCCTGGGCCATGTCACTCTCCAGGGTCAGGACGTCACGGAACTCTCGATCGTACGTTTCCGACCAGAAGTGCTCATCGGTAGCGCCACGGATCAGCTGGGCAGTGACGCGGATGTTGTTGCCGTCGCGGATGACGGAGCCCTCGACCACCGCATCGACGTTCAATATTCGGGCGATTTCGGGCACCGAACGCTGGGGATTTTTGAAGCGCATCACGGACGTGTGGGAGATGACGCGGAGGTCGTGGATGGCGGCAAGCCGGCCGATCAGCGCCTCGGTGATTCCGTCTGCGAGGTAATCCTGAGAGAGGTCGCCGGAAAGATTTCTCAGGGGCAGCACGGCCAGCGAGCGGATCTTCTGCTGCGGTACCGCGCTGGGTTGGCGCCGGACGATGACCCAGCCGAGAACTGCGGCAAACGCGATTGTGGTCGTAACGGCCCAGAGCACCCAGCGCGGGCGGGCCCGGTGCCGTTCCGGGATAACCCCGAAATCCAGCCGTTCCTCGTTCTCGTTCTGCTTGCTGTTTTCCTCCTGCAGCGGCTTACGGCTTTGCAGCCAGGCGTCCAGTTCCGAAGCGAGGGCATAGACGGAGCCGCGCTTCTCATGGGCATGCCGGTGCACGGGCATGCCTTCCCGTTTTTCCCAGCGCTGGGCGGTGGTGACGTCGCGGTTCAGCCAGGCAGCAATCTCCTTCCAGGAGTCGAGGCGCTTCTCCGGCGCGGGCGGATTTTCAATGGGCGGTCTGTCTGTGACCTGCGGGTCCATGGCGTTCCGGCGCGCTCTCCGGGCGAATTAAAGGGGAAGAGCATTGTAACCCGGTTCAAGTCGGGCAGGCCGCAAAAGACGGCATTAGGCCGCAGAGGGCGAAATCCGCGTGTTGCGCTTTGACGGACATCTCTGGCGAACTGCATGGTTTGCGGACAGCTCAGACGACGAGCAATTCCCGAAGCAGAGGTGATTCGTGAAACCGATATTCAGCTGGTGGAAGGCGTGGGCGCTGGCGATGCTGGGGTGCGCCGCGAGTGCGGGTCTGGCGCAGGACCGTGTCCCGGTGCAGTTCAGCGGGTTGATCAACGATTATTCGGCGGCGACCGGAGGTCCCTGGGAAATGCATGGTCAGTGGACCCTGTTTGTCAACGAACGGACGGGAACCGCCGATTTTTCCGCGGACATGACGATGTCCGGCTACGGAAAGACGTCGACAGGCGCTCCGGACCCGATCCAGGGCGGGGCGGGGGCACATACCCATCACATCCGGCTGAAGAACGCTGCTGTGACCTGGAACACGGAGGGATGTCCTTCCTACAGCTCACCCACGTACGGCGGGTTTCAGGTGACCGCGCCGGTTACCCTGATGACGGGGAACGGGAGCAATGCACCGTTCGAGACGAATCCGCCGTCGTCTGTGCTGCAGGTGTGTGTGACAGGCGGCACGGGAGACGGTTCGATCCCGTTCTCGAACATCACACTGAAGTTTCAGACTGGAAGCCCGGCGATCAAGCACTTCGGTGCGCAGCCGATCCATGGCGTCGTTCGAAGCTGGAATGACCGCTGGGAGCTTCTGGATCTGCTCGGCATGCGGCGGGACGATTGACGCTCTTCCTGACACCTGTCCCTAATCAGGCAGCACTGCGCCAGGTCTCCTGGGCCCGGCGCTGAATGCCTCTGAGGCGGCGACGGACCTGGGTTCCGGCCGAGGGGTGCATCTGTTTCCAGGCGTACCCAGCGAGGCCGATGGCAACACCGAGCCCGGCAGCGAGATAGCGGACGTGTGACTCGGCCCAGAACTCCCAGCTGTGCGCTTTGGCGCGGTTCGTGAAAGAGCCGTGCGCGCCGTGGTCGCCGGCGACCGGGCGGTAGAGATTGTCGGGACGGTTGGGATCGGCGGCGCCGTCGTACTGCTGCGATTCGTATCCATTGCGGGCGAGGTAACGATCGGCGAAGGAAGGCAGCAGCTTGTTGCCGAAAATGGCCTTCACGGTCGATCCGCCGACGAAGTACTCGCGGCGATGCGGATGATGCGCGGCATAGTAGATGGCGCGGGCGGCGACTTCCGGCTGAAAGATAGGCGGCACCGGCTGCGCCTTGCGTGGCAGCTTGCTGCGTACCCAGGAGAACTGCGGCGTATTGAGCGCGGGCATCTGGACCATGGTGGTGCGTACGTGGCTCTTGTCGTGGAGGAGCTCGGTGCGGAGCGCGGCGAAGAATCCGAGGACGGCGTGCTTGGAGGCGCAATAAGCGGCCTGGAGGGGGATGCTGCGGTAGGCGAGAGCGGAGCCGACATGCACGATGGTGCCGCGGTCGCGCGGGAGCATGCGTTTCAGGGCGGCGAGGCTTCCGTAGACGTAGCCGAGATAAGTAACTTCGGTGACGCGGTGGAATTCTTCCGCCGTCATTTCCTTAATCGGCGCAAAGACTGAGGTCATTGCGTCGTTAACCCAGATATCGATCGGGCCGAGTTCGCGCTCGACACGCTCCGCTGCGGCTTCGACAGCGGCTGCATCGGCAACGTCGCAAGGGAGGACAAGTGCGCGGCCTCCCAGTTGCTCCACTTCGCGGCGCGCCCCTTCGAGGCCGTTTTCGCCGCGGGCGATGAGGCCGATCCAGGCGCCGTGCCGGGCGAATTCGCGCACTGTGGCGCGGCCGACTCCGGCCGATGCTCCGGTGATGACAACGACCTCAGGGCGGCTCCGGCGCTGATTCATGTATTTCCTCCCAGGGTAACGGTGAGTTAGATGCCTCGAGAGCCGCGGCTGTCGGCGGTAAGTTGTGCCGCTATGCAGGAAAGAGATAACCGGGACGGGGCCCGGCACATCGTACCCGATGGAGCCCGGATAAAAATATGCGTCCGCCCTGGCAGGTTTTCAGCCGCAAAGAAGATTCCGTTACCGACAAGATCGTGCAGCCCACAGTCGCCATTCACGACGTGACGGTGGGGAGTTACACCATTCCGACCGACAGCCCGGAGTCGGATGGCACAGCGAGCTGGGACAAGACCACGATCGTCATTGTGGAAGTGAGCGCCGCGGGCGAGGTGGGCATGGGCTATACCTATGCGGACACGGCGACCGCGACGCTGATCCAAAATGAGCTGCGGCATGTGGTAACCGGGGCCGATCCGATGTCGCCGCAGTCGGCGTACATGGCGATGTGGCAGCGCATCCGCAACCTGGGCCGGCCAGGCATCTGCTCGATGGCAATCTCCGCCGTGGATTGCGCGCTCTGGGATCTGAAGGCGCGGCTGCTGGGACTGCCGCTGGCGAAGTTGCTGGGGCAAGTCCGGGCGGAAGTTCCGGTCTACGGCAGCGGCGGGTTCACCTCCTACACGGACAAGCAGCTGGCAAGGCAGCTGGGCGGGTGGGAGCACGAGGGCATGTGCGCCGTGAAGATGAAGATCGGGCGCGATGCGAAACGCGACCGGCAGCGAGTGAGCGTGGCGCGGGATGCCATAGGTCCGCGAACACGACTGTATGTTGACGCGAACGGAGCCTACACGCCGCGCCAGGCGCTGGAGCAGGCGGACATGCTGGCCGAGCATAACGTGCGCTGGTTCGAGGAGCCGGTCACGTCCGATAACCTGGAAGGACTGCGCTTCGTGCGCGATCGCGCGCCGGCGCGAATGGAAATTGCCGCGGGCGAATACGGATACCGGCTGCTCGATTTTCAGAACATGCTGAATGCGGCGGCGGTGGATGTGCTGCAGGCGGACATGACTCGGTGCGGCGGTGTTACTTCGTTTATGCAGATCGCGTCTTTGTGCGAGGCGCACAGCCTGCCCCTCTCGTCGCACACGGCGCCCGCGCTGCACGTCCATGCGGCGTGCGCGGCGGTTCCGTTCACGGAAATGGAATGGTTCCACGATCACGTGCGCATCGAAGGGATGTTTTTTGATGGATTGCCGCAGCTGGTGAACGGCAAGCTGCGGCCGGATATGTCGCGTCCTGGCAACGGACTGCAGCTGCGGAGAGCGGACGCACAGAAGTTTGCAGCCTAACGTATCGGCCCCCTTGCATCGGCAACGCGGCGCTCAGGTGGAATTGACACCGTGGCGCGCTACGATCCGTTTGAATCCAGCCTGAGGAGGAATTATGTCCGCGAGCCCGCTGATTGCACCTGAGACTTTGACTCGACCCTTTGCCGTGCGGAGCGGCGCGGGCAATGTGGATGCCGAAGACCTGCGCAAAGCGCTGGAGAAGGAAATCGAGGGCGAGGTGCGCTTCGATGCGGGTTCAAAGGCGCTGTATGCGACCGATGCTTCTAATTACCGGCAGATTCCGATCGGGGTGGTAATTCCGCGATCGAAGCGGGACGTGATCCGGACCGTAGCACTGTGCCGTCAATATGGCGCACCGATCACATCGCGCGCCGGCGGCACGAGCCTTGCAGGGCAGACCTGCAATGTGGCGGTGATTCTCGACTGGTCGAAGTACATGGGCGGCGTGCTCGAGGTAAACGCGAAAGAGCGGTACGCGCGCGTGCTGCCGGGCACGGTGTGCGATGAGCTGCGGCAGAAAGCCCTGCGACTAACCGGCAATCTGCTGAACTGGGGGCCCGATCCAGCGACGCATAACCACTGCTGCTTTGGCGGGATGATCGGCAATAATTCCTGCGGTGCGCACGCGCAGATGGCCGGCAAGGTGGAGGAGAACGTCGACGAACTGGAAATTCTGCTCTACGACGGCACGCGGATGACAGTGGGCTGGATGACCCAGGCGGATCTGGATCGCAAAATCGCGCAGGGCGGGCGCGTAGGCGAGATTTACGCGGGGCTCGCGCGGTTGCGTGACCGCTATGCGGAGGAGATCCGGCGTCGATTCCCGCCGATCCCCCGGCGCGTCTCCGGCTACAACCTGCCCGACCTGCTGCCGGACAAGGACGGGCGCTTCAACGTGGCGCGCGCGCTGGTGGGCAGCGAAGGAACGCTGGTGACGGTGCTCGAGGCGAAGGTGCGCCTCGTGGATGCGAAGGCTGAGCGCGCCATCGTGATGATGGGCTACCCGGATATTTATGAAGCCGCCGATGACGTGGTGCAGATCGACAAATTCGGTCCGGTGGCTCTCGAGGGCATCGACGATCGTTTGCGCGAAAACATCCTTAAGAAGCATGGGCCGAATGTGAAATTCCTGAACCTGCTGCCCGAGGGTGGTGGATGGCTGCTGGTGGAGTTTGGCGCGGCCCGCAAGCAGGATGCGATCGATCAGGCGAACCAGGCGATGGAGTCGCTGCGCAAACGGCATCAGCGGGTGCACTTCAGGCTGCTGACCAACCAGGAAGACATGGAGCACATGTGGAAGCTGCGCGAATCCGGCCTTGGCGCCACGGCGTTTGTGCCGGGCGAGCCGGACACCTGGCCGGGATGGGAAGATTCCGCGGTAGCTCCGGAGTATCTGGGCAAATATTTGCGCGAGCTGCGCAAGCTTTACGACAAATACGATTACAACCCAGCCCTGTATGGACATTTCGGGCAGGCGTGCGTGCACTGCCGCGTTGATTTTGACCTGACGAGCGCGGCGGGCATAAAGAAATATCGCTCGTTTATGGATGAGGCAACGGACCTCTGCAAGAAGTACGAGGGGAGCTGGAGCGGCGAGCACGGGGACGGGCAGGCGCGCGGCGAGTTTCTGGAGAAGCTGTACGGGCACGAGATCATGCAGGCGTTCCGCGAGTTCAAGACGATCTGGGATCCGGACTGGAAGATGAACCCGGGCAAGATCATTGACGCGAATCGGATCGACGAAGACCTGCGGCTCGGAGCGGAGTACCATCCGTGGCAGCCGAAAACGCATTTTCAGTTCCCGGACGATCACGGCAGCTTTGCGCATGCGGCGATGCGCTGCGTGGGCATCGGCAAGTGCCGCCGAAAAGAAGGGCAGAAGCCGGAAGACGACACCATGTGTCCGAGCTTCATGGTGACGCACGAGGAGAAGCACACGACGCGCGGGCGTGCACATCTGCTTTTCGAGATGATGCACGGCGGGGTTGTCGAGGACCGCTGGCGCGACGAAAACGTGAAGGAAGCGCTGGACCTGTGCCTCTCCTGCAAGGGCTGCAAGGGCGATTGCCCGGTGAACGTAGACATTGCGACGTACAAGGCGGAATTTCTGTCGCACTACTGGGACGGGCGCATGCGTCCGCGGTATGCGTATGCGTTTGGGTGGATTGACAAGTGGGCACGGCTGGCCTCGCTGTGGCCGGGCATGGTGAATCTGGTGACCCAAACGCCGGGGCTGAGCGCGCTGGCGAAGGTGGCGGCGGGCATGCCGCAGGAGCGAAGCATCCCGCAATTCGCGCCGCAGAACTTCCGAAGCTGGTTTGCGGCTCGCGGAAGGAAAAAAGGCGCCACGAGGGGCAAGGTGATCCTGTGGGCAGACACCTTCAATAACTACTTCCTTCCGGAGACGGCGCAGGCGGCAACGGAAGTGCTGGAGAGCGCTGGGTTCGAGGTGAAGGTGCCGATGCAGCATCTGTGCTGCGGGCGTCCGCTGTATGACTACGGATTCCTCGATATGGCGAAGGAGTATCTGCAGCGGACGATGAAGGTGCTGCGCAAGGACATTCTGGCAGGAGTGCCGATGGTGGTGCTGGAGCCGAGCTGCGCAACGGTTTTTCGCGATGAGCTGCACGGGCTCTTTCCCAATGACAAGCTGGCGAACAAACTGCGCGAGCAGACGTTTGTGCTGAGCGAGCTGCTGGAAAAAAAGGCGCCTGAGTTCAAGCTGCCGCATATTGCGCGTAAAGCGCTGGTGCAGGGGCACTGCCATCACAAGTCGCTGATCAAGTTTGAGGACGAGAAGAAGGTGCTGGAGAGGATGGGCCTCGATGCCAATATCCTGTCCTCAGGCTGCTGCGGCATGGCGGGCTCGTTTGGGTTCGAGGCGGAGAAATACGACATTTCCGTCAAGATTGGTGAGCGTGTGCTGCTGCCTGCGGTGCGCGAGGCTGGTCCGGAGACGCTGATTGTGGCCGATGGCTTCAGTTGCCGGACGCAGATCGAGCAGGAGACGGGACGGCGCGGCCTGCATCTGGCGGAGGTGATCCGGATGGGGCAGACTCAGCACGAGCAGGACGGCGCGGCGGCGCAGAAAGAGAAATTCCCGGAGCACGGCCTCGAAGAAGAGCGCCGGAGCACGCGGCGGAGATCGCGGATGGCGGCGCTGGTCGCGCTGGCGGCGGTTGGGGCTATCGGGGCCGCCATTAGCAAGGCGGGGAAAGAAGCGGCCTAGGGATGGGCGGAAGGCAGCCGCGGACATGTACCGGGCTGCCCTTCTTGTTTGGGTCAGCGAATCTCGATCTGGTCGATGTCGAAGGTGAACTTCGTCGGGGTCTCCACCTGGCCGAAGCCTAGCATGACGATGTCGCTGCCGTCGGTATCGAATGCGGAGAACGGGAAGGTGTACTGCTTCCACTCCGGACCGGCAGTGAAGTCGACGGCGGGCGGCGGGCCATTCTGGCCGTTGTGCTGCTGGGTGAGCATCAGCAATTTGTAACTGTGACCATCTCCTTTAGCCCAGAAGCGGATCTCCTTTTTTGCAGAGAGGTTCACGGGTTCCATGGGCTGGCTGCCGGGCATGAACACCGCGGCGGCGTAGGGGTGGTCCTTGCCGGCCGCGATCTGGCCGCTGATTTCGAGGGCGCCTCTTGATTCCTCGGCGCCGGGCGAGATGATTTTCAGGGAGACCGTAGACTTGCCTCCCTCCATGCGATCGGAGATCGGCAACCATGAGCCGTACTTCGCCATGGGGGTTGTGCCTTCGTCGAAGGTGCTGACGACGCCGGATTCCGATCCGGCCGGCGGCGGTGGCAACGGCGGCTTGACGGCGCTGATCGCACCCACTTCGAGGTGGACGGTTTTTGTTTCCGCAGAGCTTGGGCCGACCATCAAGTCGAAGGTGCCGGGCTCCACGACGCGGTGCATATCGACGTTCAGGAGCGAGAGATCGTCCGGGCCGACGGTGAAGGTCACGGTGCGCTTTTCGCCGGGCTGGAGGGTGATGCGCTGGAAGCCGCGCAGTTGCAGAACGGGGCGCGTCACAGAGGCAACTTGCTGATGAACGTAAAGCTGCGGAACCTCGTCGCCGGCGCGGCTGCCGATATTCGTCACATCGACGGATACGGTTGCTGTGCCGCCGGGCTCGATATGCGTGGGCTCGACGCGCAGATTATCGAATTTAAACGTCGTGTAGCTGAGGCCGTATCCGAAGGGATAAAGCGGCTGGCGCGTGGAGAAGGCGTAGCTACGATTGTCTGACGGTTTGTGGTTGTAGAAGTCGGGCAGGTCGCCGACCGAATGCGGGAAGGTGATGGGCAGCTTGCCGCCAGGGTTCACATCGCCGAAGAGGACGCGTGCGGCCGCGGTGCCGCCTTCCTCGCCCAGGTAGAAGCCTTCGAGGATCGCAGGGACGTGCTGAGCGATGTAGTTGATGGAAAGCGGGCGTCCGTTGATGAGCAGGACGACTACTGGCTTGCCGGTTTCGACGACTGCCTTGACCAGATCATTCTGTGCGCCGAGTAAGTCGAGCGAATCGCGGTCACCCCGGTGGTTTTCGGCCCAGGCCTCGCGGTTGGTGCTCTCGTTCTCGCCGACGACGAGAATGGCGACGTCCGATTTGCGGGCGGCGGCAACGGCCTCCGCGATGGCGGCGGGATCTTCGGGAGCGAGTTTCACGTCGTTGGCATACCAGCCGCGCCAGCCTTCGGGAGCGTCGGTAATTTTGCAACCCTCGGCGTAGTTGATCTTTGCGCGCGTGCCGACGTAGTCGCGGATGCCTTGCAGGATGCTGACTTCGTGGCCGGGACGGCGGCTGTATCCGCCAACATGGGCGACGGCGGCGTTGGGGCCGATAACGGCGATTGAATGCAGCTTGGTCAAATCGAGCGGGAGCAGGTGATTGTAGTTCCTGAGCAGGACCATCACTTCTTCGCCGGCTTTCTCAGCGAGGGCGCGGTGCTCGGGGCCGTTGACGATGCGCGAGGCCAGGTCGGGATCGGCATAGGGCTGGTCGAAGAGGCCGAGGCGGAATTTGGCGGCGAGCACTTTGGCGACGGCGCGGTCGAGCTGGCTTTCGGGCACCACGCCCTGCTTCACCTGCCAAAGCAGCGTGCGATAAGCAGAGCCGTCGGAGAGGTCGTAGTCGACGCCTGCGGCGAGAGCCTGGCGGGCAGCGTCCGCGTTGTTGCGGGCGACGTGGTGCGTCTGCCAGAGCATCTGGATGCCTTCGCCGTCAGAGGTGATGAATCCCTTGAAGCCCCACTCCTGGCGCAGCACACGGCCGAGCAGCCAGTGGTTGATGTGCGATGGGATGCCGTCAATTTCGTTATACGAGGCCATCACGCTTCCGACATGTCCCTGCTGGACGGCGGCCTGAAAGGGAACGAGGAAGTTTTCCCGGATAATGCGCTCGGAGTAGTTGCCCGGAGCAGTATTGGTGCCGCCCTCCGGCTGGCCGTGCACGGCGAAGTGCTTGGCCGTGGCTATGACGTGATCGCGGCCGATGATCCAGGTTGGGCCCTGCAGGCCAGTAACGGCTGCGACCCCCATGCGCGCGGCCAGGAAGGGGTCTTCTCCATAGGTTTCTTCCGTGCGGCCCCATCGCGGGTCGCGGGCGATGTCGAGGACGGGAGTGAAGACCTGGTCCATGCCGCGCGCGCCGGCTTCATTCCCGGCAGCGGTGAAGACCCGATGTACGAGCGCGGGATCGAATGTCGCAGCGAGGCCGAGGGCCTGCGGGAAGCTGGTGCTGCC
Organism: Acidobacteriaceae bacterium; assembly: GCA_035933815.1. GTDB lineage: Bacteria > Acidobacteriota > Terriglobia > Terriglobales > Acidobacteriaceae > Palsa-343. Next base: position 10,438 of record DASYYN010000180.1, read on the forward strand.
GTCCTCCATGAAGCCGTGGAGCGCCTCGCCCTGGAAAAGGTAGGGGATGCCCAGGCGCGTCTTTTCGAGTTGATAGCGCTGGACGGCATTGCGCAGCAGCGCGGAGTTGCGGGGCGTGATGGAGAAGTCCGGGCCCTGCGACTGGATCATGGCGGCGCGTACTTTTTGCAGTTCCCAGGTGCCTGTTGGATCGATCGCTCCCTGAATTTGCTCGCCGCCGCTGATCTGCGCGACTTTTTCTTCGAGGGTCATGCGCGGCAGCAGGTCGGCCACCCGCTCCTCTACTGTGAGCTTCGGATTGCGGTACGGCGCGTTGGCGTCAGGAGCGGCGGGCGCGGTCTGGGCAGAGGTGAAGGCAGCGGAGAGAAGCAGGAATGAAAGCGGAAATCGAGCGAGCCGTGGGATGTTCATGGCGTGCAGAACGGCAGTGCCTCCGGTTGGAATTGCGGGTCCATCGTACTCCCGATACGGCGGTACGGCGGGGTAAGTTCCGCAGCGGGGCATTACCAAAGCGCACGGTGTCAGCGATGTGGTCTACTGGACCGCGCGCATGAATCAGGCCGATGCCGATCTGAAGCGACGCTGGACGCGGCTGTTACCGGCGGCGTTCATCACCTACAGCCTTGCTTACCTGGATCGCGCGAACTTCGGCTTCGGCGCGGCGGCGGGGTTGGCGAAGACCCTGCACATCACGGGGTATCAGTCGTCACTGCTGGCATCGCTGTTCTTCCTGGGATACTTTCTGCCGCAGGTTCCGGCCATCTCGCTGCTGCAGCGGACGAGTGCGCGGTGGATGGTTTTCTGGGCGCTGGTGGCGTGGGGTGCATTCGCGGCGCTCACCGGCGTGATCCGCATTTACTGGCTGCTGGTTGTGGATCGCGTGCTGCTGGGCGTGGCAGAAAGCTTTGTGTTTCCGGCGATGCTGATCGTGTTGACGCGCTGGTTTACGCGTGCGGAGCGGTCGCGGGCCAACGCGCTGATGATGCTAGGTAATCCGCTGACGGTGCTGTGGATGTCGGCGGTGACAGGTTTCCTGATCGCGGCCATCGGCTGGCAGAACGCGTTCATCATCGAGGGCCTGGTGTCGGTGGTCTGGGGAGGCGCGTGGCTCCTGCTGGTGCGGGATTATCCGCGCGAAGCAAGCTGGATGGGCACGGAGGGAAGCGCGCTGCTGGAGCAGGAGCTCGATCGGGAGCAGACGCTGGTGCCGCGTATCGCCAGCCTGGGAGCGGCGTTCCGTCAGAAGAACGTCGTGCGGCTGTGCATCAACTACTTCTTCTGGAGCCTGGGCGTTTACGGATTCGTTCTGTGGCTGCCGGTGGTCATCCGCAACGCGACGGGCGCGGCCATGGGCAGGACGGGATTGCTGGCAGCGGCGCCGTATCTGGCGGCGGTGCTGCTGATGCTGGCGGTCTCGCATTTTTCCGACCGCAGCAGGCGCCGCAGGGAATTTGTTTGGCCGTTCCTGGTGATTGCCGGGGTGGCGCTGGCGGGCTCGTACTTCAGCGTGCAGCACTCGTTCGGGGTGGCGTTCGCGTGTTTAATCGTGGCGGGAAGCTGCATGTATGCGCCGTATGGGCCATTTTTCGCTATGGTTCCGGAGATGCTGCCGCGCAACGTGGCGGGCGAAACCATCGCGCTGATTAACTGCTGCGGCGCACTCGGAGCATTTTTCGGGACCTGGCTGGTGGGAGTGCTGCAGACCTATACCGGGAACTCGCAGGCCGGCTTTCTTCTGATGTCCGGATCGGTAGCTTTCTCCGGCGTCATACTTCTCGGGATGGAGCCGGTAAAGCAGGGGACCGAGATGAGGGAATAGGGCACAGCGCTCTTTGCCCGCTTTGAGCATTAGGGCATCGCGGATCAGCGCGACAGGTGACGCTCAGCAGTGGACGATGTTCTTTGCGGTGAGCCCGCGTGTGGCATTGCGGGTGTCAATAACGAGCTTCGATTCGCGCACGATGCGCGGGTAGTCGTAACTGGAGTGGTCGGTGACGATGAGCACGCAGTCGTAATCGCCGAGGTTGTCGAGCGAAGCGCAGCTCATGTTCAGCGCATAGTGGCGGCCCCTACCGACGCGCGGGAAGTAGGGATCGTTATAGGCGACCTCGGCACCACGCTTCTGCAGCAGCTCGATGATGGTGAGGGACGGGGATTCACGGAGGTCGTCGACATCCTTCTTGTAGGCCAGGCCCAGCACGAGGACCTTCGATCCGTTCAGCGCCTTTCGGTGCTTGTTTAGCGCCTCGGCGGTCTTCTCGATCACATACCAGGGCATAGCGGTGTTGATTTCACCAGCCAGCTCGATGAAGCGTGTCCGGAAATCGAACTGCTTCGCTTTCCAGGAGAGGTAGAAGGGGTCGATGGGGATGCAGTGTCCACCCAGTCCGGGGCCGGGATAGAAGGCCTGGAAGCCGAAGGGTTTGGTTTTGGCAGCGTCGACGACTTCAAAGATGTCGATGTTCATGCGTTCGCAGAGCTGCTTGAGCTCGTTGACGAGCGCGATGTTGACGCAGCGGTAGATATTTTCGAGCAGCTTGGTCATCTCCGCTGCGGCGGGCGTGGAGACCGGCACCGTGCGGTTGAAGATGCTGCCGTACAAGGAGCAGGCTAGCTGTTGCGACACGGGACCATTCCCGCCGATCACTTTAGGGATGTCGCGACGGGCAACGCTGTCGTTACCGGGATCCTCGCGCTCGGGGGAGAAGGCAACGCAGAAGTCGCCGGGAGCGGAGGAAGATTCCGCGTGAAGGCCGAGAGGGTTGCCGGATTCGAGTATCGGGATCAGCAGCTCTTCGGTCGTGCCGGGATACGTGGTGCTTTCGAGAATGATGAGCTGCCCGCGGCGCAGATGCGGGGCAATGGCCTGCGCGGTTCCTGTGATAAAGCTGAGGTCGGGTTCGTGGAACTCGTTGAGCGGCGTGGGAACGCAGATGATGACCGCGTCCATGCGCGTGATCGCAGCGTAGTCGCTGGTGGCCGAGAAGCCGCGGCGGCGGGCCGACTCAATCTCTGTGGCAGGGATACGCACGATGTAGGAGCCGCCGCCGTTAAGCTTCGTGACCTTGTTCGTGTCGATGTCGAATCCGGTGACCGGAAAACCCTGCTCACTGAAGAGGAGCGCGAGGGGAAGTCCGACATAGCCCATACCGACGATGCCAATGCTGGCGGTTCGGTCGGAGATGCGGGCGAGGAGAGACGAACTGTGCTCGAGGACGGTGCTCATGGCCGTTGGTATCCCTGGTAGCGGAGTCTGAGTGCTATTTCCCGATTCTATCGGGGAAGATTGGAAGGGGCGAGGATAATCTGAAGAGGGTTGGGCCGACATTTTCTCTGATCCCCCGACGGGGTTTTGGACTGTTACGGCGGTATCTGCGAGTGCGTTCCTCCAGTAATCAGGTAGGGCCGCGGGTTTTGCTGAGTCTGCAGGATGGATGGACGTTTCAGCGTGGGAGCAGCGGATTGATGCGGTGCAAATGAAAGACATTTCGGCGAATGACGTGCTGGAATCGGCGGGGCTGGACCTGCGTGCGGTGGCGACGCATGCGCCGGGGCCGCAAGGGCTGCTGCCGCTAACGCCGGAGATGCTGCTGACGCAGCCCTCGGGCAATCTGTTCGGGTTGAGCATGAACGTGGGCATGGGCTGGGATCCGCAGCGGCTGGGCGGGCCGGAGGTGCTGATCCTGAGCACGCACGGGGGACTGCGAGCCGAGGACGGCAGGGCGGTTGCGCTGGGCTTCCATACCGGGCACTGGGAAGTGGGGCTGCTGGTGGCGGAGGCGGCGCGCGCGCTGAAGGACATGGATGCGGTGCCGTTTGCCGGGGCGGTGACCGATCCGTGCGACGGGCGGACGCAGGGTACGACGGGCATGCTGGATTCGCTGCCTTATCGCAATGACGCGGCAACGGTGCTGCGGCGGCTGATGCGCTCGCTGCCGACCCGGGCGGGCGTGGTGGGCGTAGCAACCTGCGATAAGGGGTTGCCGGCGATGATGATGGCGCTAGCCTCGTCGGGCGCGCTGCCGAGTGTTCTGGTGCCGGGCGGCGTGACGCTGCTGCCGGAGTCGGGGGAAGACGCGGGGATCGTGCAGACCATCGGCGCCCGATTTGCGCAGGGGCAAATTTCGCTGGAATACGCGGCTGAAGTGGGGTGCCGGGCCTGCGCGAGTCCCGGCGGAGGCTGCCAGTTTCTGGGGACGGCAGCGACATCGCAGGTGGTCGCGGAGGCGCTGGGGCTTGCTTTGCTGCATACCGCGCTCGCGCCCAGCGGACAGGCAGTGTGGCTGGATGCGGCGAAGAGATCGGCGGCGGCGCTGGTCCGGATGGGCCAGGCGGGGATTGGCACGCGCGACGTGCTGACGGATGCGGCGTTCGAGAATGCGCTGGTGGTGTTCGCGGCTTTTGGGGGCTCGACCAATCTGCTGCTGCATATTCCGGCCATTGCTCATGCAGCGGGCCGGAGGCGGCCGTCGATGGAAGACTGGATGCGGGTCAACCGCGAGGTTCCGCGCCTTGTCGACGCGCTGCCGAATGGGCCGCGCGGCTTCGCGACGGTGCAGGTGTTCCTCGCAGGCGGCGTGCCGGAGGTGATGCTGCACCTGCGGCGGGCGGGGCTGCTCGATACGAATGCGATGACCGCGGCAGGAGTGAAGCTCGGCGAAGGTCTCGACTGGTGGGAGCAGAGCGAGCGGCGGCGGAAGCTGAAGGAGAATCTGCGCGAACGGGACGGGATCGATGCCGATGAGGTGATCATGACGCCGGGTCGAGCGAGAGAGCGCGGGCTGAGCTCCACGGTGTGTTTCCCGGCGGGAAATCTGGCGCCGGAAGGGGCAGTGGTGAAGAGCACAGCGATCGATCCGCGGTTGGTGAGCGAGGAGGGGATTTTTTATCATCGCGGGCCGGCGCGCGTGTTCACGCTGGAAAGCGATGCAATTGCGGCGATCAAACAGGGGCAGATTGCGGCGGGCGACGTGATGGTGCTGGTCTGCTGCGGCCCACGCGGCGCGGGCATGCAGGAGATTTACCAGATCACGGCGGCGCTGAAAGCCCTGCCGCACTGCCGGCACGTGGCGCTGCTCACCGACGGCCGATTCAGCGGCGTATCGACTGGGCCGTGCATTGGGCATGTTTCGCCCGAGGCGCTGGCTGGGGGCGCCATCGGTAAGCTGGTAGACGGGGATGTGGTGGAGATTCGCATCGATCAGAAACAGCTGAGCGCGAGCGTGCATCTGGTTGGAGAGAAGGGCGAAATATTTGGGCCAGAGGAAGGAGTGCGGCGGCTGGCGCAGCGGAAACCGCGTGCGGATCTGCGGCCGCATCCTGATCTACCGGAGGACACGCGGTTGTGGGCGGCGCTGGTGGAGGCGAGCGGCGGCGTCTGGGGCGGGTGCGTCTACGATGTGGAGAGAATTGTGACGAGGCTGGGAGACGGACGGTGATTCTATATCGCACGAAACATGGCTGGGTGGTGGAGCAGGAGGGGCGGATCAATCCCGTCGAGGGTTCACTCGACGAGTTGCTGGTGCGCGACGATCTGCACACCTATCTTGAAGGCTTGCTGAAGGCGGGAGCCACGGGCGCCGGCGCACTGCGGCGCGAAGAACTGCTGGCGCCGATCGGAAACCAGGAAGTGTGGGCGGCGGGCGTGACGTATCTGCGGAGCCGCGCGGCGCGCATGGCGGAATCGAAAGATGCGGGCGGCGGGGATTTCTACGATCGGGTCTATTCGGCGGAGCGGCCGGAGCTGTTCTTCAAATGTCAGCCACACAAGGCGGTCGGGCCGGGTGCGGCGGTGGGACTGCGCAGCGACGCGAACTGGTCGGTTCCGGAGCCGGAGCTGACGCTGGTGATCAATCCGAGCGGCGAAATTGTGGGCTACACGATCGGCAATGACATGAGCTCGCGGGATATTGAAGGGCAGAATCCGCTGTACCTGCCGCAGGCGAAGATATACAACCGCAGCTGCGCGCTGGGGCCGGGAATTCTGGTGCGCAGGGGCGATTTGCCGGAGACGACGAGGATCTCGATATCCATTGAGCGCGCGGGGCAGGCGGCGTTTACCGGCGAGACGACGGTGGCGCAGATGAAGCGCAAACCGCAGGAATTAGCGCATTACCTCTATCTGGACCAGACATTCCCGCACGGCGCGTTTCTGCTGACGGGAACGGGCATTGTGCCGCCGGATTCCTTTACGCTGGAGAGAGGCGACGTGATCCGGATCAGTATTGACGGGATCGGGACGCTCGAAAATCCCGTCGCATGAGCAAGGCAGCGAGCCAGCAGATTAGCGAGTTAGCAAGCCAGCACGCCGGCAAAACAAGCAGCTCAGCACCGGGTGTAGGGTTTTAGATGTGTAAAAAAGGCCCGGCACTTCATTCAGCAGAACATCTGCCAGCAGCGTGACAAGATTCCGCGTCTAAGAAGACCAGTGATGATGGAATTTCATATTTCGCGCGAGGCTCGCGACCGCTACCAGGTCAGCGAAACACTGTTCAATTTTGTCGGAAACGTGATCTTCGGCAACCTGGCGGAGTGCCGTGAGCTGGCCTTCCGTATGAGCGAGACGCGGCCGAAGGACCAGCCGGTACAGCCGGGCGCGCTGTTTGCCATGGGGCTGATTGACGAGATCAGCCACGCACTGGTCGCGAGGTTCCGTCAAAGCCGTGATCCGCAGGTTACGGAAGCGGCGCTCCAGTGGTTTGGTTCCCGCGTGGGCGAGCACAATGTCGACCGGTTGCTGCGCGCGTTTGTCGAGGAATTTCCCAATGTTGCGCTGTATCGCGGCGACGCGAAGGTCGATGAGTGGCTGAACGGATCAACCGGCGGTGTAAGCCATCGCGAGGCCGTGCTGGAAGAACTGATGCTGCTGTGGCTGGCGAATCAGAATCCCGCGTTCAGGCCGTTCAGGGAACTGTACGACGACACGAAGCTGGCGCAGAGCACGTCTTACAGCGAAGTCACGAAGGAACTGCGGAATTATTTTGCGACGCGGCCGGCGACGGGGATGGGCAGCGGCAATCTGCTGGATCTGTTGCGCGCGCCGATGGAGGCCGCGCCGGATTCACTGGCGGGGCAGCTGGCGTGGATCCGGCAGAACTGGTCGGAGTATCTGGGCGAAGCTCTCAGCAAGGTGCTGCTGGCGACCGATGTGCTGAAGGAAGAAGAAATCGCCGTCTGGATGCGGTTTCATCCGCCGACGGGGCATCGGCATCACCGGCCCTTCGAGTTCGGACAGGAATACGAAGTGCCGACGTATCATCCCGGCGACATTGAGTATGAGCGCTTCAGTCCTGACCAGGACTGGATGCCCAACGTGGTGATGATCGCGAAGAGCACCTACGTGTGGCTGGCGCAGCTGTCGCGGCAGTACGGGCGGCCAATCGAGCGCCTCGACCAGATTCCCGACGAGGAACTGGAGCAGCTGTCGCGGCGTGGACTGAATGCGCTGTGGCTGATCGGCGTGTGGGAGCGCAGCCGGGCTTCGCAGAGCATCAAGCGCATGCGCGGCCAGGCCGACGCAGTGGCATCAGCGTACTCGCTGTACGAATACCGGATCGCGGATGACCTGGGCGGCGATTATGCTTACCGCAACCTGCGCGACCGCGCGGCGCGCTACGGAGTTCGGCTGGCGAGCGACATGGTGCCGAATCACATGGGCATCGATTCGCCATGGGTGATCGAGCATCCGGAGTGGTTTTTGTCCCGGCCGGACACGCCGTACCCCGCGTACAGCTTCAATGGGCCGGACCTGTCGCATGATGGGCGCGTCGAGTTGAAGATCGAGGATCATTATTACGATCAGACCGACGCGGCGGTTGTCTTCAGGCGCCGGGACAACGGCAGCGGTCACGTGGAGTACATCTATCACGGAAACGACGGCACCAGCTTTCCGTGGAACGACACGGCGCAGCTGAACTATCTGCGCGCCGATGTGCGCGAGCAGGTGATCCAGACCATTCTCCACGTGGCGCGACTCTTCCCAATCATCCGCTTCGACGCTGCGATGACCCTGGCGCGGCGTCACGTGCAGCGGCTGTGGTTCCCGGTGCCCGGCAGCGGCGGGTCGATTCCTTCGCGGGCGGAGTACGCGATGACGCAGGCGCAGTTCGATGCGGCCATGCCGAATGAATTTTGGCGCGAGGTGGTGGATCGCGTGGCGGCGGAAGTGCCGGGGACGCTGCTGCTGGCGGAAGCCTTCTGGCTGCTCGAAGGCTATTTCGTGCGCACGCTTGGCATGCACCGCGTGTACAACAGCGCATTCATGAATATGGTGCGCGACGAGGAGAACGCGAAGTATCGCTCGGTGATAAAGAACACTATCGAGTTCGATCCGGACATTCTGAAGCGGTACGTGAACTTCATGAGCAATCCCGACGAGCGCACGGCCATCGATCAGTTCGGCACAGGGGACAAGTATTTCGGCGTGTGCACCATGATGTGCACGCTGCCGGGATTGCCAATGTTCGGGCACGGGCAGATCGAGGCGTTCACGGAAAAGTACGGGATGGAGTACAAGCGTCCACGGTACGAGGAGACGCCAAATCAGCACCTCGTGGAGCGGCATCAGCGCGAGATTGCGCCGCTGCTGAAGAACCGCCACGTGTTTGCGGAAAGCGCAAATTTCTGGCTGTTCGATTTCTGGCGCGATGACGGCAGCGTGGATGAGAACGTCTATGCGTGGTCGAACCGCGCCGGGGATCAGCGGGCGCTGGTCGTCTGTCACAACAAGTACGGCAGCACGTCAGGCACGCTGCATGGATCGGCGGCGAAGGGCGATAAGGCGACGGGCGGCCTGCGTACGCTGAAGCTGCATGAGGCGCTGGGGCTGCCTGGTGACGGCAACCCGGTGCTTGCGTACCAGGACAACAAGAATGGGCTGCATTATCTGCGCTGGGGGAGTGAGATTCGCGACCGCGGCCTGCGCCTGCAGCTGAATGCCTATCAGTATCACGTGCTGCAGAACTGGCGCGTTTTGCAGCCGACTGCGGAGTATCCCTGGGACGCGCTGTGCAATGACCTGAACGGGCACGGCGTGTGGAGCCTCGATGAGGCGCTGGACAAATTCAAACTGCGGCCCGTGCATGCGGCTTTGCAGCGTGCGCTCGATGCGGATCTGCTCCGCTGCTATGCGGATTTGGCAGAGACGGAAGCGGAAACGGCTGATGGAAAGCCGCTGGCGCGGGCCAGTGAGGCTCCGTGCGGACGCGAGGAGACCTTCGAGGCGCTGACAAATCGGGCGGAGAGATTCTTCCGGGAGGCGATCGCAGCGCTCGGTGTCAGCACGGCCGAGGAGCGGAAGGCGAGCACGGCGGACAAAGTTGCGGCCGAGGCCGGCGCATCGGCAGACCGGGTGGACGGCGCCGACCGGCGGTATCGCTCTGCTCAGGCGAAGTACAGAGAATTGCTGGAGGCGGCGTCGCTTGTCCCGCAACTGGAGAAGGAATGCGTCGAGCGCACGTGGCCGGCGGAAGCGCGCGCGGTGCTGCCAAGTTACAGCCCGACGGTGAGCGCGCCTGCGGTATGGTCACCGGTGGCGGCGTGGTGTTTGGTGAGCGCCTTTGCGGAATTGCTGCCGCCGGAGCGCAACCGCGGCGAGGTTTTCGACAAGCTGTACTTGCGCAGCGTGCTGGCTGACGCCTTCCATCCGCTCGGGCTCGAAGGAGATGACGCGTACCGGGCGGCGGCGCGGGTCCGATTGCTGGTGACGGAGGAAGGGGCGGGGCTGGACTGGGACAATCCGGATGTGGCTTGGCTAACGGGGCTGCACGAGGCGCAGGGGCATCGCTGGTTCAATAAAGAAGCGCACGAGCGGCTGGTGTGGTGGCGTTTGCTGCCGCGGCTGGTCGAGCTGGCGCGGAAGGATCCCACGGGGAAATCGCCGGCGACGAGCAGAGCCTTCCGCGAGATTGAGGCCGAAGGGCAGGAGGCGACCCACGCTGCCGAGGCAGCAGGATACAAACTGGATAGTGTGCTGCGACCGTCACTCACACTGCGCTGAGAAGTCGATCGCCGACAGTGGGTTCCGATGGTGAGCGAATTACCTCGAAGAGCGATCCAGCAGAATGCGAAAAGGCCGCACGAGGTAATACAGCGGTTGCGGTAGGAGCATGTTGAGAGCGGCGCGGTCCCGTTCATTTGGCTTGAAGATGCTCGGAGTAAACAGGACGCGCATGCGGTCACGAAGATCGAGCAGCAGAAGATTGTAGGGCAGGCGGCCTGCGGGACCAACTCCGGGCATCGTTAGCACATGTTTCTCAAAGTGCTGAACCAGCTTCAGAATCGTTCCATCCCGCTGCATGGAAGGAAGCAGGGGACAATCCATAGGGGATCCCAGCACCCGCTCTGCCAGCAGGATTCCGAGCGCGAGGGGCTTCCACAGCCCAAGCGCACGCGCCTGAGTTTCGACGGAATCCCAGTCAAGCTCCGGTGACGATGCGATCAGATGAGCAATGTCACAGATCCAGAGCAGCCGCGACCAGATGTGCCGGCTGGCGTGCATGCAAAGCATCAGGAGATTCTTTTCGGGGCTCATGCATGGAACCGCAGCTCCGGTCACCTGCGCGATTTGGTGCCCCTGCCACGCCCAATCCAGGCCGAGGTCCCGGCCGTAGCGGCCGTAGATGAAATCCAGCTTCCAGCGCAGCTCGACGATCATGCCGTCGCTGGGACGCAGGAGCGTGTCTTCGTGGTTCAGATCAGTTCCCGGTTCGGCAGGAGCACGACCTCGCAGTTCGGCGGGAACGGGCCCGAAACCGCGCGCGCGAAGGACTGCGTTTGCCCGGTCGAGGTCCTGCACGCAGATCAACAGGTCGAGATCACCGCACGCTCGCATTTCGAGGCTCGGATAGGCGGAAGCAGCCAGGACGATTCCCTTAAAGGGCATCGTCCTGATCTGTTCGTGCTCGAAGGCGGCGAGCACCGCCAGCAATTCTGAAGCAGCCACGGTGGACTGGCAGAGATTCCGCTCATAATCAGCGGCCAGTTGCTCGTGAGTGGCAGCGGGGATGGCAGCCAGCGCCTCCTCGAGACATTGATACGCCATCGGCGCCATGCGATGAGCGCGCGCCATGGCCACAAAGGACGGCCAGTCCGATACAGCCTGTGCGGTTTTGCGAATTGCGTCCGGATCGCGTTGCAGCGAGTGGCGGGCGATTGCCAGCAGGAGAGCGGAGGAGTTCGGATCTGCTTTCATTCGGCTTTTTCAGAGTGCCGGAATTTCGTCTGGAGCGGCATCCGGCAGCCCTGCCCTTACTGTGCTCGTCCCGGACGGCGAAGATCAGGACACCCCGAACTATTCTCTCCCGGAATTGCGCCTCTCTTGTATCCCCTGAAGGTGGTGCCTGGGATGGTTCGCGATGCGTGGCCATGGTATGGCCAGAGTTTCTGCTGGACTTTCAGTGCTAATAGCCAACTGTTAGCAAAAAGGTACTTCAAAGTGCCATTACTCAATAGTTCCCATGCGGTTACGTGAGTTGAATATCTATTGCCCACGCCAGCGGTTAGACTCGCTCATACGTAGTGAACCGTCAGCAGCTTCCTTCGCAAGCGGTTCCGGCCACCATTTCGATACGCAGATGTGGAGGTACTATGCTCGTTGAACGTGCTGAAAGTTCCTTTCTGCAGGAAACAAAGCTGCCGGACGGTTCCCGAGTCGTTGTCGATACCCGCAATGATGCCGTTATAGCCATGAATGCAAGCGCCGGCCTCGCCTGGGAGGCCTGCAATCAACCGACGACGCTCAGCGCAATCGCCGCTGATGTGGAAAAGGCCGGGATGACGCCCGAGGCGGCCGAAGATGCCGTCTTTCAGCTTCGCGAGAAAAAGCTGGTTACGACTTCAGAGGTTCCGCAGCCGTCCCGACGGACTTTCATCGCCGGTATGGCGGCTGTCCCGGTCGTAGCCGCGATGAGCCTGGCAGAGCAGAAGGTGTTCGCCGAACGCGCCGGTTCGCTCGAGCCCGGTCCCATCAACAATCGGCGCCGCCATTTCAATCCCGGGCCTCCGCGCGATCCGAAGAGATTTATGACGCCCTAGCCTGACTTGGGCAATCCTGCGGATGCGACGCAACCTAACAGTGTCCAACTGACGGAACAGGCGCATCCCTGTAGTATTTCTGCTCTCCAGCTGTCCCCAGTACGTATGAGCGCCCCGACTATATCCGCAGTGCGCCTGCCATTGAGCAATGAGATTCATTGCTTCGATGTGGATGCCTTTGGCTGCCGAATTCGCGCCATTGCGGACAGCTGGGCGGGAATGCAGCTCTTGGAGCGCTGCATTTTTCCCTCGCTGCGCCGCTCTGCCGGCGGGGCGCAAAGCGCGGACATTTTGGTTCGGGTGGGGAATGCCGATGGCGGGGTTGGTCTCTGGCTGGCCGATGAGATGATGGCATCTGCGCCAAGTCTGGACCAACTGGAGGCCAGTAGTGTCCGCGTCCTCGACGATGCCATCGTCGCGCGCCTTTCATCATGGCGCGTCATTCATGCGGGCGTGGTCGCGGTGGAAGGCCAGGGGCTGCTTTTGCCGGGCAGAACGCATTCAGGGAAATCCACGCTGGTGGCCGAGCTGGTCCGCCGCGGAGCTGTCTACTTGTCAGACGAATATGCGCTGATCGGTTCTGAAGGTCTGGTGCACCCGTATCCGCGGCCAATGCTGCTGCGCAACGGCGCTCCGGAATCGCATGTCGCGCCCGTTGCCGAATGCGGAACCGCTCCAGTCCCGATCGGCTGGATTTTTGGTCTGACCTGGCAAGCGGGGTGTTGCTGGAACCCCGTCCTGATCGACCAGAGCCAGGCGGTAATGCTTCTGTTGCAAAATACCCCGCACGTTTTGGGAGAGTCGCCCGAACTGGTGCGGTATTTCGAGCGTGCTGTAGCTCAGGCCCAGACATATACAGGCTGCCGACCCGATGCCGCCGAAGCGGCGGCGGAGATTCTGCGCCTGACTGCCAGTACCGGACGCGTACAGTAGGCATCGTCTCTTTCCACGTTACTCGGCGCGCAGAGCCTGCATGGGCTCCACGCGGGCGGCGCGGCGCGCCGGCAAGTACGCGGCGAGTATTCCGCTGAAGAAGAGCGCCAGAGCTGCGACGGTGAGGGTCCATCCATCGTGGGCTTGTACTCCGTAAAGGAAGCCGCGCAGCAGGCGTGCCGAGGCGAAGGCGAGCGCGGATCCGGCGATCACGCCGACGATGAGCAGGAATCCGGCCTGGCGGAGAATTAGCCACAGCAGATTGCCGCGCGTGGCGCCGAGCGCGATGCGAACTCCCATCTCGCGGGTGCGTTGCGTTACGACGTAGGCGAGCAGACCGTAGAGGCCGGCGACGCAGAGAAACAGCGCGGAGGCTCCGAATATCTCGAGCAGGTGCGCCGCCAGGCGCTGGCTGGCCCAGGAGTCTTCGACGATCTCATCCATAGTCGTGATGTTGGCCGAGGCAAGTTCGGGGCTGGCGCCACGCAGGATCTGCCGCAAGTTGGGGGTCATCTCCAATGCAGGGCGGCTGGTGCGCAGGGCAAGATCCATCGCGATGCCCTCGAGCGCGTTGTAGAAAGTGACATCGGGAGTGAGTTGCCGGATATCGATATCCGCCTCCGGCTGCGAAGGCTGAGCCACGGCCGTGCCCTGGTGCGCGTCATCCAGGATGCCGACGATGATTGCCGGCGTACTGCGCATGTTCAATAACTTTGCGCCGATGATTTCGTTCGGGTTGTTCTTGTCCGGCGAGTACAGGCGTGCAAAGGCCTCGTTGACGACAACAACTGGCTGCGAATTGGCCGTGTCCTGATCATTGAAAAAGCGGCCGGCCGCCATTTTGAATCCGAAAACCTTCTGCACATCCGGTGTGGCGGCTTTCATATAGGAGACGATCCGCGTGTTGCTGTTGAGCTGCATCTCGAAGTGGATAACGAATGTATTGCCCAGCGGCACCATGCTGATCAGGCCCGCGGCCTGCACGCCGGGGAGATGCTGCGCGCGCTCGAGCAGAGGCAGGTACAGCTGCTGCGTCATGTCGCGATGGACGAAGCGGAACGACGGGATATCGAGATGGGCGACAACGATGTGGTCGGTGCGGTAGCCGAGCGGCACGTGACGCAGCGAATAGAGCGTCCGGAGCAGGAGCCCGCATGCGACGAGCAGCGTGAGCGAGAGGGCGATCTCCAGCGAGACGAGGCCACCACGAATACGGTGGTGGCCTCGGCCCACGCCGGATTGCATGCCTCCCTGACGGAGCGCGGGTTCGATCGGGGAACGCGCCGCGATCCACGCTGGCCATGCCGATGAGAGCACTGCCGTGAGAGTCGTCAGGCCAAGCAGCGCGAGGAGAATGGAGCTGTCGGGAGTGGCGGGGACCGGAATCGGCAGGCGCAGGCTCATTTCATGCCCGAGCAGGCGAACGGAGGTGAACGCCAACGCAGCGCCGAGCACGGCGGCGCTGAGGCTGAAGACAAGGCCTTCGACGAGCATCTGCTGGACGATTCGGCCGCGCCCGGCGCCGAGTGCGCCGCGCATGGCAATTTCACGCTGGCGGGCGGTGCTGCGAGCGAGCAGCAGATTGGTCACATTGACGGCAGCAATCAGCCAGAGGATTCCGGAAGCGGCGAGCAGCGCGAGCAGCGCTTTGCGGAGGTCGGCCTGGACGAGAGTGCTGTCGTACCGCTGGATACTGACTTGGCTGGCTTGTTTGCGCTCCTCGGGGTCAGTGAGCGCGGCGGTAATGCGGTTCTGGATCGCAGCCATATCGGCGTGAGCCCGGGCGACCGTGAGGCCTGGCAGCAGGCGTGCGATCACATGGAGACGATCGGAGTTCCAGTCGCGGCCGTTGTCCCGCGGTCCGAGCTGATAGCTCACCCAAACCCAGGCGTGCGGACCAACCGTGGTGACGGCCGGATACTGAAATCCAGGCGGCATGACGCCGGCAACGGTATACGGCGTATCGTTGATCCGCACCGTCTCGCCAAGGATGTGTGGGTCGCTGCCGAAGGCTTGCTTCCAGACCACATCACTGAGAACGATGAGCCCCGCGTTTTTGCTGGCGTACGTTGGGCTTTCGGGTACGAATCCGCGGCCGAGCTGCGGCTTCATCCCCAGCGTGTCGAACAGGTTGGCGCTGACGGAAGCGCCGTTGATCTCCATCGCGGCGTGGCCGCTCTCGAGATAATTGCGGCCGCCAAGCCCGGTACTGAAGGCGATCTGCTGGAACGAGTGGCTCTGTTCGATCCACTGCCGGAGATCGGGCCAGGGCACATCCCACTGGCGAGCGCCGTCGCTCTCATGGAGAGAGACGAGACGCGCGGGCTCACGGTAGGAAGTGGGCTGAAGCAGGACGTGATCGACCACGGTAAACATCGCCGCGGCGGCTGTGATGCCCAGAGCGAGCGTGCCGATGACGGTGACGGTGAACCCGGGAGAGCGGCGCATCTGGCGAACCGCATAACGGAAGTCCTGAGCGGGGCGTTCGAGCCGGACCCAGCCCCAGGTGTCGCGAGCGACATCTTTGGCGAGCGGCAGGTTGCCCAGTTCGCGGCTGACTGCGGCTTCGGCTTCGGCCGGGGATTCTCCGCGGGCGATGCGGTCGGCAATTACCATCCTGCGGTGCGCATCGAGTTCAGCATCCAGCTCGGCCTTGCGACGATCGAAACGCAACCAGCTCAGGTTCATCGATGTCTCCTGCGGTCATCAGGCTTCGAGGATGGATGCGATGGCGGCTGCCATCGTGCTCCAGCGGGAGCGGTCGCGCGCTAACTGCCGGCGGCCCTCGGCGGTAATCCGGTAAAAACGGGCGCGCTGGTTCTGCTCGGTCATGCGCCACTCGGCGGCGATCCACTTGTGGCGTTCCATGCGGTGCAGGGCGGGATAAAGGGAGCCCGTTTCCACCTGCAGCACGTCGCCCGAACGCGTGCGCAGGGCCTGGCTGATGCCGTACCCGTGCTGCGAACCCCACTGCAGCGTCTGCAGGATCAGCATGTCGAGCGTGCCCTGCAGCAGCTCGATCCTGTTGCGATATTCTTCTTCCTTCGGCTTCGCCATGGTGCAGACACTCTACATCCGGAAGGGGGTAGGCTGTCTACTGCCTCTGTGGATTTCTGCCCGGACAGGATGGCCTGTTCCGATACTCTGGTTGGGAGCGGCCGAGGACTGAGCCGCGTCCGAGGAGAACGATGGCCATTGTTGCTGGAGTGGATTTTGGAACCCTGAGCGTCCGCGTCTCTATCCTGGACAGCGACAAGGGACGGCTGGGCACCGCCGTCGCCAAATATCCGCTGCACCGCAAGCGCGAGGATCCCGATTACGCGACGCAAGCGCACGCCGACCACATGC
The DNA here is from genome assembly GCA_035933815.1 of Acidobacteriaceae bacterium. Classification (GTDB taxonomy): domain Bacteria; phylum Acidobacteriota; class Terriglobia; order Terriglobales; family Acidobacteriaceae; genus Palsa-343. The sequence goes on from DASYYN010000180.1 coordinate 26,752, forward strand.
GGGCACTGGCGGAGGCCACGCGCGAGGCTGTGAAATCAGCGGGGATTTCCGGGGAGCGCGTCGAGGCCATTGCACTCGATACCACCGGCTCCAGCGTGGTGCCGGTAGACGCGCAGATGCAGCCGCTGGATGAGTACTACCTGTGGTGCGATCACCGCGCCAAGTCGGAGGCGCAGGAAATCACGGCCCTGGCGCACAAGCAGGGCCTGGAAGCCATCGAGTGGTGCGGCGGCGTGTACTCGCACGAGTGGGGATTCGCAAAGCTGCTGCACTGGTTGCGGCACAATCGGGAAAAGCGCGCGCAACTCGCGTCAGCCTTCGAGCACTGCGACATGGTCGCAGCGACGCTGTGCGGGATCACGGACCCACGGCGGGTGAAGCGCAGCGTCTGCGCCATGGGTCACAAATGGATGTGGAATCCAAAGTGGGGCGGGCTGCCGTCGCAGGCGTTTCTCTCCGCCGTTGATCCGCTGCTGGACGGAATCCGGGAAAAGATGGCCGGGGAATATCAGACCTCGGATCATCTGGCCGGACATCTGGCGGAGCAATGGGCGGGGGAACTGGGGCTGAAGGCGGGGATTCCGATCCCGGTGGGCGCCTTCGACGCGCACTGGGATGCGCTGGGCGCCGGATGCCGCGAGGGCGATGTGGTCAACGTCGTAGGAACGTCGACGTGCATCATCGCGATGGCACACGAAACCCGGCTGATCCCCGGAGTATGCGGCGTGGTGCCGGGCAGCGTGCACCCGCAGTACACCGGGATTGAGGCGGGCTTATCTGCAACCGGGGATATCTTCGAGGCGATTGCACGACGGGCGGGAACGCAGGTTTCGGAGTTATCGAAGGGGCTGGAGCGCTATCGCGCCGGTCAGACGGGGCTGCTGCGGCTCTCCTGGGACAATGGCGATCGCACAGTTCTGGTGAATGCCGAAGTCGGCGGCGTGACGCTGGGCTGGAATCTGGTGCACACCGCACAGGATGAACTGTTCGCGGCGATCGAAGGGACTGCGTTCCACACGCGGATCATTCTGGAGCGGCTCGCGGAGTACGGCGTGCCTGTTGAGCGAGTGATCAACGGCGGCGGCGTTCCGCAGAACAATCCAGTGCTCAACCAGGTTTACGCCGATGTGCTGAACAAGCCGGTGCTGGTGCCGTCGAGCGTGCCGACGAGTCTGGGCTCGGGGATTTTCGCCATGATGGCTGCCGGCGCGTTTCCCTCAATCGAGAAGGCGCAGACGAAGCTGTGCCCGGATTTTTCGGTGTTCACGCCGAATCCGGAGTCCGCGGCTGTTTGTGAAAAGCTGTATCAGCTGTATCGGCCGGCTTACTTTGCGCTCGGGACGCGATCAGCGGAGCCTCGAGCGCTGGGACAAATCCTTCCTGAACTGCGCAAGATCGCCGGAGAAGCGCAGGCGCGAGGCTGAAATCCGGGACCAGACGGCCCCGGTTTTCGTCTGCACCTGAGCACGTGCGCTGCCAGATTACTGCGGATAACGTGTCAGTTGCAGTAAACGGTGCTATTTTCTGCAACGAACGTAACTAGACTGTGGATACTCCGGTGGGAAATTCTTTCCGGTAATCAGGCAAAAAATTCGCTGCTCCAGGCAAGTCCTCACCCTGCGCAAATCCGCGCAAGAATGTATCTCGTTCAAAGTAAATGGCGAATTAGTGGGACACCAGAGTAACGTTGGTCATCGGAATTTTGGTGACGAACGTGCAATTTCGGCGTACGCTTCTTCCTGCATTCAGTACATATAGATACTTGGGCGGTTGTCGCACGATGAATTGCTGTCCTTGCCTTGCACTTGAGTATGCGCGTTGTCACTCAACTCAAGACTGGAGTGCTCATGGGGTAGAAGCGTTCGCTGAGAACGTTATTTCGAGGTCGAGTAAGTGGAGCACGACAAATTTGGTCCCCCCCAGCGCTGCGGCGCTAGCCAGACTGCCGTCTCTCCTCGTTGCGGGTCATTGCTGACGGGGTTGTTTTGCAAGATCGAGAGCGCGCACGTTTCGAGGACTGTTAGCTGGTCCGCTACCTTTCTGCTCGTCCTGGCCTCTCTGGCCATTGGCGGCTGCGGCGTTACCGTTCCGGGCGTAACGTCCAAAACTTCGACTGCGGGATCGCTGTCGGTTTCCAGTACGTCCTTACTGTTCGGAGCTGTCACTGTCGGCAACACGGCAGCGGAGACCGTAACGGTAACGAACACGGGAACAGCCGCGATTCAGGTCTCGCAGGCTCAGGTGACCGGACAGTATTTCTCCCTTACGGGTGCGGCGGCGCCCCTGACGCTGGCCGCAGGCTCGTCCGTCACTTTGACGGTGGACTTTGCGCCGAAAGCGGCAGGAGCCGCGGCGGGGACTCTGGCGCTGACCACGCCGGGTTCGACGACCAGCATCGGCCTGAGCGGCAACGGAACAATTTCTGAACAGCCGGGCCTGACGCTGAGCACGACGTCCGTGGCTTTCGGTACGGCAACGGTCAACACAGCCGTAACCGCATCGGTCACGATGACCTCCTCGGGAACCGCGCCCCTGACCATCAGTTCCGCGACCGTGACCGGATCGGGATTTAGCCTGAGCGGCCTGGCCCTGCCGCTGACCCTGAGCCCGGGTCAGAGTGCGTCGCTGACACTCAATTTCGATCCGGCCAATCCCGGCTCATTCAGCGGAGCGCTGACCCTCGCGACCAATACGTCCCAGGGAAGCGCGACGATCCAGATGAGCGGCACAGGCTCGACGATTCAGAGCATTCTCGGCGATTTCACCTGCGACAGCGACAACCTGGTCGGGCAGGGAACGGAGAACTGCTCGCTTACGCTGAACTCGCCTGCAGATACGGGTGGACTTACTGTCGGCCTCTCCAGCAGCAGCACGGCTGTCACGGTGCCCAGCGTCATGACCGTGGCGGCAGGTACGACCACCGGCAGTTTCTCGCTCTCCTATTTTCCGGTTGCGAATGCGCAGACAGTGACGCTGACGGCTTCGACTACCAATTCGCACAAGCAGCACAATCTGAATCTCGGCGCATCGAGCCCTGGTGTGAAACTGAATCCGGGATCAGTTAGTTTTGGCAACGTGATGTTGAACTCGGTGGCGACCCAGTCTGTAACGGTTACGTCATCGGGTACAGCTGCGCTGACCATCAGCGCGGCGACGGTGACCGGAATCGGCTACGGAATTTCGGGTATGGCCCTCCCCCTGACGCTCAATCCTGGTCAGACGGCGAATCTGACGGTGAGCTTCGACCCGACCGTGGCCGGTTCTGCCACCGGTTCAGTGAGCCTGGCGACGAACGCCTCGACAGTTAATATTGCATTGAGCGGGACCGGGCAATCCGCCGGTACGCTGAGCGCGCTGAGCTGCACGAGCAGTTCGTTAACCGGTGCCGGGAGCGATGCCTGCACCGTATCACTAACCGGCGCAGCGCCGTCCGGCGGACTGGCCGTCTCGCTGAGCAGTAGCAGCGGCGCTGTAGCGGTGCCCAGTTCAGTGGTGGTTCCGGCCGGCGCCAGCAGCGTCGGATTCACCGCAACGGTTTCCTCCGTTACGACGGCGCAGACAGCGACGCTGACTGCCCAGTCAGGCGGAGTCACCGCGACTTATGCGATCAACCTTTCACCCGCGGCGACGCCGGTGCTGAGCGGAGTCAATTGCGCCAGCAGCTCGATGACCGGCCAAGGGAGCGATGCC
>DASYYN010000266.1:0-3695 GCA_035933815.1 Acidobacteriaceae bacterium
GTTAGAGAGTCAGCAAATTAGCGAGTTGGAAGAGCGCTCATACAAAGCTTCTGGTTTCACAATTGCTTAGTTCGCGTCGAGAAAGGCACGAACCACAGGATTCAGTGTTGCTGACTCGCAGCGGGTGGCGAGGTGGCCGCAATCGCCTTTCAGCAGAAATGTCTTGGCTCCGATCAGCTTGGCAAAATTCAGCGCAGGCTGAGGGTTGACCATGTGGTCCTGAAGCGAAGGAACGATGAGGACCTTCGCTTTGACGCGTTTGGCCGCATCTTCCAGCGTGCCGCCGTGGGCGATGTCCTGATGCAGGCAGGCTTCAAGCTGCGCGATCCAGTCATTGGCGTCGAAGGGCAGGATGCCGGTAGCTTCCCATTTGGCATAGTCGCGCTCGAAGACGTCCGGCGGATGGGTGCGTGCGAACTGCTCGGGAGTAGTGAGATTCAGCTGCCAGATGAGCTGGGCCTGGGGAACAGCCGGAGCCTTGGTGTAGCGGCCGCCCTGGAACGCAGGATCGGATTTGACGGCATCGATGTCGGAGAGGCTGAGCAGCAGATCGCGGCCGTTGGGGCGCGGCGAACCGACGATGGGAACCGCATCGTCCATGAAGGTGGGGTAATCGGCCATCCATTCGAAAGTCTGGAATCCGCCCATGGAAATTCCCATCACGGCGTGAACATGATTGAGGTGGAGGGTTTCAACGGCCAGCCGGTGCTCGGCATTGACCATGTCCTGGATGGTGATGGCGGGAAAATCCGGGCCGTGCTGCGAGGGCGAGTTGGACGGCGAGATCGAGACACCGTCGGCCAGTGCGTCGATGACGACAAGGAAGTAGCGCGCGGGATCGACCAGGCCCTTGAGACCGATGGCGTCAAACCAGTTAGCGCTGGTTCCGGAGAACCAGGTGGGAATCAGAACCGCGTTGGAGCGCGCGGCGTTGAGCTGGCCCCAGGTGCGGTAGCCCAGCCGGCAATGGTCGATTTGCTTGCCGCTGACCAGCCGGCAGACGCCCAGATCGGCGAATTGCTGCCGGCCGTCTTTGCCGGGCGCCTGGGCGGCGCAGCGGGAAGCTGCCAGGATCGAAAACGCGAGCAGAAACGCGGAGGCTTTTCGCATGGGAATGAGTGTAAATGCGGCAGGCAGCGGGTGAGCGCAACTCCCTCCCCCCCGCCTTAGCTGCAAAGCAGATGCTGCGAATGTGGGCGCCCGGAATCGCGTAACGTCTAAAATCGATATAAATGGCTGACACGCTTTATCTGAGTTTGTGGTACCCGAACCTGCGGCTGGAGGCGCTGCCGGACAAGCTGACGGCGGTGCTCGAATCCTTTGCTGCGCATGGCGGCGAGAAGCTGGTTTACTCGGCAACAGTCTGGCCAGTGAGCTGGAGCGAGGCCGCGGTGTTCCAGCGGGTCTACGGCCGCGCAGGCGGCGAAGGCGAACGCGGCGTTCTGCCGCGGCAGGCGGTGGAAGATGCCACGGAGCTGCTGCACGAGGACTACGCTTACGAGTTCCAGATCGGATGGAGCTTGTGGGAGTTGGAATCCGGCGGCGGCCTGGATCCGCGATGGGTGAAGCAACCGCGACTCGTGCGTGTAACGGGGTACGGGCCGCTGTTCGATGAGGGCGCGTACGAACAGGACGGGCATATCAAGATTGATTTCGGCTCGGATGCGCCGTTCCTCGAAGAGGGCGTGGAGCTCGCACAAGCGGCACGGCACGTGGAGGAGAACGTGCGGCAGCTGGTGGAACTCGCCGGCGCGGTGGAGAAGGGATCGGGAGCGACAGCGCGCATTCTGTGGAGTGAGCTGGGCGAGAGCCTGGCGCAGCGGCTGGCGATGCGGCTGGGATCGGGCAACTGAGAATGCGCCTGACCATTGAACGGATGCGGGCCCTGGTGCTGGCGGCGGGCATCCTGCTGGTGGTCGCAATCGCCGCCTTTCTGACCGTGGGCAAGTGGAAGAACGCTCTGAATCGCCGCGATCTGCCGCAAAAGCTGGGCAAGAACGTCGTGCAGGAAGCCAGCGGCGTTACCTACACAGAAGCGCACGGCGGACACACGCTCTTCCGGATCCATGCGTCGAGCGCGGAACGGCTGCAAAATCAGCATGCGCTGCTGCACAACGTGCAAATCGAGTTTTTTTCCAAGAACGGCCGCAGCGTAGATACCGTTTCCGGGAACGATTTCGAATATGACACAAAGAGCGGCGTAGGCACGGCGCAGGGGCCGGTGCAGATCACGCTCACCCGGCCGCCGGGCACAGCGGCGAAGAATGCCGGGAATCTGCCACAGGTTCCGTCCAGCGCGGGCACGGTGCATGTGGAGACCAGCGGCCTGTCTTTCAATCAGAACACCGGGGTCCTGACCACCGCCCAGAAAGTGAACTTCACGATAGCCAATGGAAGCGGGTCTGCGGTGGGTGCCCGGTACGATTCGCAGCAAGGTTACCTGGTGCTGGATCGCGCGGTGGAACTGACGACCGTGCGCGGCGGGCGGAAGGTGGTGCTGCACGCGACGCACGCGGAGTTTGGGCGTGATGAGCAGGTTTGCCGCCTGACTAACGCGGAAACCGCTTTCAGGGCCGGGCGCGCCGGCGCGGGGCGGGCGAAGATTCTTTTCCGCCGGGACGGGACGGCGCAGAAGCTGGACGCGAAGAATGGCTTTACGCTGGCGACTGCAGGCGGCGGCCGCGTGACGGCGCCCCGGGGGACGCTCGTGTTCGGCAAACACAACGAGCCGACGAGCGGCGAGCTGCAAGGCGGCGTGAAGCTGAACTCAGTGAGCACAGGGCGGCGGCTGCAGGGATCGGCCCCGGACGCGCAACTTGAGTTTTCGACGGGCGGCGATCTGAGCCTGCTGACGCTGAACCGGGGCGCGGAGATCCGCAGCGACACTGAGAACGGAACCGGCGCGCAGACGCTGCGGGTGAGCCGGACATGGAAATCGCCGGTGGCGCGGGTACACTTTCGCGAGGCGGCGAAGGGCAGGATTGAGCCGGCGGAACTGAAAGGGTCAGGCGGCGTAGTGGTAACCAGCCGGAGCCAGCGCGGGAACGCTGCGCCCGTGCCGGCGCGACTGGCCGCGGACGTGGTGACGGGCCAGTTTGGGCCCGGAGCGGAACTCATGGCGATTCAGGGCTCCGGGCGCGCGACCATGGAGCAAACTTTGGCCGACGGCGCGCGGCAGACCGCGTCGGGCGACCAGATTCATGCGCGGTTTCTGCCTCCTGCTGCAGCGGGAGACAAAACCGCGCCCGCCCGGGGCAGGGCGGCGGAGATTCAGTCAGCGGAGCTGGACGGGCACGTCGTGCTGGTCCAGCAGCCGGCACAAAAGCCGGGCACGCAGGCGCAGCCGGGATTACGGGCCACGGCGGGGCATGCGATCTATGAGGATGCGGGTCAGAAGCTAAGGTTGACGGCGAGTCCGCGCGTGGTGGATGGTGCGCTGAACCTGTCGGCAGTGACCATCGATGTTTCGCAGCAGACGGGGCAGGCATTTGCTCACGGCGATGTAAAAGCAACGTGGCTGGCCGTCGGCGCGGCAGGGGGCCGCAGAGCGTCTGCCGCGAGGCCGGCGGGAATGGCCTTCGGCGGGCAGTCACCGGCTCACGTGGTCGCGGACGAGGCGCAATTCAGTCAGGCGGGAGGCGAGGCGATTTTCCGTGGACATGCGCGGCTGTGGCAGGATGCAAATTCGATTGCCG
>DASYYN010000293.1:0-3049 GCA_035933815.1 Acidobacteriaceae bacterium
GGCGGCGCGGTGATGGCCTACATGGGTGGAATCCATTTTTGGTGGCCGAAAATGACCGGCCGGCTTTATCCCGACCTCTGGGCCCGTCTCTCCGCCTTGATCATCTTCATCGGCTTTAACTTGACGTTCTTCCCCCAGTTCGTGATGGGCTATCTCGGCATGCCCCGGCGCTACGCCGTCTACCCGCCCGAATTTCAGACGCTCAACGTCATGTCATCGGCGGGCGCCTCGATTCTCGCCGTCGGATATATCATTCCTCTGATTTATCTGATCTGGTCCTTCTTCTACGGGCCGGTCGCCGGGCCGAATCCCTTTGGCGCTACCGGGCTCGAGTGGAAGACGCCGTCGCCGCCGCCCACGGAGAATTTTGAGGAGATACCTGTCGTGACCGAACACGCTTACAACTATCCCGGCAAGAAGGCGGTGGTCGGTGTCTGATATGGCTCATCCCGCTTCCGGGCATCACGTGCACACTCCGGAGCTCGTGCATCAGTTCGAGACCGCCGAGCAGCAGCGCGAAGCCGGCACGCTTGGCATGTGGCTCTTCCTCGCCACTGAAATCCTGTTTTTCGGCGGCATGTTCTGCTCGTACCTGGTCTACCGCACCCTGCACCCGCAGGCGTTTATTATCGGCAGCCATCTGCTGGAAGTGAAGTTCGGCGCGATCAATACCGCCGTCCTGATCTGCAGCAGCTTGACCATGGCCATGGCCATCTATTCCGCTCAAACGGGCAAGAGCAAAGGAAGAATCATTTTCTTCCTCGCTATCACAATCCTGCTCGGGCTTACTTTCCTTGGCGTCAAACTCTACTTCGAGTGGTACCACGATTATCTCGAGCGCATCGTTCCGGGCATCGCGTTCACCTACCGGCCCGAATGGGGGTCGCATGGGCCGGTCGTGCAGATGTTCATGGTCTTTTATTTCTTGATGACCGGCGTCCACGCCATCCACATGATTGTCGGTGTCGGTATCCTGGCCGTACTGATCTACATGACAGCCAAGGGAAGATTCGGGCCCACCTACTCTGCGCCGCTCGACATCAGCGGCCTGTACTGGCACTTTGTTGACATCATCTGGATCTTTCTATTTCCGCTGCTCTACCTCATCGGCGGGCGCTACGTTACGGGAGGCCACTGATGGTTGTGCATGAGCTCGGCAAGGAGTCGCCGCGGCACATCGTTCCCGTGAGTGTCTACGTCGCCGTGTGGGTGGCCCTGCTCATTCTCACTGGCTTGACCACCGGCGTAGCCTACGTCGATCTCGGCGTCTACAACACTGTTGTTGCCCTGCTCATCGCCGGCGTCAAAATGATGCTCGTCGTCCTCTTCTTCATGCACGTCAAGTACATCACCGGCATGCCCAGAATCGTGATGGTCGCCGCCGTCTTCTGGCTCGCCATCATGATGGCATTCACGGTAGCCGACGAGGTCTCCCGCGGCTGGACCCCCTTCGGCCACCCCTGGTCCGGCCTCATCCTCCCCTACCTGCCGCACCTGTCTCACTTCCTGCGGTAACTCGATTTTCGCGCGGGTTCGATGATCCGCGCTTATCTGGTTTGGTTCACATGAGCCTATATTGGATCGAGGGTATTGAGGTTCGTCTGGCCATTGTCGGACGCCCCAGAGGGAACGACTGGCTTGACGACGATCTCAAGTCTTTGAGGCGGGCGGGTGTGGATGTGCTTGTTTCTGCCTTGACCGTATCTGAATCGAAGGAACTTGGATTAGCAGAAGAAGGCGCAGCGTGTCGGTCCTGCGGAATTCAATTCCTTTCATTCCCGATTGAAGATTGTTCGGTTCCCGCGTCCGCAGGCGAGTTCCAGAAGCTCATCGTTTTCCTTAGTAAGCTGCTGGCAAGCGGGAAGGCCGTAGCAGTCCATTGCCGCGCTGGGATAGGACGGTCGTCGATAATCACGGCAGGTTTGCTTGTTGCAAACGGGGTGTCTCTAGCGGCCGCGTTCCTCGCAATCGAGAGCGCCAGAGGCGCTTCAGTCCCGGATACTGCCGAGCAGCGCCGATGGATGCAGAAGCATTTAGGTAAACGGGAATAGCAAAGGTCCGCAAGTTACGCATGTAACGGAAGTACCCATCTCGCACGCCTCGGTCGGAAACGACCTGTGCATCGAGCTAAATCGCCCAGATTCATCACCGATCACACGATGCCGGGCTCCTGAATTGGCGGCATGCCCCGGGAGTCTTTTCTCGACACGCGTGCTGAGAAAAGCTCCGCATAAGTCCTTTATCATCAGCAAAACCGCCAAAACTTCTCGGCACGCTTTTACATGTTTCGACGCTCCCGCCACACTGCACCAGAATTGGTGCACTCTCCGGGTGTCTCCGTGCCCTCGTGTTTCGTCTCGGCTTTCTTCGCGGTTCCTCTTCCTGAGTTCGCGTTGCGAACTGTCATACAGAGGAGGTTGCGCGGCCGCAGGCCGCTTTGGGAGTGCGGCAGCTTGCTGCCGCTTTGTTCTTGAAGGCCGCGTGATCGCAGCAGAGGGAGATCGGCTCGCGTCTGCGCTTCAGGATTTGATGTCTACGTTAACGGGCGGCCGTTAGCTCGTTGAACTTGCTGAGGTCGATATTCCCGCCGCTCACCACGGCGACCACCTTCCCGCGTCCGCACTTTCCAGTCAGCGCCGCCGCCACGGCACACGCGCCCGCGCCCTCTGCGATCACGTGATTCCGCTCGGCAACCAGCCGCATCGCACGCCGAATTTCATCCAGCGACACGACAACCGATCCCGCGAGGACGTGGTTTGCGATCGCCCACATGCGGGGGAACACGCTCTTGCCTCCGCAGCCGTCCACCCAGCTTCGCGTCCAGTTGGGGAATTGCTGCGCCGAGCCTTTCTCGAACGAGAGCGCCAGCGGCGATGCCGTTTCCGGCTCTGCCGCAAACACCTTCACCCCGGGTTTGTGCAGCTGCATCACGGTTCCGATGCCGCACGTCAATCCACCGCCTCCGAACGCCGCAACCACCGCATCGACGTCCGGCAGATCCTCCAGGATTTCCAGGCCGCAGCTCGCATTTCCCGCGATGAACTCGTCA
>DASYYN010000304.1:0-5670 GCA_035933815.1 Acidobacteriaceae bacterium
GTGGTCGAGTGCGGTCGACCAGTGCCCGCGCGCGCAGTCCAGCTCTGCCAGGCGATGAAAGGCAGGGCCACGCCACGCTGCGTTCCACGTGGATTTGTAGTAGGCATCGTACGCTTCGTCCGATCGCTGAAGGAACCCAAGGGTCTGACCCAGGGTGTAAAACGGTTCGCCGTCTGCCGGATTTGGGTTGCGCTCGGTAAGGCGTCCGATGGATGCGCGCAGGTGCTGCTCTGCAAGAGCAAACTCTCCGCGCTGCAGATGGGAGCGGCCCAATGCGTGATGGGCGCGGCTGTCGCCGCGATCGCGACGAATCGCTTCTTCCCAGTAGGGCTCCGGAGTGCGCGTGGGATGACGGTACTGCTCGAGATGAAGACCGATGAGGAACAGCTCGTCATTGCTCGCGACCTCGTTGGGCTGGGGCGGTTCAGTGGCGGCTGAGAATTCCCGTGCGGGAACGATCTCGCCCGGTGCATAGCGCAGCAGGATTTGACCCCGCTGCTCGAGGATGATCTCGGGCTGAGCGTCGCCGCCGTTCACCGCCGGCAAGGCAAACGTGTGGTGCAGCAGTTGCTCCGGATGAAGATCGCCGCGCCATGTGCCGATCTCCGCGCCGTGCAGCCGGACGCTCAGGGTGCTTGCCGGGCGTGCCGACGTCACCATGAGGTGAACCGTCAGCCTGGTCGCCTTCTGCTCCGCACGCATTGCGGCATGCACGTTCGCGTACGTGGGCACTCCGGTTTCGCGGATGGGATACCAGAATTGAGAAAAGGTCTTCGTCTCACCCGGCGCAAGCCAGGAAAAATCTGGCTGATTGTCGGTGTAAACACCGGCCATGAGCTCGATATACGGGCCATCGGCCTCAGTGAGATGGCGATCCCATGCGTATCCGAACTCATGATTGCCCCAAGTCCATTGTTTTTTGCCGGGTGCGACGTGATGGTTGGCCACATGGACCATCCCGGCCTTGCGGCGATGATCGTAGCCGCCAAAGAAATCCCCACGGGAACCGACGATCATGTAGCTGGTAGGCACTGGTATGTTGGCATACCAGCTCAGATCGTTCGGGAGGTATCGTCCCGTGGGGACAAACTGTAGCGGCTTCTCATCCTGCGGAACTCCCTGGCGGGCTCGCTGGCCGTAGTCGACGCCGTAGTACTTTCCCTGGCTCAGCGGAAATTCCGTCACAGCGCGCCGGGCGTGGTCGGCGACCATGCGCACATCTGGAGGAAAAAAGGACTGGTAATTTTCGTGCACGTGCACGGCGGCGTTCGCCCACCACAGAAATGTCTGCGCCTCCGTGGTGCGGTTGTAGAGACGAACGCGAAGTTCCAGAAATGCCTCGCCGGGGTGCAGACAGAGCCCATGCATGCCCTTCATGCGTTCCATGGGATCGTGATCGCTGCACCAGACGGTAATGGAGCCGTCACTGCCGCGTTCGACCGCTGCTTCGACCGGCATGAAGGTGGCGGGCCGGTGATGCTGCGGCCAGTTGAACTCAACGCCTCCGGAGATCCACGGCCCGGCGAGTCCAACCAGCGCCGGTTTGATCACATTCTGCCGATAGAAGAAGTCGTAGCCGTTCAGCTTGTCGAGGCCGACGTGAACCCGGCCGCCAATTTCCGGCAGGATCATGATGCGAATGTATTCGTTCTCGAGATGCACCGCCTTCCACTGATGGTCCTGCGGCTCGGCACTGATTCGATCAATGATCGGGAGCGGGTAGACACGGCCGCTGCTTCCCTGGTAGACGCGCCTCTCCAGAAACAGAGGATTGGGATTAGGCGACGCCGGCAGCCATGTACGCATGACGACCGGTTCCTCCCATGCCTTCACCGGACCGGTTTCGGAGGCAGGAGCCTCGGGCAGCTGCAATTTGGCGTGGTCAGGGAGCGGGGCTGTGGGTTGGGAATCCCTCAGCGCGTCGGTTAGGGTCTCCGCCATCGAGGAACCTGGCTCGTGCAAGATCGGCTGGCCGCCCGACAGCGGGAATATGGGTCTGTCAGCTCTTCCGTTAACGTTAACGAATCACCTACCTGTTGTCAACTTCCAAATCAAAGTCAACCGACATCGAGCTGCACAGAAGCCCGGCCCAGCGTTGCGTGTTCTGCGCTGATGCGAACCGTCCGCCGCCGGATGCTGGATCTCAGCAATGAGGTGCAATGCGGCAGGTGGGCCCGTCGATCATGTACCTCGCCGCTTCGCGTCCATGATTCCTCCCGACAGCGGTCAGTCGTCCCGGAGCATACGCCACCTGCCAGTCGAGATATTGATCGCGTGGCACTGGCTGAACGCCCAGGCTCCTGCCGTTCAGCAGGAGTTCAACTTCTTCTGTGTTCGCAAACACCCGCACCCGCACTTTCTGCCCGGTCATGTCCTTCGGGTTGTTCCAGTCCGGGAACAGGTACACGGACGGCCTTTGGTGCCATACCATGTGCCAGTAGTGGTAAACGGGCTTCGGAAAGGCACACAAATCCATCGCGCCTGTCTGGCTGGTCACTGCTGGCCAGCTATATGGATTGGGCTCACCGCGATAATCGAAGCCGGTCCAGATAAACTCGCCGGCTACATATGGATTCTCCACAACCGGCACCCACGAACTCCACGGCTGCCCACCGGGATTGTCATCGCCAAACGCCGAGCACAGGCCTGTCTCCGGCGACGCCGCCCGTGTGCCGCGTGAGGTCTTCGCATTGATGTCCTCGCTGCCGAAGATCATCATCTTCGGGAACTCCTCATGGATTTTGGGAATTTCCTGGTTGTGATAGTTCATCCCCAGCAGATCTTCGACTGAGATGAACCCATCCGGCGTGTAGCCCCCGTTCATCGCCGACGTCGTCGGCCGCGTGGGATCGATCTCCCGGACGGCATCTTTCATTGCGGCAAACATCTTTGCGCCGTAGGGCGTTCGTCCCTGCCCCTCTTCATTGGCCAGCGACCACATGATCACCGAGGGGTGGTTCCGGTGTTGCATCACCATCAGCTTCAGGTCAGAAAGATCGGAGTATGGTGTGGTGCCGTCTGCTTTTGGGGCGTACGTGTCGCCAAGGTGCCGCGTCTCATCCATAACCAGCATGCCCAGGCGATCGGCAGCCTCATAGAATGCTTCGCCCAGCGGATTATGTGCCGTGCGATACGCATTTGCGCCCATCGCCTTGAGCTTCCGGATGCGCCACGCCCACAAATCATCCGGCGCAGCTATGCCCACTCCAGGAAATCCCTGGTGACTTGCGACGCCGTAGAGCTCGACGTGGCGGCCATTGAGAAAGAACCCGTGCTCGGCATCGAATCGCAACGTTCGAATACCAAAGGACGTCCGCGTCTCATCGCTGATTACTCCATGCGACCTGATCCTCGTCCTCAGCGTGTATAGCGTGGGGTGTTCAAGCGACCAGAGGGCTGCATCATCAACATTGACATGCTGTGTATAGGTCGTTTCTCTTCCGGCTGCGGCCTTCTCCGGTGTCGATGCGGTGGCAATCACTTTGGCGGCTGTGTCCAGCACCTCTGAGACCAATGTCACGTCCCGGGCATCCGGCTCCTCGTTGCGAAACGTAGTTTGGATGGTCAGCCGGGCGGCCGCGCGATCTCCAGAGGTCTCGTGCGCGATTGGCTCCGTCACGTCGGCAGAGACGAACGTTCCCCACGGCGCTACCTGCAGCGGGTTCGTGATGATCAGCCGGACGTGACGGTAAATCCCTCCGCCTTCATAGAACCAGCCTTCAAACCAGCGCGGATCGACAAAAACTGCAATGGTGTTTTCGCTTCCATACTGCAGCGCCGCGCCGATATTCAGCCGAAACGTGGTGTAACCGCCAGGATGCTGGTCGATGAACTTGCCGTTCACGAACACGATCGCATCGCGGTAGATTCCGCCGAATTCGAGCCAGATACTCCTTCCCTTGAAGGACCCAGGAATGTACAGCTTCCGCCGGTACCACGCGGGGTAAAGCGGCAGGTAGCCATGGCCACCATAAGCCGAGCGTCTGGCGCGGTTCAGCGCGTTGGGGTTGCTGTGTTCCGGTGGGCCATTCGGAATTTCACACTGGCGTCCATTGAGCGCACAGACAGCACCGCCTGCCAGCAGTGCCTGGTTCGGTTCCTGCGAAATTTCCCCTTGCACCACATAGTCATCAGGAAGCTGTACGGGCTGCCAGCCATTCTGGGCAGCCGGAACATGCAGTTGCTCAACCTGCTCCGGAGTGATCTGTGGTTCGGCAGGCCACAAATCGAAATCCTTCAGCGGACAAAACTCCCAGCCTTTGTCCAGCATCTGCTCGGTTCTAGGATGCGCCTGCGCCGGCAAGGGGAGGCACAGCGCCGCGAGCACGCACGCTACCATCGTGCGAAGGAACTTGTCTCGCGACCTCCGCGAGCGTTCGCGGCACAGCTGCCGATGGCGGGCATCGAAGATCATGCGCCGAATGCTAGCAAGCACGGCCATTTATCGCAATCGATTGACACTCGCAGTCGGTCCGGAATAGCATCCCTCTCTGTTTGAAGGACCCCGTTGAAGCCGCCCCCCAACCAGCGGCTCAGACGTGTAAACCACGACAACTTCGGAGGATCCGATGAAAGGTGACGCCACACAGAACCCCAGGACTGCAGCGCCCAACGCAGCTTGCTCCACGCCTTCCTGCGCCTCAGGCCCAGAAACATTAGAGAAACGGCTCGCACTTACCGCCCAAATCCGTCACGTCGGCTGCAGATATTCGCTGCTCTCTGTTTCGCGATTCCGCTGTTGATGTCAACACCTTCCGCACATGCACAGGCATTCGGCACCATCGGTGGCACGGTGACAGATCAGACCGGCTCCGTCATTCCGGGCGCCCAGGTAATGGCGACTGAGACCGGCACCTCGTTTTCCCGCGCTGCCGTATCCGATTCTGGCGGGCACTTCGTGATTCCAAATCTTAGGCCAACCCAGTACACGCTCTCCGTCGAAGCAAAGGGGTTCCGGAAATTCGAGCAGCATGGAATCACTTTGCTCGCGAACCAGGCCGCTACCGTGGATGTGAAGCTGCAGGTGGGTTCGTCCGTGCAGACTGTGACGGTCACTCAGAATACTGCTCAGGTGAACACGACGACGCAGACGCTGAGCGACGTCGTTGAACGAGCCCGCATGATCGAGCTGCCACTGAACGGCCGCAACGCCGTGCAATCTATGAACCTGGTGGCCGGAGTCAGCGGAGTAGCGCCAGCCACCGTCACCTCCCAGTCCAAACCTCCCGGAGCTTCCAACGCCTACGTCAACGGCTCGCGAGACAACCAGACCAGTTATTACCTCGATGGCGCTCCCTTCGTCGACCAGTATTACAACGTAAACGTGCCCTTCCCGTTCCCGGACGCGCTGCAGGAATTCAGCGTCCAGACGAACGACTACAGCGCCCGCTACGGCGGGAATGCCGGCGGGATCGTGAATGTCGTCACCAGAGGTGGAACCAATCAGTTCCACGGAGATCTGTTTGAGTTCCTCCGCAACCCCGTCTTCAATGCGCACCCCCATTTTGCCGCGAAGCGCGATCAGATCAACCGCCCGAACCTGCTTAACCAGGCCAGCTTCACTCTCTCTGATGTGCCAACGTCGAAGACCTTCGCCTCAGACTCGCCCAACGTCGCCAGCTTCGGAGTCGGTGGCCTGTGGCTTCCGACCGATAAATGGATTCAAAGCAT
>DASYYN010000172.1:0-1843 GCA_035933815.1 Acidobacteriaceae bacterium
CGGCCGTGCTCAGACCCACCAGGTGAAAAGTCGTCTTGCCCAAATCGATACCGATCGTGTCGAGTTCCATGGACCGCCTCCTGTCGCACCTCTTATAGCCCGGCAAAGCTCTAGAGGCGGCGGACCATACCAAGTAATTACTCCACATCGAAACGTCGCCGCCTTGAGGGCAGCCCGCGGCGCAGCCTCGCACGTGGCCCCGCAACCCGGCTTTCCTGTCAACTCCTTACTTTCGTGTCCTCCCTCATTCCACGCCACTTCCACGCCAACAAACCTGGTACTCCAGTTATCGCAACCTGATATCCTGAACTTATAGAGTGAAATTCAGAGAAAGGCCGTTCGCCCGCGCGAGCGGCCTTTCTCTTTCTACGGAGCGTCCATGGCTCGCGAATGCGCCTTCATCCTGCCCGGCGAAAAAAATGCCGCTGCAGGTATCGACCACTTCATCGCCCAACTCGGCCAGCTCACTCGGAAGCACGGTGCCCAGGCTCACGGCCGTCAGTGATCACCGCGCGGCCGCGAACTGATCAAAGACGACCGCCAGCTGATCACAAACGGCCGCAACCGAAGTGACCCTTTTCGAATCATCTGCGATGTTCGCGGACGTGAAGTGATCAATGGCGGTCGTGAAGGCGGCAAAGACAACCCTGACCGAAGTGACCGTCCTGCAATCATCCGGGCCCGTCACAGCAGCCACTTGGTCAAAAAACGGGGGGGAGGGGATGCCCCCTCTAAATTTCTCTACGCCCTTCGAGTGCTCTCGCCATCGTCACCTCATCGGCGTATTCGATGTCGCTGCCCGCCGGCACCCCCGTTGCGATCCGCGTGATCCGCACCTGCGTCGGACGCAGCAGATCCGCCAGCCAGCTGGCCGTCGCTTCGCCCTCCACCGTCGGTGACGTCGCCAGGATCACCTCATCCACCTCGCCGCCCTGCGCGCGCGCCAGCAGATTGCCGGTGCGCAGATGCTCCGGGCCGACGCCGTGCAGTGGCGACAGCGTGCCGTGCAGCACGTGAAAGACACCGTTCCAGGAACGCGTCTTCTCGATGGTTGCAATATTCGTCGGCTCCTCGACCACGCACACCAGCCGCTGGTTGCGCGTGGGGCTGGCGCAGTAGAGGCATGGATCCACATCCGTGATGTTGTTGCAGATGGAGCAGAGCCGCAGCCGCTCCTTCACGTCGCGAATCGCCGCCGCCAGCGCCGTCGCATCCTCGTCGCCGGTGCGCAGGATGTGAAACGCCAGGCGCTGCGCCGACTTCGTTCCGATGCCGGGCAGTTTCCGCAGCTCATCGATGAGCCGCGCCATCGGCTCCGCGAATCGGCTTTCTCCGAAGGGGCTCAAGCGCGTTCCACAGTGACGGCCGGTTCCCTGCTCTCGACTTTGGCCCGACGCGCCCGCACCGCCGATGCCAGCTCCCCGAGCAGCGCATGCGTCTCGTCCCAGCCGATGCAGGCGTCGGTGATGCTCTGCCCGTAGACCAGTTCCCGCCCGGGAACCAGCTTCTGCGCGCCCGCCACCAGATTGCTCTCCAGCATCACGCCGGCAATGCGCCGATCGCCCGCGGCGATCTGCCCCGCCACGTCGCGGCAGACTGCAGGCTGGCGCGTGTGATCCTTGCGGCTGTTCGCATGGCTGCAGTCGATCATTACCCGTGCCGGCAACTCGGCCTTCTCCAGCAATTCGCAGGTCTTCTGCACCGAGGCGGCATCGTAGTTCACCGTCTCGCGCCCGCCGCGCAGGATGATGTGGCAATCCGCATTGCCCGACGTAAACAGAATCGCCGACTGCCCGTGTGCCGACGTGCCGAGAAAGGTGTGCGGATGATTCGCCGACAGGAT
>DASYYN010000048.1:0-7912 GCA_035933815.1 Acidobacteriaceae bacterium
GTGTTTTTCGATGGCATTCATCACCACCGGGAAATAGCCGTCGCTCAGGTCGGGCACGATCACGCCGACGGACATGCTGCGACTGTTGCGCAGCGAACGCGCGAAGTAATTGGGACGGTATTGAAAGCGGCGCGCAGCCTCAAAAACGCGGTCGCGGGTGTGCTGCGGGATCGATTTGCCGGCCGGCGAATTGTTCAGGACCAGCGAGACAGTCGTTTGCGAAAGATGCAGATGCTCCGCAAGTTGCCTGAGGTTCAAAGGCCGGCCTTCCGCCGGCGTGTCCGATTTTCCCTGGCTCATGGTCTTCCCAGGGCCCCAATCAATCCCATCGCATGCCTTTGCGACAAGTGAGCTTCGGGGGCCAAAAAATTCGATACCCGAACGATAGCAGAGTCGCGGCCAGCAAGCTGATTTATGTTTCTTCCCAGCCTCCGAACACATCTCGCAAAGCGGAACAAATCTCCCCCAGCGTTGCATACGCGGAGACGCACTCCAGAATGAACGGCATGGTGTTCGCGGCGGAAATGCCATCTTGTGCCGCTTGCGGTTCCTTTTCAGCTGCTCGACGCAGGGCATCCAGGCTGCGCTGGACGGCTTCGCCGGAACGCTCCGCGCGCAGCTTGCGAAGCTTCCGCGTCTGCGCCTCGCGGACGCTTTCGTCGATGTACAGAATGTGTGGCGGTGGCTCTTCAATGGCATACCGGTTCACGCCGACGATGATCTTTTCCCCCGCCTCGACGGCGCGCTGGTATGCATAACTGGCTTCGGCGATTTCCTTTTGCGGATAGCCGGCCTCAATCGCCCGGACCATGCCGCCCATTCCATCGAGCTTCTCAAAATACCGGAACGCTCCCTGCTCCATATCGAGCGTGGACTTCTCGACGAAGTAGGACCCTCCCAGAGGGTCGATCGTGTTCGCCACGCCCGACTCGTACGCGATGATCTGCTGGGTGCGCAGCGCGATGCGCGCGGCGTCTTCCGTAGGCAGGGCCAGCGCCTCATCAAAGGCATCCGTGTGCAGCGACTGCGTTCCGCCGAGCACCGCTGCCAGCGCCTGAATCGCTACCCGGGCAATGTTGTTCATCGGCTGCTGCGCCGTCAGCGATACGCCCGCGGTTTGCGTGTGGAAGCGCATCCAGGCGGAACGGGGATTCTTCGCGCCGAAGCGCTCGGTCATCACGCGGTACCAGATCTTGCGGGCCGCGCGGTACTTTGCGATTTCCTCAAAAAAGTCGTTATGCGCATTGAAAAAGAAGCTCAGCCGCGAAGCGAAGTCGTCGACCGCCATGCCGCGGCGCAGCGCCCATTCCACGTACTCCACGCCGTCGTAGAGCGTGAAGGCGAGTTCCTGCAGAGCCGTCGAGCCGGCTTCGCGAATGTGATACCCCGAAATCGAAATCGGGTTGAACTTCGGCGTGTGCCGCGAGCCGAATTCGAAAGTATCAATGACCAGCCGCATCGATGGCGCCGGTGGATACAGGTACTCCTTCTGCGCGATGTATTCCTTCAGGATGTCGTTCTGCAGGGTCCCGGAAACCTGCTTCCAGTCGGCGCCCTGCCGCTCGGCAACCTTCAGATACATGGCCCACAGCACGCTGGCCGGCGAGTTGATGGTCATCGAAACGGTCGTCCCGTCGAGCCGGATGCCATCAAAAAGCGTTTCCATATCATCCAGCGAGTCGATCGCCACGCCGCACTTCCCCACTTCGCCTTCGCTCCGCGGATCGTCGGAGTCGCAGCCCATCAGCGTCGGCAGGTCAAACGCCACCGAAAGCCCATTGGCCCCACCTTCGAGCAGGTACTTGTACCGCTGATTCGTCTCCTCAGGCGAAGCAAATCCGGAGAATTGCCGCATCGTCCACATGCGGCCGCGGTAGCCGGTCGGATGCAGACCACGCGTGTACGGCGGCTCTCCGGGCATGCCCAAATGAGCGCCGCGATCCCAGTCCTCAGGCAGATCGGCCTCGGTGTAGAGGCGCCGCACCGGCGTGCCGGAAATCGTCGTGAACTGTGCGTTGCCATCCTCGTCGCGGTTCACGCCCGTAGGCACGCCGATCGGCTGCTCCGGCGCCTTCCCGAGCGCAGGAGCCAGCGTCTGCTCCGCCCAGCGCACTTCCTCCGCCGAGGGGTGCCGGCCCGATGTCAGGTCGCTGAGGAGCTTCTCGCGGGATTCAGCCGGTTTGGAGGCCATAGGACGGGTCAGGATAGTGAACCCTGGACAGAATACGCAAGCGGGCGGGGCTTAGCGGCCCAGCGGCAAATCGGACGAGCGCCCGCGCTCCCACGCCTTCGCGTACTTCCAGCTCACGTACGCCGAATGGTAGAGATGTAGCAGCAACCCCTCCCGCCCGTCCAAAAACCCGCCGCGCAGCACGTAGTTGTAGAGGAAGGTGGCAGCGGGGTTGACGCCAACATTCCAGAGGAACGGCAGCAACCCACGGCTGGATTTGCCTTTGGCCAGCGCCTGCCCCGCGCCCAGCGTGCTGTAGCGGTTCATGTGCTCGATGTAGCTCTCCAGCGTCGGATAGGCGTGGTGCAGCAGATGCCCGCGCAGGCGGCCCGTCGGACCGGAGCACTGCATCGTCTCGTGCACAGTGCGCTCTTCAAAATGCGCCTTGCCGCGGCGGAAGAGGCGCAGCTTGGGATCTGGCCAGTAGCCGCCATGCCGCATCCAGCGCCCGAGGAAAAAATTGCGGCGCGGCAGGAAATACGCCTCGCGATCGGGCGCTCCGGCCAGCAGTTCCTGGATTTCCCGTGCCAGGTCGGGGCTGACCTCCTCATCTGCGTCCAGCGCCAGCACCCATTCACCCGTGCATTGCGCGATTGCAAAATTCTTCTGCGCCCCAAACCCGCGCCAGCCCTCCGTCAGGAACTTCGCGCCGAACTCACGGGCGATCTCCTCCGTCCGGTCCGTCGATCCCGAATCCACGATGACGATTTCGCCGGCCCAGCGCACGCTCTCAAGCGTTCGCCGCAGGTTCGCCTCTTCGTTTTTTGTGATAACCGCAACCGAGAGCGTGCGTATCACGCAAAAGCCCTTCAATCTATTCAAGTCAGGATGAACGAAGTGTAACAAGCGGGGTTCTCTTTTCCGATTGTCATATAAGCTTCAGGGACTATTCACCCCGCTGTGAAACAACTCGTGCAGAGTCTCCCTGAATCGTACTGATGGATCGCTGATGCACGCCCTCGGACAATTCGGCTTTGGCTTGCTGGCGATCACGCTGGCGGTTCCCGCTGGGGCACAAGCGCCGGCCGCTCCGCTAGCCCCTTCGGCAGCACCCACCGAATCTCCACTGAACCTCATTCGCGACGTCGTCTACAACGAGACGCATGCCCCCGAGCGCGACCAGCGCTGGGAGTACCGCAGCGAGCGCGTCACGCCAGGTCAGCACGAAATCCGCGAGCAGGTGGAAACCTCCCAGGGAACCGTCTTCCGTGTCGTCCAGCAGAACGGCGCTCCGCTCGACGAAATCCAGCGCCAGCAGGAAGAACGGCGCATCGAGCAGACCGTCCAGGATCCGGCCGCGCTGGCGCGCGTGGAGCGCGACCACCGCGACGACGAGGAGCGCCTGAACCGTGCGCTCGAACTGCTGCCACAGGCCATGCTCCTCGAGTATCAGGGCGCCCCGCACGACGGCATTGCCGTAATCGCCTTCCGGCCCAACCCGGCCTATTCCGCCAGCGGATTCGAGCCACGCATTGTTCACGCGCTTACCGGAACCGTCGTCGTGGACGCTCGCTGCAAACGGCTGATCGAGATTCGCGGCACGGTGGCGGAGCGCGTCGACTTCGGCTTTGGCATGCTCGGACACCTGGAGAAGGGTGGGTCCTTCGTCGTCCATCGCCGCCAGCTGGGAGATGGAGTCTGGAAGACTGACGTGGTGGACGTGCATGTGGCGGGAAAGGTGCTGCTGCTGAAGTCCTTCTCGAAAAATCAGCGGGAGACGCGTTCCGATTTCCGGCCCATTCCCGGCGGCATCACTCTGGCGCAGGCCAAAGAGATGCTGGACGCGGCCGCCGGCGAAATTGCACAAATGCGTATTCTCCCCGCCACCGTCGCTACCGCCCGCTGACTTGGGTTGATCCTCTACACTTGCCCAAGACTGTCATCCTGACGCGCAGCGGAAGGATCCGCGGTTGCTTTTTAGAGCACCCCTGCACAGTGCGAGCCCTATGGCCAACGAGCCGCTCCATTCGGAGCGACTCGCTGCCGTCAGCCGTGCCGCAGGCACGCCTGCACCGCCTGATCGAAAAACGCCTTTTGCTCCGGCCTGGGCCGGATCGCCCGCAGCATGTTCGCCGTCTCGTCCTGTGGCCAATGGCTCTCGTCTGCATTGAGCCGCCGATAACCCTCGAGAATCTCTGGATCGCCAAGCGTGAACTCGTCGCCGAGACGCAGCCAGCGTGCCACCAGCGCCCGGCCTTCTGCGCTGTCCGGCGACACCTGGCGGTCGAGCGCGCTCTGCACATCGTCCAGCAAAGCCCGCCAGCGCGCGCCGGCGTCTGCCTTCTGTTCCGGCGTCATCGCTGCCCGATACGTACGAAGCTTCTCAAAAGCCGTAGGGCTGTAATACTTCTCTGTCCAGTTCGTGGATTCCTGCATATGGATCTCCTTCAGGATGGTCTGGTAGAGGAGCCACTCGGGTTCCGCAGGGTTCTGCGCGCGCCGTTGTGCATGCTCGATGGTGCGCAGGACGCGATTCAGGCCGTCGCGCCGTTCGCACAGCGCTGCCCGCTGCCGGGCAAGTGTGACCGGCAGCCGCTCTGCCTCACGGCCGGCCGGGGTATTCAGCAGCGCGGCAATCTCGCGCAGCGAAAGCCCCAGGAACCGCAGCACGAGGATCCGCTCCAGGCGGCCCAGATCCTCATGGCAGTAAAGCCGGTAACCCCGCTCCGATCGATGCGCGGGCGACAGCAGCTTGAGCCGGTCGTAGTGGTGCAGTGCCCGTACCGTTACGCCGCCAAGCTTTGCGAACTCCTGAATGCGGAAGGTGCTCATGGGTCTCACCATGGACATCTTTGACCCTGACGTAAGGACAGGGTCAAGCCCCACGTCAGACCGCACCTTACCTCCGTAACCCCGCACCCGCACTTTACGCTGAAATAAGAAAAGCTCTGTTCTCAAAGGAACAGAGCTCTTCTGTTGAGCATGCACCGACTGGCTGGTGGCTGCTCTCTACCGGCTACCCGCTATCCGCAAAGCTGAATCAATCCAGCCCGCTGGCCCGTGGATGCCTGGGATGCTCTGTCTCGTTGTGCCGGACGCGCTCCTGCGCGCTGGGCGGCTGCATGCGCCCCATCGATCGGAACAGCAGCAGCCCTCCGACGATAATCACCGCGAGGATGATTCCAAGAATCGCGATCACGCATGCACCTCCTCCTCAGTAGGAGGCAAGGGGCGCACGAATGGGTTTCCCAACGCGTTGTGGGAACGGGGGATTCTGCTGCGGGATTCTGGCCCTGACGACCCGCCGCGGGCAACCGATTACCAGGCCCGCAAACGCCCTCAGAAGGGAATATCGTCGTCTGTAATCTCAGTGGACTGGACCAGGTCATCCGCCTGCGCAGGCTGGCGCTGGTCATAGGAGTTCGATCCGCCACGTGAGGAACCCCCCGATTCGCCCTCGCCGCGTCCGGAGAGCAGAACCAGGTCGTTGACCACGATTTCCGTGCGGTACTTCTTCTGCCCGCTCGCCTGGTCGTCCCAGGAACGCGTCTGGATCCGGCCCTCGATGTACAGTTTCGAGCCCTTCTTCACGTAATCGCGGATGATTTCAGCGGTCCGCTGGAAGGCGACGATGTTGTGCCACTCGGTGCGGTCGACCCAGTTTCCGCCCTGGTCCTTGGTGCGGTCCGACGTGGCAAGCGAGAAGCTGGCGATCGCGTTTCCGCTGGCTGCAAACTTGATTTCCGGATCTTTCCCGACGTTTCCCACAAGGATAGCTTTGTTGACGGATTTCGCCATGGCCGCCTCTGCGCGTATGGATTTATCCCATGAAGAATAGCAGACCGGCGGTTGCGCCCCGGCGCACATTTGCCCGCAGATGGTTACCGCCGGAATCGACCCTCAGACCTCCGCGTTCACCTGCTCAATCAGCTCGTCGGCGGTTCTCGCAGGCGGCAGACAAGTCGCTCCGCGGCAGACCAGCGCCAGCGGCGCAGAGCCCGTTCTCTGCAGATCCGGCAGGTGCGGCAGCGTCTCCGCCAGCACAGGGGGCAGATTGTCGGCCTTCACCTGCTCCGGCCGCAGCACCACCACCGCTTTGTTCACGGCGAAGCGGGCTGTGGCAATGGCCGCCAGCCGTTGGGCTGCCTCGCCCTCGCCCACGATCACCACCTGAATCGGCGGCAGCAGCAGACGCTCCAGAGCCAGAGCGTAACTGCCGCCATACAGGCCGTAGTGATGGATCACCCCCGCAAAGGCGGCCAGCGTGTCTTCAGCTTTGGCACGGAAGTCCTCGCGTCCGCTGAGCGCCTCCAGCCGTAGCAGCGCCGCGGAGGCCGTCGAATTGCCCGCAGGCGTAGGGGAGTCCTGCATCGGCTTGCGGCGTGCGGCGAGCGCGCCGAGCTTGTCACCGGCATCCTTTTCCGTGTCGAAGAATCCGCCCGCCTCGCTGTCGTGAAACTTCGCCACCATCGCCTCGCCCAGCTGCATGGCCGCTTTGTAGTAGCGCAGCTCGCCGGTCGCCTGCCAGGCATCCACGCACGCGTGGATCAGCAGAGCATAGTCGTCGAGGACCGCGGCCACAGGACGTGCAGACCCGGGCTGGTCCGCATAGGCGATCACGTGCAACAGCCCGCTTGCCGGATTCCAGCCCTCGCGCAGAATACGGTCCAGCGTGCGCAGGGCAAAGTGCTTCGGCGCCTCGATCCCGAGCACCCGCGCGGCATCGAGATACGCTGATATCGCCATCGCATTCCACGCGGTGTAAATCGTTCTGTCGATGAACGGCGTGGGGCGCTGCAGGCGCGCCGCGTAGAGCTTGTGCTTCGCCGATTGCAGATCGCGCTCCACCTCTGGCTCGCTGCGCCCGAGCCGCTGAGCCAGTTCGGCTACCGAATAGAGCCGATACAGCACGTTCTTCTGTGGATTGTGGTGCATGTCGCCCAGCTCGCCAATGTCGTAATACTCATCGGCAACGCGCAGTTCGTCTGGCGCAAGCACGGCAGCGGCCTCTTCGCGCGTCCAGGTGAAGTAATCGCCGTCATCGTCGAGCGAAATGTCGGCATCCTGAGACGCGTAGAACCCGCCACGCTGCTGATCGGTCAGCCATTCGTTCATCCAGCGGATCATGTCACGCGCGACAGCGGCGAACTCCGGATCGACGAAGCTCTGGAAGGCGTGAACGTAGTTCGCGAGCAGGCCGGCGTTGTCGTACAGCATCTTCTCGAAGTGCGGAACGCCCCAGCGCTCGTCCACCGAGTAGCGATGGAAACCGCCGGCCAGCTGGTCGTAGACGCCGCCGCGCGCCATCTTCTGCAGGGTGACGGTCGCCGCGGTGCGCGCGCGTTCGTCGCCCGTCCGCGCAGCAATGTCGAGCAGCAGATCGAGGGCCGCCGGATGCGGAAATTTTGGCTGGGAACCGAAGCCGCCGTTCCGCGGATCGAACTGGCTGATCGCGCTCTGCGCCAGAGTGTCGACAATGGCGAAGTTCAGCTCATTGCCCCGCGCGGAAAACGTCTCGCCATGTTCGATGGCGGCGATCACGCTCGCTGCCGATTCCAGCACCTCGGCGCGGCGCGTCTTCCAGGCCTCCGCAAGAGTAAGCAGGACGCGCTCGAACCCCGGACGCCCGTAGCGGTCCTCGCGCGGGAAGTAGGTTCCGGCAAAGAAAGGCTTGCCGTCTGGCGTCAGGATAGCGGTCAGCGGCCATCCGCCCTGACCGCTGATCGCCTGCACGGCGGCCTG
>DASYYN010000061.1:0-10390 GCA_035933815.1 Acidobacteriaceae bacterium
CCCTATCGCTCAACGCGCCTGGCGCCGGCGGCCTCGCCAGCTTCTCCACTGGCCTGCGCCTGTCGCCGTCGATGTACTTCACCTTCGCCCGCCACAACCAAACGTTCCAGTCCGTCGGCATCTGGATCAACGGCACCGCCAACGTCACCGGCGTCGCCCGGCCCGAACAGGTTCATACCGTCGGCATCAGCGACGGCGTTCTCGATTCCCTCGAGGTGCCCGCAGTCGCAGGACGCTGGTTCTCCACCGTCGATCAGGATCCCCGCGGTACGAAATCCGTCATGCTCGGTTACGGATACTGGCAGCGTCGCTTCGGCGGCGATCCCTCCGTCATCGGCCGCGTTCTCCAGGTCGACTCCCAGCCGCGCACCATCGTCGGCGTCATGCCGCGCAATTTCCGCATCGCCGACCAGCCATACGATCTTCTCCTGCCTCTCGCTCTCGACCCCGTCCACGAAAAGCTCGCCGGATTCGGCTACAACGGCGTCGGCCGCCTCAAGCCCGGTGTCTCCATCGCTCAGGCCGATGCCGACATCGCGCACCTGATTCCCGTCTGGATGGACTCCTGGACCAACGGCCCCGGCACCAATCCGCACTACTACCGCATCTGGCGCATCTCCCCGAATTTCCTCCCGCTCAAGCAGCAGGTCATCGGCAACGTTCGCAGCTCCCTCTGGATTGTCATGGCGACCGTCGGCCTGGTGATGCTCATCGCCTGCGCCAACATCGCCAATCTTCTCCTCGTCCGCGCGGACTCGCGGCAACAGGAGCTGTCGATCCGCGCCGCCCTCGGCGCCGGCCGCGCCCGTATCGCCCGTGAGCTGCTCGTCGAAAGCGTCGCTCTCGCCCTTACCGGCGGCCTGCTCTCCATCGGACTCGCCTCCGGCTGCCTTCGTCTGCTCGTCGCCTTTGGTCCCGCCAATCTCCCGCGCCTCAGCGAAATCTCCCTCGACGCGCGCTCTCTCGGCTTCACCTTCCTGCTCGCCGTCTTCTCCGGCCTCCTCTTCGGAGCCATCCCCGCCTGGCGCTACTCCCGTTCGCAGCTCTCGCTCACCCTCGGCAGCGCCGGACGCACCGCCACCGCCGGGCGCGCGCATCACCGCTCCCGCAAGATCCTCATCATTGCGCAAACCGCGATGGCCCTCGTCCTCCTGATCTGCGCCGCCCTCATGATCCGCAGCTTCGCCGCGCTCCGCGACGTCGACCCCGGCTTCTCCGATCCGGCGCACATCCAGATCGTCAGCATCTCCATCCCCGACCTGCTCATCGCCGACCCCGTTCTGGTCACGCGCACGGAAAACAGCATCGCCGAGCGCGTCGCGGCCATCCCCAGCGTCACGGCCGTCGGCTTTGCCAGAGCCGTTCCCATGGACGACGACGATCCGAACTGGGATGAGATCGGCGTCGAAGGCAAGGTTTATCCCTCCGGCGAACCGCCCCTCCGCTTCTTCAATTACGTCTCACCGGGTTTTTTCAGCGCCATGGGCACGCGCTTCGTTGCCGGACGCGACTTCACCTGGGATGACATCTACGGCCTGCAGAATCACGTCATGGTCTCCGAAGGCTTCGCCCGCGAAAACTGGGGCTCTGCGAAGGCCGCCGTCGGCAAGCGTGTTCGCCAGTTCAGCGGGATGCCCTGGCAGGAAGTGATCGGCGTAGTCGCCGACGTGCGCGAGCATGGCGTGGATGAAGTCGCGCCGCTCACCGTCTACTGGCCGGCCATGCTCATGAGTCCCTACTCGCACACGCCAACCATCGACCCGCCCCGCGACGTCACCTTCGCCATCCGCGCCAGCCGCGCCGGCGCACAGGAATTCCTCGCTCAGCTCCAGCAGGCCGTCTGGTCCGTCAACGGCAATCTTCCCCTCGCCGATGTGCGCACCATGCAGGATCTCTACAGCCAGTCCATGGCGCGCACGTCATTCACCCTCGTCATGCTTGCCATCGCCGGCATCATGGCCCTCGCGCTCAGCATCATCGGCATTTACGGAGTCATCGCCTACGCCGTCTCCCAGCGCAACCGCGAAATCGGCATACGCCTGGCCCTCGGCGCCCAACGCGGCCGCCTCAGCTGGACGTTCGTCGGCAACGCGCTCGTCCTCACCGCAATCGGCGCTGCCATCGGACTCGCCGCTGCCGCCCTGCTCACGCAGGCTATGCGATCGCTGCTCTTCGGCATCACGCCGCTGGACCCGGTGTCGTACCTCAGCGTGCCATGCATCCTCGCGGCCGCCGCGCTCCTCGCCAGCTATCTGCCCGCCCGCCGCGCCGCGTCCGTCGACCCGGTGCAAACGCTCCGCAGCGAGTAAGCGAAATTAAGCAGTGCGATGGTTACAAATACGCGGGCCTAAGCACCGCCGCTGTTACAAATATTTCTCCCGCAGAATGTCGAAGTGATGCGTAGCATGCCCCGGGATCAAAAACGCCAACGCGCGCACCGTGAACGTCTTCCCGCTGGCCACGCCCGTTCGCATCCATGCATCGGCCGGCAGGTTCTGAAACAGTGAGATCGTCGCCAGCCGCACGCGCCGGAATTCCTCCACGTGCGCACTCCACGGAACGGCGTCCGCCTGCGCCCCGCCGGCCGCCGTATCCGGATCGTAGCTCGGCAACGGCGTGTCAAATCCGCGGGC
The DNA here is from genome assembly GCA_035933815.1 of Acidobacteriaceae bacterium. Taxonomy (GTDB): domain Bacteria; phylum Acidobacteriota; class Terriglobia; order Terriglobales; family Acidobacteriaceae; genus Palsa-343. The sequence goes on from DASYYN010000061.1 coordinate 2,634, forward strand.
GAACCACAGCGCGCGAAACGCGAAGGAGCGCTCCGTGTCCGAAACATGATTGAGCACCTGGCGGATGCTCCACTTGCCCGGCCCATACCGATGGAGCGACTTCTCCTCGGAGATCGCCGCCAGCAACGGCAGGTACTCCTCCAGCTGGATCTCTATCGCCGCTAACGGATCATCGCCCTGCACCTTATCGATATAGGTGAAGTAGTACGCGGCCGCTTCACTGCTTTCCGGACGTCCCCTCATGCCGAGGATTGTACCGGTCCCCACCCGTGCCCCTCCATATCCGGCTGGCGCATCGGGTCCCGGCCACGAGCTACCGGCTACAGGCTACCGGCTATCTGCTATCTGCTACCCGCCACCGGCTCCCCTGTGCTATGCTCCGCCAATGTCTACCGTTGCCGTTCGACCCAAAACGGAGACCCCCCGCCACGCCGCATTCGTCCGCGTCACCCACTGGCTCACCTTCATCGCGTTCGTGGCGCTCCTCATCACCGGCGCAGAAATCGTCATCTCCCACCCGCGCTTCTACTGGGGCGAAACCGGCAACGTGAACATGCAGCCGCTGTTCACCATCCACATCCCCTCCTCGCGCGACACCGTCCCCACCGGCTACGGCTACGTCATGCCCGACCAGAATGGCTGGAGCCGCTATCTCCACTTCGAATCCGCCTGGCTGCTGGTGCTCACTGGCCTCATCTACCTGGTCGCCGGCCTGTGGACGGGCCACTTCCTCCGCAACCTCCTGCCGCCCCGCGGCGAGCGAGGCCTGTCCGCCCACTGGCAAAGCTTCACCGCACATTTTCGCCGCAGCGCACCCGGCGCGGCCCAGCCCTACAACCCCTTGCAGCGCACTACATATATTGTTGTGATTTTTGTTCTCTTCCCCCTGGTCATCTGGACCGGCCTGGCGATGTCTCCGTCCTTCACCTCTGCATTTCCGGCAACGGCCTCGCTGCTCGGCGGACGCCAGTCCGCGCGGACGCTGCATTTCTTCATCTCCGCAGCGCTCCTGCTGTTCCTGCTGGTTCACGTTGCCATGGTCGTCCTCTCCGGATTCCGAAGCCGCATGCGGGCCATGATTACGGGCCATCCGACAAAATCGGAGGAGCGCGAATGAATCCAGTCTCACGGCGCAAACTCATCTTCGGCGGCGTTGCCGCTGCCGCCGGCGCGTCCGGCTTGTTTACCGCCGACCGCCTCGCTCGCCGCTACGGCTTGATCCCGCCCGACGGCGGCGGAATCTACGGCCCCGGCGAGACCCTCACCTATGCCTGCCAGCGCATCCTCACCGCGCGCACGCCCGCACGCGAGTTTCCGCGCAGCATGATCTCGAAAAACCCGTTTGCGAACGAGGTGGCGAAGCCTACCGACGATTTCAAGCGGCTGCAGGCCGGCGGATTCAGCGAATGGCGCCTGGTAGTAGACGGCACTGTGGCCCGGCCGACGTCGTTTTCTCTTGCCGATCTCAAAGCCCTGCCCACTCACAGCCAGATCACCGAGGTCGCCTGCGAGGAAGGCTGGTCGTACATCGCCGAATGGATCGGCACGCCGCTCTCCGCCGTCCTCAACGAAGTGGGCGTGCTGCCGCATTCGCAGTACGTCGTCTATCACGCCATCGAGAAAATCCTGTGGGGCAGCATCGACATGGCTGACGCCATGCATCCTTACACGCTGCTCACCATGGGCATGAACGACGGCGACCTGCCCGTGCCCTTCGGAGGGCCGCTGCGCCTCCGCGTTCCGCGGCAACTCGGCTATAAAAGCCTGAAATACCTCAACCACATCACCGTCACCGACAACATTAAGAAATTCGGCAAGGGACTGGGCTCCGTCGATCCGGAATACGGCTACGCCTGGTACGCCGGAATCTGATCCGCCCATGAGAATCGCGCCGCGGCTCTCACCTCTTCTGCTCGCGTTCGCTGTCCTGTGTTCGACGGCGGCCAGCCCCCAGACGGACGCCGGCACCGTCTCCTTTGCCAACTCCGGATCGCCCGCCGCGCAGCCTGCGTTTCTGCATGGCCTGGCTCTCCTGCATAACTTCGAATACGGTGCGGCCCTCGCCGATTTTCAGAAAGCTGCCTCCATCGACCCCGGCTTCGCCATGGCGTACTGGGGCGAGGCCATGACCTTCAACCACCCCATCTGGATGGAGCAGGATCGCACCGCAGCCCGCGCCGCCCTCAACCGCTTCGCGCCCACTCCCGAAGCGCGTCAGGCCAAAGCGCCTACGCAGCGCGAAAAGGATTACCTCGCTGCCATCGAAACCCTTTACGCCGACGGTGCCAAGCCCGACCGCGATCTGCGCTACGCCGAAGCCATGGAGCACCTCCACAAGGCGTACCCCGACGACATCGACGGCGCCGCCTTCTACGCCCTGGCGCTGCTCGGCTCAGCCGAAGGCGTGCGTGACGAGCGCATCTACATGCAGGCCGCTGCTGTCCTGATCCCGCTCTTTTACGCGCACCCGAATCACCCCGGCCTCGCGCACTACCTCATCCATTCCTGCGACGACCCCATCCACGCGCCCCTCGCGCTCCCAGCCGCGCGCGCTTACTCGCGCATCGCTCCCGTCTCCGCGCACGCCCAGCACATGACCTCGCACATCTTTCTCGCCCTCGGCATGTGGGACGATGTCGTCAAAGCGAACGAAGCTTCGGTTGCCGCAGTCCACCGCATGCACGCCGTCGCCAGCAAAACCACCGGCCACTGCGGACACGCCAATTACTGGCTTGAATACGGATACCTCGAAACCGGCCGCATCGAGCAGGCGCGGCAACTCGTCGAAGGCTGCCGCGACGAAGCGTCCGCCGCCGGCAGCATCGAGCGCGCCCAGGGTGCCGCCGATCCTGACAGCGCTTCGCTCCTCTCGTTCCTGCAGATGCAGCTTCGCTACATCATCGATACGAACGACTGGACCGGCGCCATCGCCGGCCTGACCGTCGACGCCGGCGATCTTCCCCTCGCGCGGTTCTATCAGGCCGCCGCGCGCGGATGGGCTGCCGCCGGACAACACGACCCCTCAGGCGCGCACGCAGCGCTCTCCAACATGGACGCGTTGTTGCCCAAACTGCCCGCCGTTTTCGATCGAGCCGGAGTCGCGCCCAACGACCCCATGCGTCGCGTGTCCGCCGTCGAGCGCACGCAACTCGCCGCGCTCATCGCCGACGCTGAAGGCCAGACCGACGAGGCCATCCACTTCGCGCAGCAAGCCGCCGCCCAGGAAGAGACGCTGCCCTACGCCTTCGGCCCGCCCTCTCCCATCAAACCGTCCTATGAATTGTTAGGCGAGCTCCTGCTCCAGCAGAATCGCCTGCCCGAAGCTGAGGCCGCCTTCCACGAAGCTCTGCTGCGCGCGCCGAATCGCAGGCAAACCCTCGCCGATCTCCAGCGCGCCGGAACCCGCCTCGCAACCCTCCACCAGTGAACATCGGGGTGCCCCATGTCTCCCGGTTTTGGAGACATGGGATCACGTATACACCGGGTGCCCATGCAAGCCCGTCGTTGGCTTGCGTGGGCTTGGCTCAGTTCCCCTGCGTGCACCCCAGGATCACCTTGTTCTTCACATAGAGCTGGCACAGCCCAAACATCCCCTTCGGGCAGACATAATTCCCCGGTGGCCCCGGATTCTCCCGGCACCCTCCCCGCTTCAGGATCTGATCCGTCGACGGCGGCACCAGCACCTGGCAGCTCAGCACCGCGCCGTTGTTCAGGAACGTGTTGCAGAGCCCGAGCATTCCACTCTGCATCGGGCAGAAATAATTCCCGATCCCGCCGCCGTTGTGCTGGCACTGGCCGCGCATCAGCATCTGGTCGGCGGCTTCTCCCTGCTTCACCGCCATGCCGGGATTGCACGACTGCCATCCCAGTGGATGGCTGCGCAGCGCGTTCTGGCATGCCAGGTAGCCCTTATAGGTTGGGCAAACCATCGTGTTCCCCTCATGCTGGCATTTCAGAGCCGCCAACTCCTGATCGATGCCGCCGGTGATCGCCGCCTGATGCTCCGGCTGAAAGTCGAGGAAGCACGTCGTTCCCGCATGGCAGGTGAAATCCTTTCCGCCCGGCGGCAGGTCGACCGACAGCTGCGGAAACCAGATCGGCCAGTCCCAGTGATCCGACCACACCGCGATATCCACGAACAGCCGCGCATCGATGCCAGGCGTCAGCGTGAACCCCAGGTTATAGACCGGCCCTCCGAAGCTGAAGTGGCTGTCGTGAATCGACGTGTTGTTCACGCCCAGGTTCACCGGCTGGTTCGTCGCCGCCACCAGCGTGGCCCGGTGCGTGATCTCGTCATTCACCGTGAACTGCAGCTTGTTCGAATGCAGATTGATGTTGACCGCCGGAAACACCTGCCCGCCGACCACGCCAAAATTCAGCAGCCCGCCCAGCAGGTCAAGCTGATCGAGGATGAACGGGCTGTTGATCCCTCCCGTGCCCGGCGCGGGCGGCGTAAAGTGTCCCCCCTTGTAGGGCGACGGCAGATAGTCGGTGAAGTCTATACCCACGCTGATCTGATTGTTGCCGCTCAGAATCGGGAGGTTCACGCTGAATCCCGCGTCCGCCCCCACCTGCGCCACCAGCTCCTTGCCGTCGAAAATCTGATCGCTCGCCAGACCCGTCGAGGCGAAGTCCTGCGCAGTGCCCTGGATCGGCTCATACGTCGCCGTCATCGTCGCCTGCGCTGAGTTATTCGCGTGCACCACGTTGTGATATTTGAGCTGCGTCTGAATCGGAAATCGCAGTCCAAAGCCGTAGTTGAACCCCGCCCACACCTTCAGGCTGTACGTGTCCGAGCAGCCGACGATGCACCAGTTCACCGTGACATCCACTTCGCGGCTCCACTCGTAGTCGTGGCCGAGTGTAAATCCGGTCAGATAGATATAGGTGCCCAGATCGAGATCCGACACCTGATCGCCGCCCGGTCCGTTGCTATTGCCCAGACTGCGATACGCGTTGCCGGGGATGACCCGCAGCAGCTTCGGAAACTGCGGCGAGCTTCCTCCACCGCGCAGCAGGCCTTGTCCCGCCGCCAGTTCCGCGCCGCCCGGCTCGATCCGCAGGCTGGTCCGCGGATGCGCATAGTTCGCCGTCGGTATGCGCGGAACGAACTCCACGTCCTCGATCCGCTGCACAGCCGTATTGATCACCTCGTCGCGCAGCTGAACGTCGTTCATCGCCTGCATCCGAGCCGCTTCATCGGCGCCCACCTGCTGCGTAATCGCCGCCCGTTTCGCCGGATCAGCAAGCGCCTGTCGCAGTTGCGCAATTTGCTTCGTCGACTCGGCATCCTCGAGTGCGCTGTTCTTCTGGAACGCGGCAATCGCCGCCTGCCGCTTTCCAGGATCGGCAACATAATGCGGATCCGCCGGATTGCTGAACGCCGCGATGCGCTGCTCCATCGGCGCGCGCGTGAAGCAGCTGATGCCGGCACGCGCCATTGCGTCCTTCGATGCAGCGTCCGCGCATTTTCCCGGCAGGATGCGGTAGCTCAGCACCTGATGAATCACCAGCCCCTGATCGATCTCGTTCACCTCGGCCGTCTCTTCCTTCACCTCCACCTGCTGCGGCATCGCATGCAGCCGCTGGCCGACGTTGATCAGCGCCTTCGGATTGTTCAGCACCGGCGTGAAATCAAAGCGCGCCTCGCCGCTCACAATCTGCGGATTGGCCCGCACCGCCGCCATTGGATACTGCCGCAGCACGTGCAGCTGCTGCATCGTCGGGCCGTATCCGCCGCCCCGCAAGACCACGGACTGGTTGAGCCCGCGCTGGTTCGCCATACGCGGCGGCATTTGGTTTTGCGCTGTTCCGTCAAGGGGGAGGATCGCACCCGTGAGCAGGAGAGCGGCGGGGGAGATCCATGCAGTCCGCGGGCCGAGAAGCATCATAAACGCCTCCTTGGGGTTACCCAGCTGAAACTACAGACATGGAATTTAGGTTGTCAGAGAAGATACACCAAGCCCGCCGCCAGTCAAGACGAAAAAGAGCGGGAACTATGCCAGGTAAGTGCACCCGCACTACTTATACGATTAAGTTACAAGACCGGGTGCCCCAATCAAGCCAGCCGTTGGCTTCAGTGGGACTCACTCGTACCGCAGCGCCACCACCGGATCCACCCGCATCGCGCGCCGCGACGGGATCACCGCAGCCAGCACCGCAATCGCCAGGAACAACAGCGACACGCCCGCGAACGAGATTCCGTCGATCGTGTGGATCCCATACAGCACGTGCCGCAGCAACCAGGCGACGCCGCACGCCAGTAGTACTCCAGCGGCAAGCCCCGCCACCACCGGCCTCGTGCTCTCGCTCAGAATCAGCCCCAAAATATCGCGCTTCTTCGCGCCCATCGCCATGCGAATGCCTACTTCCCGCGTCCTCAGCACGACAATGTAACTCACCGTGCCATAAATCCCGATCGCCGCCAGCACCAGGCCAAGCAGACCGGTGATCGACGCAAAGCTCGCCGCCAGCGCCGGAGCGAGAAACGGAGGTGTCTGCACCAGCATCTGCTCCAGTGTCTGCGCCGTCGCGCTCACATTGGAATCCACCGAGGCCACCGCCGCCGCAACCGCCGCAGTCGACTGCGCGGGATCGGAGCGCGTCCGGATCAGCAGCGGATAGTTCTGCACAAAATTCGCCGGCAGCGGCAGATACACCTGCGCCGAGTCACTGCCGTCGAGCATCACGCCGCGCGTATCCCGGGCTACTCCGACCACCTGCCACTCCGGACCATCGGGCAGCGGTTCCGTAGCCGAGTTATAGCGGCCATCGGTGCCCATCCGCAGCTTCCGCCCCAGCGGATTCATGCTCGGCCAAAGCGCTCGCGCCGCAGACTCACTCAGCACCACCGAGTGCTCCTGCTCATCCGACCGCGTCAGGCCGCGCCCGAGCAGCAGGGGAATCCCGAGCGTCTCAAAATAATTGGGCTGCACCCACGTGTAGTACAGATCCGCCTTCATGTTGTGCACCGAAGGCGTCTCGCCCCCGGCCGAATCGCCGATCGACACAAAGCCGTCTCGCAACATCTCCCCGTCGGGAGCACGAGCCACCGTCACATCCAGGACGCCTGGCATCGTCGCCAGCCGGTTGCGCAAATCATGCACCAGCGCCGCTTCATGATCCGGGGTGTACGCCGCCGTCATCGGAAATTGCAGGCTCACGTCCAGCGTGTGCGCATCGTCGTACCCGGTCGACATTGCGACAGCGCGAATCGCGCTGTGGATCAGCAGGCTTCCCGCAATCACCAGCACCGCCGACACCGCAACCTGCGTCGCCACCAGCAGCCCGCGAATGCGGTGCCCGCGCCGTGGCGATGTGGACGCATTCGCCTTCAGCGCGCTGCTCGTCGCCGACCCCGAGCTCTCCAAAGCCGGCGTCAATCCAAAAAGAAAGCCCGCGATCAGCGAGATCAGCAGCACGAACGCGAAGACCTTCAGGTCCGGCGCGACATGAAACACCAGGCTGCCGGCTAGCGCGTCCGGAAATGCATCCGAAATAGCAACCACCAGCACCTGCAAAAACGCCCAGCTGAACAGGAACGCGAAAATGCCCGCCGTCACGGCGAGCAGCCCGCTTTCCGTCAGCAGCTGGCGAATCAGCCGCGCCCGGCTCGCACCCAGCGAACGGCGCATCGCGAGTTCGTTCTGCCGTGCCGCCGCCCGCGCCATCTGCAGCGCGGCCACATTGGCACAGGCCACTACGAGCACCAGCCCCACTGCGGCGATCACAAAAATCAGACAGATGCGAAGCTTGTG
>DASYYN010000079.1:0-21678 GCA_035933815.1 Acidobacteriaceae bacterium
TCGTTCGACGCATCCGGAGAAGTGTTTTCGACGGAAGTGCCGTCCGGCAAAGTAGCGACAGCTCTGCACGTCGGCCCTTACGAGCGCATGGGCGAGGCGCACGACGCGATTCATGCGTGGGCAGCAGCGAATCACAGGACCTTCGCCGGCAAATCCTGGGAGATTTACGGCGACTGGACCGATGATGCCTCGAAGCTCGAAACGCGCATCGAGTACCTGTTGTCGTAAGATTCGTTGCTGTGAATCGAGCCCGCCGCGAATTTCTCGCCCAATCAGCCCTGGGACTGCTCGGCGCAGCCGTCGCTCCCAACCTCGCCACCGCGCAGCAGGAACCCGCGAAACCCGGCACTCCGCCGCCCGGCACGCCACCCGCCTTCGGCACCGCGCCCGCTGTCGGACCCGAGGTGTCCGCCGCGACCTTCGCCCAGGCTGAAAAGCTGGTCCGCGTCGAGATGATCGAAGCCCACCGCGCCGAAGCCGCTTCGAACTGGCGCGAGTCCATGGCGGGACTGTACGAGCGACGCACCGGACCCCGCAAGGTTCCGCTCGAGCCGGACCTCGCGCCGTATTCGCTCATTCGCAGCGTGCAGCCCGGACTGGGCACCGCCGGACCCGCAGAGAACCGTTTCGTCCGCAGCAATGCCGATCCCGGCCCGCTCCCCTCGTCGGACGAAGAGATCGCCTACGCTCCGCTCTGGAAGCTTGCCCGCTGGGTCGAGCAGCGCCACATCACCTCAACGCGCCTGACGCAGCTCTATCTCGATCGTCTGCAGCGATTCAATCCGAAGCTCCGCTGCGTCATCACCCTCACCGCAGACCATGCGCTCGCGCAGGCCAAACAGGCCGACGCCGAGATCGCCGCCGGACATTATCGCGGGCCGCTGCACGGCATTCCCTGGGGCGGCAAAGATTTGCTGGACACCGCCGTCATCCGCACCACGTACGGCGCCGAACCCTTCCGCAACCGCGTCCCCGCGAAGAACGCCACCGTCGTCGATCGCCTCAACGAGGCCGGAGCCGTGCTCGTGGCCAAGCTCAGCATGGGCGCGCTCGCTCTCAACGACGTGTGGTTCGGCGGACAGACCATGAATCCCTGGAATCTGCAGGAAGGCTCCTCCGGCTCCAGCGCCGGGCCCGGCGCCGCCACCGCCGCCGGACTGGTCGGCTTCTCCATCGGCAGCGAAACCGGAGGCAGCATCATTGGCCCTTCGATGCGCTGCGGCGTCACCGGCCTGCGCCCCACCTTCGGACGCGTGCCGCGCACCGGAGCCATGACGCTCTGCTGGTCGCTCGACAAGCTCGGCCCCATGACCCGCGGCGTCGAAGACACCATGCTCATCCTGCAAGCCATCAGCGGAGCGGATCCGGGGGACACGGACTGCGTTCCGAGTCATCTCGACTACGACGCCAGCGCCGATATCCGCAAACTGCGCGTCGGCTACTTCCCGAAATGGATGGAGGAGCCGCCCGCCACCGACGTCGACCGCAACGCGCTCAGGACCATTCAGCAGCTCGGCCTGAGGACCGTCGAAGTGTCACTGCCCGACTGGCCCTACGATGATCTCGACGTCATCCTGTTCGCCGAATCCGCCGCATCGTTTGAAGAGATCACCCTGAATCACGCCATCGACACGCTGAAGATGCAGGTGCCCGACGCGTGGCCGAACACCTTCCGCCAGTCGCGCTTTCTCTCCGCGGTCGACTTCGTCCAGTCGGACCGCTTCCGCCGCAAAGTCGCTGCCGAAATGGCACGGCTCTTCTCTGAGGTCGACCTGTTGCTCGTGCCCTCGTTGCGCGACGAGATGCTGACGATATCCAACAACACCGGCCAGCCCTCGCTCACGCTGCGCGCCGGCTTCATCGAAGTCTCCGAAGCCCGCAGCGACTGGGCGCCCGATCCCGCGCACCCGCTGCCGAAGTTCAATCCGCCACGCCGCGTGCCGCACGGCATTACCCTGCTCGCGCGACATTTCGAAGAAGGCAATCTGGGCGCCGTCGGGCTCGCCCTCGAGCGCGCCTTCAACGTCGTGAACGAACACCCGCCGGGGTTTTGAACTTGTTTCGACCTGTGAATGGAATGAGCGTTGCGCCTACGCGCGCCCGATGTAGTGGATCACTTCCGCTTATGGAATGAGACGACCCGTCCCTCATCAGGATCGCCGACAAAATAAAACAACTCACCTCGCGACACGCGAAGTTGGGTGCCATAAGGCAAGGGCCCATCCCAATCGGATATTGCATCGAAGGTGAGCTGTACCTGTTGCCGACCCTGCCTCGCCATCAGGGTCCACTTGCCGCGACCGCTGTCGAATCGCTGGGGATGGGCTGGGTCAGCCAGCAGATCCGGCAGGCTCGTGGCAACAAAGGTTCCGTTCGGCTGCAGCTTGATCTCCGACCGAGCGCTCCGCATCTGGTCCGGAAGAACCGCTCGTGAAGAATCTTTGATCGTCCAGTTGCCTTCGACATCTCGCGGCCCGATGCGTTTGCAGCCGGCGATCACCACCGCGACGGCAAGGATAAATGCGGAAGATGGTTTCATGTTCTACCTTCGACCGCATTCTTCTGCGCGTTTAGCGCACTCTGGCGCGCCGGCTGCCCATGTGGTAGACCAGCGCAGCTTCGTAGGTCGCCACGTCCAGCCCTGGATTCACATCTGTCATGAATCCGTTCGACTGATGGAAGTCGCCGACGTCCATGCGCAGATCGACCTGGTCCGTCAGCTTCACCAGACCGCCCAGCGCTTCGTGCAGCGTGAACTGGATGTAGGTGCCCTGGTCCGAAATGAATTTGTGATTCCACACATCCACGCCGGCCTTTGCTGATACGTACGGCCGCAGCCAGTGCTGTCCCCAGACTAGCCGGAATCCAATCGGCGAAAATCCCACCCCATAGAGTATCTTCCGCCCCGGCCCCATTGGGTCGCCCCACAGGTCGGTGTGCGCCGTCTCATTGAGCCGCATGACCGGCAGCAGTTCCGCGACGTAATCGGAGCGCGCGCCCAGAAATCGCCCCCAGGAATTGCGGTCGTACTCCACGCCGCCGATGTACTGCTTCGCGTCCCATCCCCCGGCAAAGATGCGGTAATGCCCAAACGATCCGCCGCCCTCGATCGCAAGATCCTGCGCCGGCGGGGTTTTCGGCGGAGCGGACCGCGTCGTCACGCCAGCATTGTCCGCCGCAGCGGGCGGATCCTGCGCGCGCAGAGACGGCATGACGGTCAGTAATGCCAGCGCGACGAAAGTCCATGCCGCATGCAGAAGGGAATTGCCGCAATGCCGGCGGCGCGGTCGAATACCTGGCCCTCTTCCTCTACTCCCGATTGCCAACCTCTCACCTCGTCCGCAGGGGCTCCTGCCCTGCATGGCAGATCCGAAACCTCTGAGAAGAGGCCTGGGCCTGCCGAGTTGCCAATGTAACATCCGGCCTTTCCGCCTTGCCAGGTCAGGGCAACGCACGCGTTGACTCCAGGACCGTCGTGGACCAAATCCCACCCCTCTCGGCGGCAGCTCGCGGGGTGCAAGATACATTCGACACCATAGTGGATGCTGGTGCACAATATGGGAGAGGCGCAGAGGGAATCATGGAAGCCGCACGCAAAATCACAGTTGAAATCCCGGCTGACCTTCTCCGCAAAGCGCAGCAAGCCAGCGGAACCGGCGTTACCCAGACGGTGCGTGCCGGGCTCGAGCTCATGGCCGCGTCGCGGACCTACGCGCGGTTGCTGCAGCTCCGCGGACGAGTCCGCTTCTCCCAGTCTCTGGCCAACCTGAAGGCCGACCGGTGATCGCTGCCGATACCAGCACCTGGATCGCTTTTCTGGAGGGGGCCACCGGCGATGACGTCCAGATTCTCAGCCAGGCACTCCACAACCGGCAGGTTGTCATGGTACCGGCAGTACTGACGGAATTGCTCAGCGATCCCGCGCTTTCCTCTGCCACCGCGCGAACCCTGTCGGATGTTCCACTCATCGCAATCGACGCCGGGTATTGGCAGCGGGCCGGCCGGCTGCGGGCGCAAGTCCTTGGGAAAAAAAGAAAAGCCAGACTGGGCGACGCGCTCATAGCGCAGAGCTGCATGGACAATGCAGTCTCTCTCATTACGCGCGATCGCGATTTTCGGTCGTTTGCCGAAGTTGCCGGGCTCCAGCTCCTGCTCCCATAACCGAAAGCAGGATTGCCGGGCGCCTATGGCAATTCTCGCGCCGCCTTCACCGGATCCCATCGATCTTTCCCCGCCAGAAAGCGCCGCGGCTCAAACTGCTTTGCCTCGGCCGCGGTCAGCCGATGCGCCCACGAAACGCGCTCCGCCGTGCGCGCGCCTGGACCGGTGTCTCCGTATTCCGCAAACCACGCTGTCTTTTCGTTCTCCGCTTTGCCCCAGTTGCTCCATCCCGCCGGCACAATCTCCTCCGGTAGCTGATTGCGCAGATACACCACGCGCGCGTACGGCCGCCATGGCCGGCCGAGATAAATCCCGTGCCGCTTCGGATCGGCCTTCACATCCGGCCCTGCGGTAATTGTGCTGTCGACGATTACATATCCGGTCGGCTGCTCCCGCGACGTGCGCGACTGCGCCGTCAGATATCCCGGCCCGTTCGCGTGCAGTTCGTCGTGATCGAACACTGCCGCCGCATCGCCAAAGATGAAATCTACGCCGCCCTCGATGTACGAATCGGCGTAGTACTGCCGCCCGTAATCGGCAAAGAGCGTGTCCTGATGCCCCAGAAAGCGGCAATGTTTGAAGACCGCCCGATCGGCGCGCACGGCGATCGCGACCGCCTGCCCCGTGTTTCCGGCCGTGTTCTCAAACGTGACATTGTCCGCCTCGAAGCCCGTCCCGTTCACCTGCACGGTCTCGGTGAAGAACGTGCCGCCGGCCTCCTTCGCGTTCAGGCTGTTCGTGATGGTCACGTCCGCGGGCGATTTCCCCATTCCCAGCAGCGTGATGTTCGGATGGTTCTGCGTCACGTTCAGCCGCTCGTGATACACGCCGGGCGCGATCTCGATGTACACGCGCCCGCCTGGCCCGGGCCATGGATGATGATCAAGCGCCATCTGGATCTTCGGGAACTCCGTCGTCCCCTCAATGCCGGTCTTCACCTCCGGCGACACGCGCACATGGACATCCTGCGCGCACGCCGCCGCGCAGAACACACCGAGCACAAAGAGCAGTTGTATTCTCACGAACTCAGTTTCGCCGCTGCGCTCTGCAGCACGCAAACGCCGACCACTCCTGCCCTCTCGCGCTTGTGGAGCGCGCAAGCCCCAGGCCCTCTGATCCAGACACAAAAATGCCCGGACCCGCTTCCCACCAGCGAGGTCCAGGCATTTCCCTGTTGCTGTTTCCTATTGCCTCTTGCCTGCTCTTAGAACCGTATCTGCGGCCCGAACGTCACGCGCAGATTGCCATGCGCTCCGTTCGCCCAGTAGATCGCGTCGCCCACTTCCGCGCGCAGGCCAAAGAATCCCCAGTAGCCCTGGAGTCCGCCGCCCGGATAGAACGCCAGTTCCGTGCCTGAGCCGCCGATGCTGGTGACAGCGTTGTTGAATGTGGTTGTGCTCACCGAGTGCGGATTGGTGTAGGTCCAGTTCACGAATCCCAGTTTGCCGGTCAGGAAGAAATTGAAATGCTCCGAGCCCAGATCGAACCGCGGACCGAAGAGCGCCCACAGCGGCCGTACGCCAACGGTCACGGTGTTGGAGCTGACGCCGCCGCTTACACCGCCGCCGGATCCGCTGACCGAGCCCACGGTGTAATTCTTGGCGAAGTCATAGGCCATCTCGCCTTCGATCGCCGTGTGATGCGACATGTTGATTCCCAGCCGCCCGCCCAGCCCTACCAGGTTCTCGGTGGCGCTGCCGGGTCCAAAGTGCAGCAAGTCTCCAAACGCGCCGACGGAAACATGCGTAGCGTCGCTGGACGATGCGGGTGCCGGGGCCGGCGGCGGATAGTTGTTCTGCGCCGACAGGCAGGACGGTAGCGGTAGCATAAGGCCGAGCCCCAGAAGCGAGCTCATGATCATACGTTTCACGGTTGAACTCCCTGTTGGTGAAATAGCTTCGGCAAGCTGCTCCACATCGCCGGCTACGTCCACCACATCAGCAGGCGGACGAACCTGGCGTGAGTTGCACGATTGCCTTTTGCCAAGCCGATCGAACTGCTCCTTGTTCTCCGGAGCAACGTGCATACATTGGCGTAAGATGCCGGGGGTTACTCATCGGTCAACCGGGAGGGGACCCGTCATAGGCAGGGTTGAATGACCTTTTGGAAGTCTTTTGTTTGCATTGGCGCGCGAAAAATATGCGCAGCTGCCTTCATCTCTTTGCCCGTGCATCCGGCAAAGGCGCGCTGCTTTCACACAGTCTCACGCCGCGATGTCGCACGACTGCGCACCGCGCGTGCAACCTTTGGCTCGAGTACAGAATTTGAGAAGAGTGGCTGCAGCAGCGCCTAATGCGCGCCGTTCGGCCACAGCAGCTTCAGCCGCGTCTCGGCAATGCCAATCGTCGCCGACTCTGCGCCCAGCACCTCGCCATCCGCCTCCACCAGCAGCGGAGTCTCATAACGCCTGCCGGGCAGCGGCCGGCAGATCAGCTTGGTCACGGTTACATATTGCGGATACGGCAGTTTCCACCACCCGGTGCTCCGGCCCTTGTCCCGGCCCGTCGCCAGCGCATGAAAGCTCGCGTGTCCCAACCCTGCGCGGCCCGTCTGCGGAATCCACGCCAGTCGCAGCGCATCGGCAAACGGATCGCCGCCCGCCTTCCAGCGGTTGATCTCCGCAACGTGCGTCGCGATCGCCTCGCATGCAACAACTGCACCTTTGCTGCCGTCTGCCGCGCTCCACTCGAGCGAAAACGGCTGCACTTTGTACTGCGCCAGCAGCCGCAGGCCGCCCATGTAATAGGCCAGCCGCCCGCCGCGCCGCTTGCCCTGGCCGGTCGGCGCCAGATTCATCAGCGCCGCATGCATGCCCATGCCGGCGGCGATAAAGAAGTACCAGCTGTGTGTCTTGCGGTGGCCCACCGGACTGACCGTCACTCTGCCCAGGCTCACCGGACGCGGCTCCGCATGCACCAGCAGTTGCGCCGCCTGCAGCGGATTCCGCGGCATGCGCATGTTCTGCACGATCACGTTCCCTGTCCCAAACGGCAGCACGCCGAGCGTCGCATCGGAACCAGCCAGCCCCTGCAGCACCTGGAAAACGGTGCCGTCGCCGCCGCACACCAGAAACGTGTCGAAGCCGGCCGCCACCGCGTCGCGCGCCTGCTGCCCCGCCGAGTACGCCGACAGCGTCTCCTGCAGATGCACAACGCTGCCGTGCTGGCTCAGCAGCTCCGCAATCTGCTCCACGGCGGCGCGGCGTTTTGCTGAATGGATCAGCAGCGGATTGAGGAACATCATGACGCGCTGCATCAGGTCAGGTCAGGCCTCGCGTGAACTGGTCTCGCCGTCCCGAGCGCCGAATCCAGCCCAGGACACAGGAAGACCACCACCTATGAGATCAGCTTTCAGGCACAACGAGTCAGACACAGTGTGAGATGCAGGGCGCGGGAACCCAATGCATTAATTACGCTTCGCGCAAGAGCCGTACCTCGGGCAACTACTCGCTACCGGCTACAAGCTACCGGCGACCTGGCTGCTTTACTCCACCCTCAGCGCCCGCATGGGATCGATCGACGCGGCCCGCCGCGCCGGCAGCAGGCTCGCCACCAGCGCGCACAGGCTCAGCAGCACGATAGACCCTGTCAGCACCACCGGATCCCACCCCTTGACGTGATACAGCTGCCTCGCGATCAGCCGCGCTGATCCGATCGACGCCGGAATCCCGATGGCCAGACCGAGCATGATCTGCAGAAACGCACCCCGCAGCACCAGCCCCATCACGCGCCCGCGATCCGCCCCCAGCGCCATCCGCACGCCGATCTCGCTCGTCCGCCGCTCCACCGTGTACGCGGTCACGCCGTACAGGCCGACCGCCGCGAGAATCAGCGCCAGAATCCCGAACAGCGCCGTCATCTGCGCTACCGTGCGCTGCTGGTCGAAGCGCGCATCCACCTGATCAGCCAGCGTCTGGATGCTCAGCAGCGTGATATTTGGATCCACATCGGCCAGCGCCTTGCGAATCGCCGGCTCCATTCCTTCCATGCTGCCGTGAATCTCCAGCACTCCGCCCTGGATCTGGTGCGTCATGTCCTCTATCATCTGCATCACGGGGTCGGGATATTTCACCCGCTGTGCCAGCGGCACAAAGAAGATCGGCTGCGGGCCCTCCTTGCGCGAGTTCGTCGCATCGGTGTACTTCGCGTTCGCCACCACGCCCACAATTTTGAAGGTGCTGCTGTACGCCGGCAGATCCAGCCCGAAGTACTGCCCCAGAGGATCCTCACCCGGTTTAAAGAATCGCCTCACGAAGGTCTGATCGACGACCGCCACCGCCTCCGTGGACGCGTTATCGTCCGGCGTCAGCGACCGCCCGCGCACGATGTGCTGTCCCAGAGTCTCCAGATAGCCGGCGCTCACGTGATCCCACGACGACCCCACGGGCTCGTTCAGATTCGGCATCCCGTGCCCTTGCCGGATCACCAGCTCGCCCCAGTTGTCCGTCAGCGGCGTATACAGCGCCAGTGCGGCGCGCTGCACGCCCGGAATCGCCTGCAGCCGCTCCTGCAGCTCACGATATTCCGCATCCAGTTTCGGCGTGGGATACGACGACCATGCGCCTGTCAAATTGATCGTGATGCGATGGTCCAGCTCATATCCGAAGTTCTGATTCTGCAGGTTCATCAGGCTGCGCGTCAGCAGTCCCGCGCCCGTGAGCAGCACCACGGACAAAGTCGCCTGCAGCACCACCAGCGTCTTCTGCGACCACGATGCATGATCGCGCGTGCTGCGGTTCGCGCCGCGCAGAGCCTCCACCGGATTAGCATGCGTCGCCAGCCACCCCGGAGCTGTCCCGAACAGCGCGCCCGTCACCAGCGACAGCGCAAAGGCAAACGCCAGCACCGGCAGCGACGGCGCCGCAGCAATCGGCACGTTGTGCGCGTTGTGAAACGCAATCGCGATGATCAGCTTCACGCCCGCAAACGCCACGGCCAGCCCCGCCGTTCCGCCCAGCACGGCCAGCACCACGCTTTCCGTCAGCGCCTGCCGCATGAGCCGCGTGCGGCTCGCGCCCAGAGCCAGCCGCACCGAGGTCTGCGCCCGCCGCGCAGCCCCCCGCGCCAGCAGCAGATTCGCGATGTTCGCGCACGCAATCAGCAGCACCAGGCTGCACACCGCCAGCAGGATGCGCAGGCTGTCTCCGGTGTAGCTCTTCATCTCGCCTATGCCGCCGCCCCCCGGCACAACATGAATCTGCTGCTTCGGCAGATCCGCCTTGATGCCTGCCATCCACTCGGAGGGCATGCCACTGTCATTGACCAGCCAATGCCGCAGCAGCGTCGTCAGCCGCGGGCCCACCGGGCCCATCTGCGCGCCGGGCTTTGCTCGCCCCATCACCCGCAGCCAACCCTGATACTTGTACAGCAGCGCGTTGTCCCTCCCCTTGAAAAGCGGCTCCTGATGCAGCGGAATCCACACCTCCGGCGGATTCGCGCGCAGCGTGTCACCAAAGAATCCGCGCGGCCCAATGCCGACAATCGTGAACGGATGCGCATCGAGAATCATCGTCGACCCGACAATCTTCGGGTCAGCGCCATACTCCTGCTGCCACGCGCGATAGCTCAGCACCGCTGCGGGAGGCGATGATTCCTGGTCATCCGAGGGCTGCAGGGTGCGCCCCGCGGACGCGCCAACTCCGAACACAGAGAAATAATTCCCGCTGACGTATTCACCCCGCAGCGGCTTCGGCACACGATCCTCTTCACTCCTGCGAACGCCCACCACCATGCCGCCCGCCTGAAACGCCGCTGCCTGTTCGAACTCCGGCGTGTTCTTCTCAATCTGCTGGTAGAAGCGGTACGAGAACATTCCCCAGTTCCCCTGCGCATCGCCTTCTACGCAGCAGTTCTGCCCATCGCCGACGCGGTACAGGTTCGCCGGATCCTTCACCGGAAGTGCTTCCAGCATCACCGAATTAATCAGCGAGAAGATCGCCGTAGTCGCGCCGATGCCCAGCGCCAGCGTCAGCATGGCTGTCAGCGTGAACACAGGCGACTGCCGCATTTGGCGCAGTGCGTAGGCAATATCCTGCCGCAAGGTTTGCATAGGTCTTCTCGCCTTCTGTTCCGGGGATGAGGGCAGCGCGATCCAGTCTCCCAGCAATACGAGCCGCAACGGAAGCCGGTTCCCGCTGTCCTTGTGTTTCCCGTCCTTTCGCCCAAATTTAAGAATCCTGTGGATTTTCCAGTCACCCGGCGTCAACTTCGGCCATAATCACCCCGAGCCCTGAATGACCTCCCCAGGCGAGTCAGCTCGCTCAGATCAGCTCAGCGTCATCATCACCGGCGCCACCGGCATGGTCGGCGAAGGCGTGCTCCTCGAGTGCCTCGAGAGCCCCGAGGTGGAGCGCGTGCTCATGATCAATCGCCGCCCCGCGCCCCGCCGGCACCCAAAGCTCACTGAACTCATCGTCCCCAACTTCCTCGAGCTGGACCGGTTTCAGGATCAGCTGCGCGACTACGACGCGTGCTTCTTCTGCGCCGGCGTCAGCTCCCGCGGCATGAGCGAAACCCTCTACAACCACCTCACCTACAACACCACGCTGCGGTTTGCGAAAACGTTGTGCGCCGTCAATCCGCACACGACCTTTATCTACATCTCCGGAGCCCTCACCGACAGCTCCGAGAAAGGGCGGATCATGTGGGCTCGCGTTAAAGGCCGCACCGAGAACGCCCTCCTCCGCTGCGGATTCGAGCACGCCTACAATTTCCGTCCCGGCTTCATGCGCCCCACGCGCGGCCAGCAGAACATCCACGGCTACTACAAGGTGATTGGGGCCCTCTACCCCGTCCTGCGTCTGGTTGCCCCCCACCACGTCAGCACGATGCGCCAGGTCGGACGCGCAATGATCAATGCCGCCGCGAAAGGCTATCCTCATACGACGCTAGAAATCTGCGACATCAACACCCTCGCCGCCGCCTAATTCCGATCACTCCATCCGCAGTGCTTCCATCGGCTCACCGACGCCGCCCGTCCCATCGGGATCGCCGCCGCCCAGCAATCCGGCAGCTGCCATGATGAACGCCAGCAGCGCCAGAAGTGTCATGACCTGAAATTGCAGGAGAGCACCAACCGCGCATGGCGGCGCATCAGCGCACAGTGTACTGCGAAAGCAACCGTGGAGATCAGACTCGAGCAGGCCCAAAGAAACCCAGTATTTGTGAACGTCTCTGCTTTTGGCATACCCCAACTCAGAAGAAGGAAGATGACAAAGAGCGCGGCTGGTCCGAGGACTACCCCAAGACTGAGAAGCAGCCAAAGGGGGGCCTGGAGGACTCTTCGCGGCGAGAGACTCAATACGGCAGGAACGCCGACGATCAGCCATCCGACAACTGAAACGATTGCAACGGGAATAAAAGAGCCGAGGGCGATGAGGAACTGAGCCTTGAGCTGCCCGTGCAGCAGCAGGCTTATGTGAAGTGCGTTCACAACTGTGAGAATGAGCAGGACGGCATCGCCAGCCAGCAGTCCGAAAAAGGAATAGCCTACGCGAAGCGGATGATCGAGCTTCATGGTACGCATGTTTACTTTGTGAATCGTTCGTATTGGAATTGATTCTGTGCAGCGACCCCACCACAGCAAGAAGCTATCCGCAGTACAGAACATACGACACTAGCAACAAATAACCAGCTACTCCATCCGCAACGCTTCCATCGGTTCCACCGACGCCGCTCGTTGCATCGGAATCGCCGCCGCCAGCAAACCCGCCGCCGCCATGATCAACGCCAGCAGCGCGAGCAATCCTGCCTGATGCGCGAGGTGATACGCGGGCGCCTTGCCCGGATTGAAACCAACGGCAGGCGTCACCAGCGCCCCAATCACCCTCTGTGTGGCAAACGCCAGCACCAGCCCCACGCCGATGCCCACCGCCAGCAGCGCCGATACTCGCCGCAGCACCAACTCGAAGACGCTCCCTCGCGTCGCGCCCAGCGCCATGCGCACGCCGATGTCGCGCGTGCCCATTTCCACTTCGTGACTGATCAGCCCATACAAGCCGACCACGGCCAGCAGCACAGCCAGCGCGGCAAAGATGCCGAAGAGCCAGCTCTCCATTCGCTGCATCACCAGCTGATCGGAAATCACTTCGTCCATCGTTTCCGGCGCGCGGAACGGCAGACTCGGATCGATCTGGTGAAAGACCTGGCGCAAATCCGGAACCACCGATTTGGGATCATCCTTTGTCCGCACCATCAGGTACATCGTCATCGCCAGCGACGCCATGTATTTCTGCGGCAGCTCCGAAAGCTGATAGTCCATCTCCGGCAGCGGCGGATCCCATAAGCTCTGCCGGATACCTGTAACCTCACCTACAATCTCCGTCCGCTGATCCGGCTTGTCGTTGTCGTCGAGATGCTGCCCGACCGCATCGGCGCCATTCGTGAGGAACTTCCTCGCGAACGCCTGATTCACCACCACCGTTCCGAACTTGTTCGTCGACCCGTCCAGCGATTCCGACAGCATGCGTCCGCGCAGCAGATGAATCCCCATCGCGCTGAAGTATCCCGGCGTGACAAACCGCTCCTCAGCCAGATCGATTTCGTTCGGCGCTGCCGGCGGCTGCCCGTGGACATGCACCTCGGAATTCCACCCAAACGACTGGATTGGCACCAGGCTGTTCACGCCCGCCGCTTCCACTCCCGGCAGATGCTGCACTCGCTCCAGCATGGGCCGATAGAAGCTCACCCACATGTCGCGGTTCTCATAATGCCCCGGCGACAAGTCGATCTCGGCAGTCAAAATGTGGGAAGGATCGAAGCCCAGATCTTCATGCCGGAAGCCGGCGACGGACCGCAGCAGCACGCCCGCGAGCACCAGCAGCAGCAGCGACAGCGCCACCTGCCCCACGATGAACATTGATCGCACGCGATGATGAGCCTTTGCCGTTCCTGCCGATCCGCCGCTGCGCAGCGCCTGGTTCGGATCAGTTCCCGAAAGCCGCATGGCCGGATACAGCGCCGCCGCCACCGTAGCCGCCGCGGACATCACCAGCGCCGCCACGAGCACCGGCACGTTCATCTGCACTTCGCTGCCGCGCGCCAGCGCATGCGCCAGGAAGGTCCGCATGGCCTCGAGCAGCAGCGCCGCCAGCGCAATGCCGCCCGCCGCTCCGAGTCCGGCCAGCAGCAGGCTCTCCGTCAAAATCTGGCGGACCAGCCGCGTCCGGTTCGCGCCTACCGCCGCTCGCAGAGCTATTTCGCGCTCCCGCTTCACGCCGCGCGCCAGCAGCAGTCCCGCCACGTTCACGCACCCGATCAGCAGCACCGCCAGCACTGCTCCGGAGAGCGTCCACAGCGCCCCCGAAGTCGATCCGTTCACCGCCTCCGACAGTGGAACCAGTTGCAGTTTTCGTCCGCCGTCAGTCTCCGGATATGCACGCGCCAGGTTCGTCATCACCGCGTTCAGGTCCGCCTGCGCCTGCTGCTTCGTCACGCCCGGCTTCAGCCGCCCCACGGTCCGCAGCCAGAAATTGCCGCGCGACTTCAGCCAGTTGGCATCCGGATGCAGTGGCGTGTAAATCGCGTTCAGCGCGCTGAGGGGATACCGGAATCCCGCCGGCATGACGCCGATGCAGGTGTACGGCTTCCCGTCCAGATCGATCGTCTTGCCCACCACATCCGAACGCCCGCCGAAGTTCGTCTGCCACACCTCGTAGCTGAGCACCGCGACATCGTTCCGCCCTGCGACGTCCTCGCCCGCCCGGTAGGTCCGCCCCAGGATCGGCGCCACTCCAAACACGTCGAAGAAATTGTCCGAACCCTGCACCCATTTCAGCGCCACCGGGCCTGAAGGCGTCTCCAGATTCGCGCTGCGGTAGTTCCAGATGCCCGAGAGCGCCGCGAAGACGTGGTTCTGCGCGCGCGTATCCTGGAAGCTCGGCCACGAAAAAGGCTGCGTGTAGCCTTCCTTGGCCAGCGTCACCGGCGCGTAAATCCGTTCCGGATGGTCATAGGGCAGAGGCCGCAGCAGCGCCGCATCGACCACACTGAAGATTGCCGTTGCCGCGCCCACTCCCAACGACAACGTCAGCACGGCAATCAGCGCAAAGCCAGGGGACTTCCGCAATTGCCGCACCGCATATCGCACATCCTGAAGCACCGTCTCCATATGTCCTCTCGCAGTACCGGGGAAACAGTGCTTTCTACACGTCTCGGACCATTGCGCGGCGCGCCAGACCGTAAGATCGCCAACAACTTAGGCCGTTGCGACCAACCTGATCAGCCCCGGCTCTGTCCACTTCCACCCAAAGCTGTTCGATTTCGAACAGCAGTCTGCGCCGCTGAGCGTTCCCTCTGACTAGCTACCGGCTACCGGCAACTGCTGGCTACCGGCTATCCGCTATCCGCTATCCGCTAGTAGTAATACTTCGTCCTCGCCGCCCACGGCGACTGCGGGTAATCCCGGTGCAGCACGTCAAACGCCTCTTTGCTTACAGCGTGCATCGCTTCGCCACTCGCTTTGTCATTCCACTCTGAGGCTCCATACCGCGTCGCCCTTACGGTCAACGCCAGAGCCTCAGGCAATTCGGCATCTCCGCGATGCGCCTTCGCATACGCGATCACCCGCTGCCCGATCAGCACCACCCCATCCTTTGGCACGCTCTCATCCTCGGGGACAGGCGTTGCCGGCACCGACAGCACCACCGGGTCCTTCGATTCGCCAGTGCGACGCGCCTCCGCCTGCCCCGCCGCAATCTCCGCCGCGCTCAGAAACGCAGCCGCATCCGGATGATCCAGCTGCGGCGACTGGCTGGCGAACCTCCCCGTCCACTGCGCGTCCCACCAGTTGTCGCGAAAATCGTCGAGCGTACCGAAGTTTTGGAGGCGAGTCGAGCCCGACTCGATATAGGGCCGCAAGCCCGGATTCTTCAGGATCACCACATCCGCTGCAAACCCCACACCCGCCACGCCGCGCAGCTTCTCCGGCAAGAGAGCCTGCAGCTTCGCCGCGCTTTCCACATCCTCCAGAACCACCGCGCGCGTCCACCCCGCCAGCGCCACATCCTGGCGCAGGTCCGGCGGCAGATGCTCCGACTGTGCCGCTTCCACCCACAGCCGCAGCGGCACGTCGCGATTCATCACCGCCACGGCATCCACATCGAACTGCGCCGGATGCTGAGCCGTCGGACAATACCCCAGCGTCTGCAACCATCGCGCTTGAGCCGGACACGTGAAGCTCGGTGCCGGTCGTTGCGGCGGCCATCCATAATCTCCGCTCATCCCCAGCCGCGGCGCGTACTGCAGAAACTCGTCGAAGCTGCGCGCCAGAGCCATCCTCTGCCCGAGCAACGCATTCCCGTTCGAACTCGGTCCGCGCCGCACGACCTCGGGCAGGCGCGCATCGAGCAACTGGCGCGCCTCATCCCGCCGCCCCATTCCGGAAAGCAGCCGCACGCGCTCAAAGAACACCGTGTCATACGCCGGACTCGTCGCTGCCACCTTCTCCGCCTCTGCCAGCAGATCCGCAGCCGCACCATCCTTGGCGTCCGTCTGATAGAGCGCGAGCACCAGCCACGGCAGTCCGTGTGTGCGTCGCCAGTAATCGAGTGCGTCCGCCTTGTCGTTGCCGCGCCAGTCGTGAATCCAGTCGAGCAGTGGCGGCTGGGGCGCCGGCTGGATGCCCTTCAGCAGCGCGAAATTCAAATCCGCCAGGTCATTCGCAAAGTTCGGGTCCGCCCCGGGCCCGGCCAGCACTGCGCAAACCTCCTGGAGGCGCTTCTCCGGCTCCGTCCGGATGCGCACAAAATTCAGCTCCATCTCGACCGCATGTCGCGACGGCTGCGGATTCGGCTGCGCCAGCAATTTCTCCAGAACCGCCTGCGCCTGCTGCATCGTGGGCTTGTCGAAGTCGGCCAGATCGTTGCTGAACTGATCCGTCGGCTTGCCCATCGCGAACGCCTTCCGCACCAGCGCACGCGCCTCCAGATACTCGCCCCAGGCGCTCCACGGCGAATTCTGATCGCGGGCAATCGCTTCGAATGCCTGCGCCGCCGCGTCATACTTTTGCGCGTAGAACGCTGCCGCCGCCGTTTGGTACGCCCGATCCTGCTGTAGCAAATCCGGGCTCCCCGCCGGAGCCGCCTCCGGCATTCTCGGTGGCGCGGGCGCCTTCTGCGAGCCGACCGGCTCCTCCCTCCCCTGCGTGCAGTTCGAAAACACCGCGTCCTGGCCGTGGATCCAGTTCGCCAGCCACGTGCTTCCGCCGCCCCACTTTTGCGCGCGGCCCTGCAACGTCAGCACCGCGGTATGAAAAGCCGAAGCCGTACAGTTCAGATACTGAAACCCAAACTGATCCGAGACTTCGACAATTCCGTTGTAATTTTGCGGAAATGCCGCCCGCGCCGCTTTTGCATCATCGGCGGTTACATATTCCGCGCGCGCGTCCAGCCACTGCTCCGGAGCGCTCGCCTTCCGCTCCGCCTCGCGCTGCGCCTGCTGCGCCGCGGCCACCTGATCCGGCGGCAGCTTGCTCCAGTCCTGCGGCGGCTGAGGCGGAGGCGCATAGACCCGCTGCTCCTCCGCCGACAAGCGCCCGCCATTCAGATACCGGTACGCTACCGCATAATCGGTCGAATCGAAGCCCGACTCGAGCAAACCCAGATCGCCCCTGGCAAACGCTGCGTTGTTGTCGGGAGCTTTCTGGCTCACGAACACGTCCGGCTCGAAATCCGGCCCGCACGCCTCCACGCCCTTCCACGCCAGCAGCGCCACCGCAACCACGATGGCCGCCACCGCTGCGCCGAATCCGACCCGCCGCCCCACCTGCCGAACCGTCATCGCAGTCTCCGCTCCACGTCCTCTGCTGAATCCGCCTGCCACCCGTTGTCGCTGAACACGTACACCCTCCGCCCGGCAATGTCCTCAGGCCACGGCTCCGTCGTCGAAACCCCGACGGCGCCTTCGCACAGAGGCTCGCGGATCCTGAACTCCTCCGCATCCGCTGGACCTTTTCTGCGGTCCGGCTCCATGCGGAACATCATCGGCACCGCCTCGTCGATCGGCACCTCGCCGAGCCAGCGATCCCGCGAGCACCACGACGCCAGCGCCGTGATCGACAGCGGCATGCTCGCCGGCATCTGCGCCCGCAGCTCCCTGAGCAAACTCCGGTAGAACGCCCGCTGGCTCCGCGTCGCGTCAAAGTCGATCTGCAGCGCCGCGATTTTCGGAGCCCCATCTGCCGGCTCGCGCGCGCTCATCAGAATCGCCTCCACCGCCGCGTCCCGGTTCGCGCCATTCAGCACAGCGCCTCGTGCTGCCTCGATGCGCACCACCGCAATGCGCGTTACGCCTTCCGGCAGCAGCGCCGGATTCCGCCGCGGCTGGCTCCAGACCGTTAGCCCGATCGTGACCGTCCGGTCCAGCACCGCCACGGCGACCCGGCTCACATCCACCTTGCGCAGATCCTCACGCCGCTCCCAGGCCCAGAGCGTGACCCGCGGCAGCGCCGCCATGCGCCCGGCCACCCGCATCTGCGCTGCCGAGTCCGAGCGGACACCCACGCAGGCCGCCAGCGCTGCCACGGCAAGCGCTAAACCAGCCGGAACCCGCAACGTCGCGTGCATTGTTGTGAAAGAAAAGGCAGCACCACCATGCCTGACGCGCGCTCGCAAAGCAAGCTCCGCCGTCAAGCGCCGCGCTGCCAGCTACTGGCTACTTCTTCTTCCGCTGCGCGTTGCGGGTTTCGAGATAGATCGCGAGCGCCGCCAGCCCCACAAAGACCCCAATCGTCAGCGCAAATCGAGACCAGTCCACATGCAGTTCGATATGCGCCTCAGCCAGCAGCTGCGGCAAAAATGCGCCAGGATGGAACATAGTTTGACCGCATTCTACCCCTACTCCCGGTAAAGTCCATCCCATAAAAATGAGAGGCGACGCCCACGAGCCCGAAGATTGGGTGCCCCTTGTTCTCCGCCCGGTCTTGGCGGAAAGGGTGGGAGCCCCTGCTCCCCGCAACGCGATTTAAGATAGGAACAGCCCCCCACACAGTCCGCCCGGCCAAAGGAGTCCGCCATGCTGATCGCTCTGCTCGACCTCCAACGCGAGCCCGTCGCCTTCGATACCAGCATCTCCCCGGGCGCCATCGACTTCGGCAGCGAAGCCCGCCAGGTCTCCCCCCTCGACGTCCACGGGAACGCCGAGCTCCTCCGGGAACATCGCGGGCCCAAAGAGGTCATCGAGGACATCCGCACTCGGGCCGACTGGCATGGCGACTTCGAAGTCCCCTGCGCGCGCTGCCTCGAAGCCGTCCGCCACCCCCTTACCGGTGACTTCGACCTGCTCTTCCGCCCGCTCGGCGCCGACGCTGGTCCGGCCGAACGCTCCCTGGCCGCGCCCGACACGGAAATCGGTTATTATCAGGGAGAAGGACTGGTTCTCGAAGACGTTCTGCGGGAGCAGGTGCTGCTCTCCCTACCCGCGCGAACCCTTTGCCGCCAGGACTGCAAAGGACTTTGCCCGCGCTGCGGACGCAATCGCAACAACGAATCCTGCGCCTGCGAGGAATCCTCCTCCGACCCGCGCTGGACCGCTCTGTCCGATCTGCGCAGCCGGCTCAGCCCCGGTAACGAATGACCCGTTGCCAACAAAGGTTCGACGAGGAACCGTTACACAACTATCATCAGGATTTTGCCGGAGATTCGCACCGCCTCTGCCATACTGTTGAGGCTCAGCGCCCGGCACTGAAAGGAATCTGTCATGCCGAATCCAAAGCGCCGCCACTCGAAACGGCGCACCTCCACCCGCCGCGCCCACGACGCCATCACCGGCGCCGGACTCTCCGAGTGCCCGAACTGCCACGAGCGCAAGCTGCCCCACCGCGCCTGCCCCAAATGCGGAACGTACAAGGGCCGCGAGGTTCTGGAAGTCAAAGAGGCGAGCTAGTGCCACAGGATTCCGGGTGCCCCATCCTTGTCGCTCCTGCTTCTGGAGCGACGGGGTGGGCTCCGCGAGCCGAAGGCGCCTGGTTCCCTAAACGCTATCCGCTAAACGCTGTACGCTCGCCCTTCCCATGCTGATCGACATCGCTCTCGACGCCATGGGCTCCGACAAGGCTCCCGAGCCCGAGATTCGCGGCGCCATCCTCGCCTGCCGCAGCCTCAACGTCCGCGTCCACCTCATCGGACCCGAATCGCTCCTGCGGCCGCGCCTCCAGCAGGCCCTCGCCCACAACATGTTCGGCGCGCGGCTGCCCATCGACATCGTCCACACCGACGAATACATCGCCATGGACGAGAAGGCTGCCCATGCCGTCCGCACCAAGCGCAACAGCTCCATGCGCGTGGGCCTTAAGCTGGTCAAAGAGAAGCGGGCCCAGGGATTCTTCACCGCCGGCAATACCGGCGCGGCGATGGCCACGGCCAAGATGACCCTCGGAGGGCTCCCCGGGGTCGATCGCCCGGCGCTCGCCGTCGTGATGCCCACGCTCTCCGGCAGCCCCTGCGTGCTGCTCGACGTGGGCGCCAACGTGGACTGCAAGCCGCAGAACCTGGAGCAGTTCGCCGTCATGGGCGAGCTGTACGCGCGCTCCGTCCTGCGCGTCCCGCGGCCGCGGGTCGGCATCCTCTCTGTGGGAGAAGAAGAGGGCAAGGGCAACGACCTCACCCGCGAAGCGCGCCCCCTGATCCAGAGGCTGCCCATCAACTTTATCGGCAACGCCGAGGGCCGCGACATCTACAGCGGCAACTGCGACGTCATCGTCTGCGACGGGTTCGTGGGCAATGTCGCGCTCAAGACCAGCGAAGGCATGAGCCGCCTGGTGCGCGAGATGCTCAAGGCGTCGCTGACGCAGACCGTCACCGCCCAAGTCGGGGCGCTGCTCTCGCGCAAGGCCTTCAACGCCTTCCGCCGCCGCCTCGATCCGTCTGAGTATGGAGGCGCCCCGCTGCTCGGCGTCCGCGGGGTCTGCATCATCGGCCACGGATCGTCGAACGACCGGGCGATCATGAACGGCATCCGGGTGGCAGCGGAGTTCGCCCAGGCCGGCATCAACGAGCGCCTGGAGCGCGAGTTCAGCTCGCGGCCCGCAGCCCATCCCGACGGCGAAGCCCATCACCTGCCGGTGCAGTAGTCAGCAGCCAGCGGCCAGCAGTCAGCAGCCAGCGGTTGTAGCTGGGGGCTGGCTACTGGCAGCTTGCTGCCGGGGGCCAAAAGCCGGGTGGGTGTCCGGCATCCCGCTCGATCGGCCCAGCTTACGCGCGAGGGTGTGCGGCAAGCTGTTGATCTTTCGTGGAGCGGCGCAACAGGGTGCGGCAACCGCGTGGAGCGGCAGGACTTGCCGCGAAGGGTGTCCGGCAAACTCATGAAAAATGCGGCGGCATCCTTGAGCGGAGCGCATCGAGTCGAGTGAGCTGCATTTGTTATCGCCGATGCCATGATCGATCCCGTCGCGGCTCCTGTTGACCGTTTCTGGCATCTGACAAGCACCGCCTGGAGTGCAGTTAGTTCACTCGTAGCCGCCGTTTCCGTTATTGCTCTTGTTGCTTTTAACTGGCGTTACCTGCATTGGACTCGCAAACTAAGCGACTCGGCTGCGGAGCAGGCTTCCATCGCAAGGGAAAGTCTCAGGAAGCTCGAAGAACAGATCAGTTCTGATCTCTTGATGCAGCACCACGCCGCCCTTGCGGTTTTACGCGAGGTCGCGAATCGAGTCGTATTCTGGGCCGCACATTTCCGAACCGAAGTCCGATCGGAGCAAGACCCGATCCGTCTAATACCAGATGACTGGAATGTCCTCGTCAGATATGTATCCCGCCATTTTCCTGATTCGGCGTCGAAGATAACCGCAACATCAAGCGGATTGCATAATGTTGAGGTAGAGCTTAACCGGCTAGTGAGAGTTTCCGAGAACCAAAGAGGACCAAATAGCAGCCTCAAGGTGCGCTACGACAGTTTGGCCACAAATTTGGATAGTATGCGGAAATTATTGAACGAGATTGATGCTGCTGTCACGAAGCATGTTATCCGCACGGCTAAGGACTGAGCATGCAATTCTGTTTATACCCGATCGAGCGGACGGCGAGGAAATTCCCCTTAGACATAGATGATGATGATTTCGACGCGTCGCTCCTGTGTGCCAGGCTTTGTAACGTACTTTTGTGAGGAGCAGCAGATCGACCTGACTCTCTCGTAGTGCACTGGCTCCAAAGCACAAAGCCTCGCCGCTGCGAGACTTTTGCTTTTCGGTTATCCCGGGATGCCGGCTACAGCGACCGCGGCTGATCCTCGTCGCAGCGGGATCGCGCAGTTGCTTCCACGTTCTTACGGCTTGGGGGGGTCGCCGGCTTCGCCCTCCACGAGCTTGTACCGGTACTGCTCGCGCTCCTGGTTTGTCGCCTGCTGGCGAAGCGTGGCAAGACGCCTGAGCAGGGCTGGGATTTCGGACTTCTGGTCGGTTTTGCGAAGCGCCTGAATCAGGTGGTACACAGCGGCCTGGTCGGCGGGGTCGATCTCGAGCGCCTTGCGGCACTGCTCGGCAGCCGCCTGATACTGATGGTCCTCGAGGTAGAGTTTCGCCAGCACC
>DASYYN010000115.1:0-20964 GCA_035933815.1 Acidobacteriaceae bacterium
TCCGAGTATTCCTATCCTGCAGGCGAATCTTTTCACGCAGCAAGGCGACGCGCAAAAGGCGCTGGCGATCCTCGCCCACTACCAGGGCCAGCCCATTGCCGGACACGCCGATTTCCAGATCGCGCAGGCGAAAGCCGAAGCGCTGGCCGGAAACACCGCCGAAGCGAATCGGCTCTTTCAGCACGTCTACCTGGATTACCCGCTCTCAACCGAAGCCGGGGTAGCGCGCGCGCAGCTCGTCACCAACAACATCCTGACGACTCTCGCGCCCGCCGAGCGCCGCCGCCACGCCGACGCACTCTACGCCGCCGGGCACTACTCCGACGCGGTCGAGGAATACCGCTCGCTCGCCGGCCAGTCGAACGTCGATCCCGCAGAGCGCAACTGGCTTCTTGTTGCCGCCGCCGAGTGCGACTGGAAGCTGCACCGCCTCACCCAGCGCGAACTCGATGCGATCCCCGACTCGAACGACGACGCCGGCGCGCGCCGCATGTACCTGCAGATGGAGTTCGCCCGTGACGCCGCCGACACCGGAACGCAGCAATCCGTCGTCAGCCAGATGGAGACCCGGTTCCCCACCAGCGCGTGGCTCGCCGAGGCGCTCTATTCCAGCGGCAACATGTATCTGCTGAAGAAGGACTATCCCAACGCCATCACGTATTACGGCGAGCTGGCGAAGCGCTTCCCCACATCGCACTATGCGCCCAGCGCGCACTGGCGGACCGGATGGCTCAACTACCGCCTCGGTAATTACGCGGAAGCGGCGCGCATCTTCGACGAGCAGATTGAGAAGTATCCTGGCGGGCGCGAAATTCCCTCAGCGCTCTACTGGCGCGGTCGCGTCTGTGAAGATCAGGAGCACAACGCGCCGGCCGCCGCCGAATATTACAAAACCGTCGTCCGCCTCTATGCGCATTACTACTACGGAATGCTTGCGCAGCAGCACCTTACCGCTCTGGGCTCCGTGACTCCGCTGCAGAATGCCGCGCTCGACGCCCTCCAGCCCGACGCGATTCCTGAGCTCAGCGACGATGTCCCCGAAGACGATCCGCACGTCGTGAAGGCGCAGCTCCTGGCCAACGCCGGTCTCAACGAATACATCGAGCCGGAGATCCGCGCCGCCGACGGCAGTGACGAGTGGGGAGCCTTTGCCGAAGCGGAAATCTACGCCTCCTACGGCGAATCGTGGCACGCGATGCGCCTGCTCAAGCGCGCGCTGCCCTTCTACACTTCAGCTCCGATCGAAGCGATCCCCGTCGGCTACTGGCACATTCTCTTCCCGCAGAACTACTGGAACGAAATCAAGGCCGACGCGCAGAAGAACGGCCTCGATCCCTACATGGTCGCCTCACTCATCCGCCAGGAGACGGAGTTCAATCCAACTGCGGTTTCTAACAAGAACGCCTACGGACTGATGCAGTTGTTGCCGGTTGTCGGACGCGCGATGGCGAAGCAGGAAGGCCTGCACCATTTCCGCACGGACGACCTCCTGAACCCCTCGACGAACATCCTGCTCGGCACGCACTACCTGCGCCAGACGCTGGACAAGTTCGGCGGCAAGCCCGAGTACGCCTTTGCTGCCTATAACGCGGGCGATGACCGCGTCACCGACTGGCAAAGCATCGGGAACTACCACGGCATCGACGAGTTCGTGGAGTCGATCCCTTTCACAGAGACCCGCGAATACGTCCAGGCGATCCTGCGCAACGAGGAAATCTACCGCGAGCTCGACAAGCTCAGCACCGAGCGCGCCGCGGATGCTGGACAGCAGGGAACAGGGAATAAAGAATAGCGTGTAGCGGATAGGGTGTAGCGAGTAACCAATCGGCTCGATCTGCTCCCTAGTCGTAACCGCTATGCTGCTCTGAACTGTTCCCCGGTTACCTCGCCCACCACCGCTTCGTCCGCATAGCACCACACCCAGGCCTCGCCCGGTTCCACGGACCGCATGAGCGGATGGCGCGTCGCATGGTAGTGCTTCGTCGCGTGGCGATTCTTTGACGAATCGCAGCAGCCCACGTGCCCGCACTCCAGGCACAACCGCAAATGCACCCAGCGGTCGCCCAGCTTCACGCAGTCTTCGCACACATGCTCGTCGGTCGTTGTCACGCGAATTTCCCCTGTATGTCCGCACTGCATCCTTACACTCTCCCCTGAATTTGCTTTTAGCGCTCCAGCGCAGCCCGGTCCCAGTGTCCCGCAGTGGCACCCGCCTCGTACGTGCTCTGGCAGAAATCCAGCAGCGCGCCCCGCGGGCTTGCGCTCCTGCGCACATCTTCATACATCAAGAGATATTCGCCGAGCGTGGTATCCCACCGCGCCTGCTCCGGCCGTACCTTCGCCTCGCGAAAGGCCTCTGCCGCCGGAGCCATATACGAATAGAACGCCGCGTCGATGCCGCCGCTCCCCGGCCACCATCCTACGCTGCTCACCTCGTGCGAATACGCCTCGCGCGTCACCACATCCGCTCCCGGCCGCTCCGGCGCGCGGCGCCCGGAGAAGCGCGTCACCGCCAGGTCAAAGCTTCCCCAGAAAAAATGCACCGGGCTCACCTTCCCAATGAACCGCGCGCGAAACTCCTCGAACACTGCGTTCACCGACAGCAGAATCCGCCAGAAGCGTTCTACGGTCGCAGAATCGTAGGCAGCGTGTTGCCGGTCCTGGTCAAAGGGAATCGGATCCGGCACTTCCACCGGCATCCGCCAGATGCTCACCTCGAGGCCGGCGTCGCGCAGCATTGCCATGAATTCGGCGTAGAAATCCGCGACGGTTTTCGGCTCCAGCCTGAGACTCTTCACGGTTGCGTCGCTCTCTTCGAGCACCAGCCGGTGCGCCAGGAAATCGAAGCGCAGTTCGAAGGCTCGGTACCCGTAGGGGATTCGCGATGTTGTCAGCCCGCGCGCTGATACATAGAGCGGCACATTCCACCAGTGATTCACCAGCGGCGTCAGCCGCATGCGGACCTTGCCGACGATCTGCGTCCACATATGCAGCGTGTCGCACGTCTCACGCCATGAAGCAAGTGGTAAATCCGGCCAGCACTCTGGACGGTCGATGGCAGTGACGGCCGGGTTCGGCTTTGCAGCGCTCATGATGGGATTATCCGCCACGCCAGTACGCAGGGGATGGCGTAGGCCCAATGACTATTGCACCCTAAACCCTACACCCTACCCCCTGCATTTCGCCTGCTATCATCAACAGTTTGCTTGCAGCGCGAGGAGCGTTTTACTGAATGTTCCGCATTTCAGTTGCTGTTGTTGCAGCCATCCTTTTCTCAGCCTCAACACTTTATCCGCAGGCTGCCAATTCCGCCCACGGCATCGCCGTCTCCCACATGGATCACGCCGTCAAACCCGGCGACAATTTCTACCTCTATGCGAATGGCGACTGGATCGCCCACACCCAGATCCCGCCCGACCGCGCCAATGTCGGCGTCTTCTCCACGCTCGCCGATCGCAGCAACAAACAGGTCGCTGCCATCATTGAGGAAGTCTCGAAGTCCAACCCGGCCGCCGGCTCCAGCGAGCGCAAGATCGCCGATCTCTACAACGCGTTCATGGATGAGAAGACCACCGACGCTCTCGGCACGAAGCCGCTCCAACTGCATCTGGCCGCCATTGCCGCCATCAAAGACAAGCACGGCCTCGCAATTGCCCTCGGCAAAACGCTGCGCGCCGACGTCGACCTCCTCAACAACGCGGTCTTCTCCACGCCCAATTTTCTCGGGCTCTGGGTAGCGCCCGGCTTCAGCGATTCCGACCATTACATGCCGTACCTGCTTCAGGGTGGCCTCGCCATGCCCAGCAAGAGCTACTACCTCGATCCCAGCGAGCACATGCAGCAGGTCCGCGCCAAATACTCGACGCACGTCGCCGCCATGCTCAGGCTCGCCGGCCTCGATGATACCGATGCCCGCGCCACTCGCGTCATCGCCCTCGAGCACGCGATTGCTGGGGCGCAAGTCCCGCTCGCCGACATCGAGGACATCGCCAAAGCCAACAATGTCTGGCACCGCGCGGATTTCTCGGCCAAAGCCCCCGGCCTCGACTGGGACGCGTACTTCCAGGCCGCCGGCGTCGCTAATCAGCAGCAGTTCATGGTGTGGACGCCCACCGCGCTCACCGGCGAAGCTGCCCTCGTCGCTTCCACCCCGCTCGACACATGGAAGGACTGGCTCAGCTTCCACCTCATCGAGCAGTACGCGCCGGTCCTCGCCGCTCCCATCGAGCAGGAGCATTTCGCTTTTTTCGAAACCACCCTCACCGGAGTCACGCAGCAGTCCCCGCGCTGGCAGCGGGGTGTCGCCATGGTGAATGACTATCTCGGCGACGCTGTCGGACAGATCTACGCCCGCAAGTACTTCCCGCCGTCATCGAAAGCGCAGGCCCAGGCCATGGTCGCCAATCTGATCGCCGCGTATCACAAGCGTCTCGACGCGCTCACCTGGCTCGCTCCCTCGACGCGCGCCGAAGCTCAGGCCAAGCTCAATACCCTCTACGTCGGCATCGGCTATCCCGAAAGCTGGAAGGACTACTCCGGCTACGAAGTTCGCCCCGGCGACGCCTTCGGCAATTCCTGGCGTTACGGCCTCTGGTACTACCACGACCAGGTCGCGCGCATTGGCAAAACCGTCGATCGACACGAGTGGTGCATGGAACCGCAAACGGTGAACGCTGTGAACATGCCCTTGAGCAACGAGCTCAATTTCCCGGCCGCCATCCTGCAGCCGCCGTTCTTCGATCCCAAAGCGCCCGCTGCCGTGAACTACGGCGCGATTGGCAGTGTCATCGGACACGAAATCAGCCACACCTTCGACGCTGAAGGCAGCGCCTTCGATTCGAAAGGCCGCGTGCGCAACTGGTGGACGCCCGAGGACCACGCCCACTTCGAACAGCAGGCAGAAAAGCTCGAGAAGCAGTACGACGCCTATGAGCCCTTCCCCGGCGTGCATGTCAACGGCAAACAAACCATCGATGAGGACATCGCCGACCTCGGCGGTATTGCCGCCGCGAACGACGCTTACCACGCCTCGCTCCACGGACAACCTGCCCCGGCGCAGGACGACTTCACCGGCGATCAGCAGTTCTACATCGCCTACGCGCAAAACTGGGGCTCGAAGACGCGCGAAGCAGCACTCCGCCGCCAGATCCTCACCGATGGCCACGCCCCCGCCCAGTATCGAGCCGATACGGTCCGCAACGCGGACGCCTGGTACAAGGCATTTAACGTTATGCCTGGAGAAAAGCTGTATTTACCGGAAGACGAGCGCGTGCGGATTTGGTAGCAGGCGTCCAGAAATTCCATCAGCAAGACAGGGAATGATGTGGATCAGCGAACTCGAAAACCCTGACGCTATTCAGTCGATATTTGATGAGGAACCATCGCTCGCATCAGTTCGCCTGATGAAGGTCGAACTATTGGAAGAAGGGCCAACCGTGAATGTCAGCCTTGCCCTTCGGGATTATCCGTGCCGGCCACCGTTGCGATGGTCGCGAATCAAGGCAAATGCTGCGAGATTGGACCTGCAACTCCCGGGTGTTTCGCAGGTCACAATCAACGGATGGTCGACTGACAACGTTGTCGATTGCACTATCGAGAGGAGCGCCGCAAACGAGATCGCCGTGAGCTTGCGAAATTCAAAGATGGCGTTCCAGGCGATCTGTGTCGGTATCCGCGTGTCTCAGATCAAGGGATACCAACGCCGTTGAACTCCGGCGCAAAAACAAAAGGCGCCGGCCTCAACCGGCGCCTTTCTACTCCCTATTGCCTCTTGCCTATTGCCTGCTCTTCATGCCGTATGCTGCAGCACCTCTTCGCGCACTGCCTCGTCCTGGCGCTCTTCCGCCGGGGAGTGCGGCAGCGCGATCGCCAGTACGTCTTCGATGCGGCTCGCGTAGTGGATGTCGACGCCGTCAATCTGCTCCGGCATCAGATCCTCTTCCACGTTCTGCCGGTTCTCCGCCGGCAGGATCACCTGCTTCACTCCGGCGCGCTTCGCAGCAAGGAATTTCTCCTTGATGCCGCCCACCGGCAGCACATTGCCGCTCAGCGTGATCTCGCCGGTCATGGCCGTCAGAGGATGCACAGGATGATCGACCAGCAGCGACACCAGCGCCGTCGCCATCGTTACGCCCGCTGAAGGCCCGTCCTTCGGGATCGCGCCCGCAGGCACGTGGATGTGCAGGTCCGTGTCTTTCATCACGTCCTCGTTCAGACCCAGCGACTTCGCATTCGAGCGCACCCAGGTCAGCGCGGCCTGCATCGACTCCTGCATCACCTCGCCGATCTGTCCCGTCATCGTGAACCCGCCCTTGCCCTTCATGCGGTTCGCTTCGATGAACAGCACATCGCCGCCCGCCGGAGTCCACGCCAGGCCCACGGCTACGCCCGCGCGCTTCGTGCGCTCGGCAATTTCCGTGTCCACGCGAACCTTAATGCCGCCCAGAAAATCGTGGATCACATCCTGCGTCACCACCAGCTTTTCCGTCTGCCCCTCGGCGATGCGCCGCGCCTGCTTGCGGCAGATGGTTCCAATCTGCTGCTCCAGTTTGCGCACGCCTGCCTCGCGCGTGTAGTGCCGCACGATGTGGTTCACCGACTCCTCGGGGAACTCGATGTCCTCCGGCTTGATCCCGTTCTCCTTGATCTGCCGCGGGATGAGATACCGGAACGCGATGTGCTTTTTCTCCTCCTCGGTGTAACCCTGCAGCTCGATGATCTCCATGCGGTCGCGCAGCGGTTCCGGAACGGTGTCCAGCATGTTCGCCGTGCAGATGAAGAGCACCTTCGACAAGTCGAACGGCTGATCCAGGTAGTTATCGCGGAAGGTGTTGTTCTGCTCAGGATCGAGAATCTCCAGCAGCGCCGATGCCGGATCGCCGCGGAAGTCCCGCCCCAGCTTGTCCACCTCATCCAGCATGAACACCGGATCGTTCGCGCCCGCGCGCCGCAGGTTCTGGATAATCTGCCCGGGCAGCGCGCCGATATACGTGCGCCGGTGCCCGCGCAGTTCCGCTTCGTCGTGCATGCCGCCCAGCGAGATACGCCGGAATTCGCGGCTCAGCGCCCGCGCGATGCTGCGCCCCAGCGAAGTCTTGCCCACGCCCGGAGGCCCAACGAAGCACAGAATCGGCCCTTTCATATCGGCCTTCAGACGACGGACGGCCAGGTAATCCAGGATGCGGTCCTTAACCTTCTTCAGGTCGTAGTGATCCTCATCGAGGATCTCGCGCGCCTTCGTGATGTCCACTTCGCTGCCGGACGATTTCGCCCACGGCAGCACCGCCAGCCACTCGATGTAGTTCCGCGTCAGCGAATAATCCGCCGCCATCGGCGACATGCGGCTGAGCCGGTTCAGCTCCTTCAGCGCTTCCTTCTTCGTCTCCTCCGGCATGCCGGCGGCTTCGATTTTCTGCTTCAGCTCCTCGATATCCTTCTGGCCCTCGTCCATTTCGCCGAGTTCCTTCTGGATTGCCTTGAGCTGTTCGCGCAGATAGTAGTCGCGCTGCGACTGCTGCACCTGATCCTGCACTTCGGTCTGAATCTTGTTCCGCAGCTGCTGCACCTCCAGCTCTTTCGCCAGGTGCTTGTTGATGCGCTCCAGCCGTGCTGCCACATCCGGCGTTTCCAGCAATTCCTGCTTATCGCTCGTCGCCAGGAAGGGCAGGGAAGAGGCGATGAAATCCACCAGCCGTCCCGGCTCATCGATATTCATCGCGATCGTCTGCAGTTCGTCCGACAGGGTCGGCGAGGCTGACACAATCTGCTGGAACTGCGTCACGACATTGCGCTGCAGCGCCTCGACCTCGGGCCCTTTCGCGGGAGCCGTCTCCGGCACCGTATCAACCGAGGCCGTCATGAACGGCTCAATCTGCGAAAACTCGCCGAGCTTCACGCGCTCGTTGCCTTCGGTGAAGACGAACAGGCTCTGGTTCGGCATCTTTACGACCTTGTGTACGGTCGCCAGCGTGCCGTAGTGGTGCAAATCGGCTGGCTGTGGAGTATCGACGCGCGCATCGCGCTGCGCCACCACCACAATGCTCTTTTCCTCGCCCAGAGAATTGATGAGCTGGATCGAGCTTTCCCGGCCGACGGTCAGCGGCAGCACGGCGTGCGGAAACAGAACCGTGTCGCGAACCGGCAGAATCGGTAGCACGCGCGACTCGCCGCCTTCGCGGTGACCCGGCTCGCCCGGTTGAATAATGCTAATGAAATCGCTACCCATGAGTGTCCTTATATCAAATAACTACCCATTGGATTCATCAAGTCCGAAAAAGTCTCAGTCTGTGAATGCGTTGCGCAGCCCGTGGTCGGGTTTCCACCCGCAACTCCCGTCGTTTCTGCGTTACAGCAGCCCGATTGTCGAGTGGTCTGACCGGAAAGTCCCCTCTCCGGTGAGATGCAGCCGTACTTTGTTATCGGCACAACACAGTAGTCGTTCAGATGCCGCTCTGCAACTCCGCCTGCGGGGAGGGTGCACATCCCCGTGAAGAGATGTTCCGCCTGGCTGCGGAGACCAGGCGCGCTCACGCTGCTGACTCGCTAGCTCGCTCCCTGCGCCGCTGCCTGATATCTTCCCAGCTCCCGCACCATCGAGCAGTGCCGCGGCAGCATCTCCAGCGCCCAGTCTGCCACCCGCGGATCCGCGAGCTGGTAATCCGCGTAGAAGACGTACTCCCAGGGGCGACCCGGCACTGGACGGGATTCCAGCCGCGTCAAGTTTGTTCCCATGCCCGCGAAAACCTGCAGCGCCTCAACCAGGGTTCCCGGCCGGTTCTCCACCGTGAATGCAATGCTGACCTTGTCCGGATGCGCAGCCGGCGGCAGCCGGTCCCGTCGACGGATGAGAAAAAACCGCGTGTAGTTCTCCGGGTTATCCTCAATCCCGGCCAGCAGGATCTCTCCGCCGTACTGGAGGGCCGCCTGGGCGCTGGCAATCCCGGCGATCCCCGCATCGCGCAGCTCCATCATCTGCTTCACGCTGCCCGCGGTGTCATAAAACGGAGCCGCCTCGATCCCCGGATGCTCGGCAAAAAACCTGCGGCATTGCGCCAGGGCCACCGGATGCGAATACGCCTGGCGGATCCGCTCCAGCTTTGCCCCCGGCACGCCGATGAGGTTATGCCGAATGCGCAGCAGCCACTCGCTCTCAATCGCGACATCATTGGCCAGCAGCAGATCGTAGTGCTCCAGCACCGACCCGGCCAGCGAGTTCTCAATCGGGATCACCGCCGCTTCCGCCTCCCCGCTCATCACCGCAGCGAACACTTCGGCCGAGAGAGCGCAGGGCAGCAGGGTTGCCTCTTCCGGCGCGGCTTTTAGAGCAGCTTCATGGCTAAAACTGCCCGGTTCTCCCTGAATCGCAATGCGCAACGTCATGCCTCGCTTCCATTTGTACCCCAACTGATCCTTTTAAACAGTGTGAACGGCAACCCAAAACGTCCCAGTGCGCACCTCAACAGTGGTATTTGGAGTTCGGCTTAGCAGTCTACATAACGAAAGGAGTGAACACCCGATGCTTTGGACACTCTTTGTGATCCTGCTGATCGCGTGGCTGATTGGTCTGATCGGGTTCCACGTGGTTGCCTGGTACATTCACATTCTGTTGGTACTGGCGCTCGTGGTCCTCGTCATCCAACTCATTAGTGGCCGCCGACCGGTGGCCTGACTTCTGCCGACTGTCGGCAGAAAGGAGAACTCAACCTCATGAACTCGGACCAGCTCAAGGGAAAAGCCAACCAGGTGGCAGGCAAGATGAAACAGGGCGCCGGCGAAGCAGTCGGCAACGACCGGCTCGCCAACAACGGCGTCGCCGATCAGGTAAAGGGCTCCGCGCAGGAAACATGGGGCAACGTGAAAGATGCCGCTCACGAATCCGCGAAAACGCGCGAGCACGAAGCCGAACGCCAGGCCAACACCACCCGCGAAAACATTTCCCGGAACGTCGAGAACATGAAAGACCGCGCGAACGACAAGATCGACAGCTTCAAGGAAGAAGAGCGGAAGCGCCGTTCGGCCTGAATTCCATGGCGCTCTCAGTGGCACGACGCTTCTGAAAGCGCCGCTCACCAACCTGCAACCCCCAACACTCAACCAACCCTGGGCTCGCGCTGCTCCGCGAGCCCATTTGTTTGCCCGGATGTTCGGGCAGGTGCAGGGCCGGCCCACTTTCCTTGCCGCCTCAGAAATGCATCCGCCGCAGCACATCGTTTCTTGCCGCCGCACCCAGGGCGACGTGGTTCATCGGACCGCGCGCAGCAGGCCCTCCACTCCCGGCGATTGGCGACGCGAGAAACCCGTGGACCTCGCCGGAATTGAAATCCACGCCGAACCCGACAATCTGTCCGGCGTTGTTGATGCCGAAAGCCACGAGCAGATAGAGCGACGTGTCCGCCGGCACCAACGCGTTCAGGTCGGCTGCCTTACCGTTCTGCCAGATCGCAGCGCGCGGATTCCCGGCGCTGGCCGAACCGTCGATGGACGTGCCCACGATGTCGCCGCGGTCGTTCATGGCCAGCCCGACGCTCCACAGGTCGCTCCCGACGGTTCCCAGGTCCTGCATTCCGCTCGCTTGCGTCCAGAGAAAAGCATGGATGGTCTGGCTGCCCGGCAACGCCGATCCTCCCGTCACCTGTCCGCGGTTATTGATGGCGAACGCCATGTTCCCGACGCCGGTGATCGCGGGGTTCGCCGTGCCGCCCAGGCTTCCAATGTCATGCACCGATCCATCGCGATCCCAGAACACCGCATGCGGTCCGGCGCAGATCGGTGGCGGGTACGAGTTGGCGCAGGTTCCCGTCGTCCCAACCACCTGCCCGCTGTCGTTGCTCCAGAGCGCCGCGCCCACCGTGTCATTCCCCGGCAGCTTCAACAGGCGGGCCTGCTTTGCACCCGGATCCCACACGACCGGCGCAAAGTCCAGAACCTGCGGCCCCGTTCCGTTCGGCGCCAGTGTTCCGGGGCAATTGGGATCAACCGTGCCCGTCTCTGCCAGGCCGACGATCTGACCCAGCGCGTTCACCGGGCCAGCCTGGCCGTTGTTCCCTCCGGGAAGCGGCAGCGCTTTCATCCCCGTCCCCGATTGCCAGATGAACGGGAGGCAACTGAGCCCTGTGAAGTAGCCGCAGAAGTTCTCGTTATAGGGATCGGCGTTTGCTGTTTCCGCGGCTCCGGCGCTGACTCCGCCCGGTGACATGCCGAGCGCGTAGCTGTTCGGACCTCCCAGCCCCGCCGTGGCGATGTCCAGGGGCTGTCCGCCGACCCACAGCATCGCGTGCTGTGACCCGTCGGCCACCGTGGACACGCCGGTGATGATACCGAGGTTGTTATTCATCGTGGCCTGGCTGAAGTTACCTCCCGGCAGCGTGCCGAGATCAGTAACGGTGTAGCTGGCCGCCTGTGCGTTGAGGAACGCCGGATGCACTCCAGCCGCCAGAACTGCTGCCCATACTGCAATCGCTTTTCTGGATTTCATGATCGTTTCCTTTCTCCTGGCAGCAGGGCGCATTGCGCTGCCCCGCTGGTCTGATTGGCTTCCGCAAGCCCCAGAAGAGATCGCAGGCAAATCAGCGCCGCTCCGCTTCTCGACGTCGCCCGGTGCAGCCCCGCTGAGCCGATGCACTGTGTCCAGATCGCTGCAGCAACACCGAACGCTGCAGGTACCGGAACAACCGGGATGAATTCCGACTCAGCCGCGCATCCAGGACACCACGTCCGGATGGAACGGCTCGTCTGAACCACCACCCGGGAGGTCGTCTCGATCGAAATCGTCGTCTGCTTTGCCATCGTCTTCCTTCCGGCGTTTGCTTCCGCCGATTCGCACACTGCCGGAACGCGCCGCGGAAGTCCTTACAGACCGCATGAAAAGTTCTGATTTCTGATTTCAGATCGGATTGCGCCTGGTTAAACCGCCGAAAACAAAAGGAAACCTGCAAAGATCACGCATGCTAGAATTCAGCCCTCTGTCGCCTCAGGGATTGCGCGGATGGCCGTTATCAACGATCAGCGGGGGGCCAGGTTCTACGAGTTCGGCCCATTCCGCCTCGACGCGGAGAGAGAGATTCTGCTTCGCGACGGCAAACCGATATCGCTGACCCGGAAAACCTTCCAAATCCTCCTGGTCCTCGTCCAGCGGCAAAACGAGGTCGTCAGCAAAGACGACCTAATGAAAGCCGTCTGGCCGGACACCTTCGTCGAAGAGGGCAATCTCACCCGGCATGTCTTCATGCTGCGGAAGGCGCTCGGCGAAAGCCCGCAGGACCGCCGCTACATCATCACCGTCGCCGGCCAGGGTTACCGCCTCGCCGAAAGTGTTCAGACCGTCTCCGAGCCGGACCTTCGTCTGGTCGCCGAGAACCAGGCGACCCTCAGGGTCGAAGTTCGGGAGACCCGCCGCTGGCCCTGGATCACTACGGGCATCGGCTTGGCCGTCGCCGCCATTGCGGCCGGCGTTTTCTTCCTGATGCGGCCTGCCGGGATCCTCGGCGACAAAGACACCGTCCTTCTCGCCGGCTTCTCCAACAGCACCGGCGACAGCATCTTCGACGAGACGCTGCGTCAGGGCATGGCTGTTCAGCTGCAGCAGTCGCCTCGTCTCAGCCTCATTTCCGATGAGCGGATTCAGCGCACCCTGCAAATGATGGGCCGCCCTGCAGATACCAGCCTGACCGGCGACACCGCTCGCGAGCTTTGTCAGCGCACAGGGGCCGCGGCCGTTCTCGAGGGCGCTATCGCGCCGCTGGGCAGCCAGTATGTTCTCAGCCTGCGCGCCCGCAGGTGCAGCAACGGCGACATGCTTGACCAGGAACAGGCTCAGGCTCCCCGCAAGGAAGATGTGCTGAACACGCTCAGCGCGATCGCGGCGCGATTCCGCCGGCGCGTCGGTGAATCTCTCGCCCAGGTCAAAGAGCACGAAAAGCCCTTACCCGAGGCGACGACATCGTCGCTCGAAGCGCTGAAGGCCTATGCCACGGGAGTCCGGCTTGTCTCCACGTCTCCTGCTGGCGCAGCCGCCCTGTTCCAGCGCGCCATCGAGCTCGATCCCAATTTCGCCATGGCCTATGCATGGCTGGCTCGCCAGTATGGCGACATGAATGAGTTCGCCTTGTCGCGCGCAATGGCCGCGAAGGCTTATGAATTGCGCAACCGCGCCAGCGACCCGGAACAGTTCTGGATCGCAGCCGACTACAACACGCAGGTGAGGGAGAACCTGCCCGAAGCGCGGCGCGTGTGCGAGGTATGGGCCAGGAACTATCCCCGTGACCCGGTCCCGCTCGACATGATGGCCGGCATTATCGACCCCGTTTTCGCCCGGTACGACACTGCGGTGGACGAGGCCAGGCAGGCGGTCGACCGTGATCCGGACTTCGCGCCGTCGTATCTCATCCTTGCCAGCCGCTACCGCAACGCCGGCCGGCTGGATGAAGCGACGCAGACGCTGAACGCCGCATTCGCACGCAAGCTGGTCCGGCCGGAAATGCCGCTCGAGCGGTATGACATCGCGTTTGTCGAGCACGACACCGCGACTGAGGACGCGGTAACAGCCAGCGGCGACGATCCGGTCACACGCGAATGGGTGACCCAGCACGAAGCGCTCGCCCTCGCTTCTCGCGGCGCGCTGCGCGATTCCCGCGACAAGTTCTCCCAGGCCGAACGGCTGGCCG
This sequence comes from Acidobacteriaceae bacterium, assembly GCA_035933815.1. Lineage (GTDB taxonomy): Bacteria > Acidobacteriota > Terriglobia > Terriglobales > Acidobacteriaceae > Palsa-343. The sequence continues at coordinate 13,662 of DASYYN010000115.1, forward strand.
CCGACGGCGGTCGTCACGAATCGGCCGCTCTCTACATCGCCGCGCAAGCCGCCACCGAAGGGTGGTTTGGCAATAACGCCGAAGCCGCGGATCGCGCCAAAGCTGCACTCGCCAGCCCCGACGATGCGGGCGTCGTCTACGGTGCGGCCCTCGGTTTGGCGCTTGCCGGCGACTTGCCGCGCGGGGAGGCGGCCACGGCGGATTTGCAGAAGCGCTTCTCCGAAGACACATCCGCAACCATCAGCTATCTGCCGGTGCTCCGGGCTGTTATCGCGCTCAGGCGTAATCGGCCCGCCGATGCCATCGACGCTCTGCGGCCGGCCTTACCTTACGACCTCGGATCGCCACGCACCTCCATTCATGCCGCTTTTGGAGCTCTCTACCCGGCCTATGTGCGCGGCCTGGCTTACCTCGCAGCCGGAGAGCCCAAACAGGCCGTCGCGGAATTCCAGAAAATCATCCAGCATCCCGGAATCGTCGCCGAAGATTCAGTCGGAGCATTGGCCGAGCTCCAGCTGGCCAGGGCCTATACCGCTGCGGGCAATCCGGCTGAGGCCGAAACCGCGTACCAGAACCTGCTTGTTCTCTGGAAGAATGCAGATCCCGACCTTCGCGCTCTGAGCGAGGCGCGCCGGGAATACGCCCGACTCTCTGATTAGCAGCGGGATTCCAACGGCCCTGTGCGTTCCTGCACAGCACAATGATTCCGAGTGCGTCGCGCCATTCCGCGCCACCCTGCCGGGACATGTCCCTCGGATGGGTTATAACGTTAGTAACCCTAATCCTGCACGACGAACGGACGGACCCCTTGGAACCCCCTTCGGCCCCGGAATTTACACGTGTTCTTGTGCAGGTTGACTCCCGCACGCTCATCAAGTCTGTCTGCAAAGGTTGCGGAGCCTGGAAGCTTGTTTCGCATCTGGACGAGTCGCTCGAAATGTGGGAAGACACCCACCACTGCTCCAGCGTTCAGGTTGAAAGCGCCGACAAATAGGCCGCCAGGATACTGCAGGCATCATCCCGACCAGCGATCGCTTACTCCGGTAACAGTCCTGTGTTCTGCCCGTTGTCTCTTTTTTCATTGACCGTCCGTCCATCCCCCGGTGTATGCTGGCCCCAAATTCCCAACTGAGCCGCAAGCTGCTCGATCCTTGGCGCGCTCGATGTGTCCCTCGGGAAAAATGGCCACGCGCTTCACCTGTTTCTTTCCACTCGAGCGCATGGCAGGAGGCTCTGCATGCGTTGGCTCGCTTTGATTCTGCTGGCATCTCTCGGCGGCGGTCTGTTTGCCGAAAACACTTCAGCTCCGCCCCTGCTCATCGATGCCGCCCAGTGCCTCGTCAGTTCGAAAGAGGACTGGCTCGGCGTCGCGCGCAACAAGCCCACAGAGCTCGAGATGGGGTACGTCGTCGACCGCAAGAGCCAGGTAGTCTACCTCGTCAACTTCGACGACACCATGCATACCTCCGGTACCGTTGTCGCCTTCGTTCCACAGGGCGGCGGCCGGCACCGCACGCTGCTCTTCCAGTACAAGGTGAAATTCCGCCAGCCCGAGGACGGCGGCCGCACGGTCGTGCTGTCGGGGATGCCCTACGGCGGCATCGGCACGCGCGACCACATCCTGCACGCCATCTACGACATCGGGTACTCCACCTACCGCATCCCGATGTCCGACATCGGCGCGCACCCCGAAGCGGCATGCCAAAACGAAGCTCCCCCGGAATAAGACAGGCCATCAGTCGTCAGAAATCAGTGAACGAACCGAAGACGGACCACTAATAACTGATCGCTGATCGCACAAAACCACCCTCCCCCAGCGCGCCTCCTGCATCGAAAACTGGAGGGCGCGCGAATCGGAGGGATCGCCCGTGCGGGCATTTGTCATAACGCTCATCTTTAGTTTTTGCGCTGGCGCGCTGTACGCCGACCAGCCCCCGAAGCTCCTCGTCGACGCCGCCCAGTGCCTCGCCACCTCAAAAGAGGACTGGCTCCAGCTCGGTCGCCGCAAGCCCACCGATCTGGAAATGGGCCTGGTCACTGACGACAAAGCCTATCCCGGCGAGCGCATGGTTTACGTGGTGGATTACTCCAGCCCTCTGCACACCGCCGGCTCCGTTGCCGCCTTCATCGTCGAGGGCAAGGAGCCCAGCCCAACCCTGCGCCTGCAGTTCAACGTGCGGTTCGTCCAGTCCGACGAGGGCGCTTCCAATGTCTCGCTGGTGAATCCGCCCTTCGGCGGTATCGGCACGCAGCAGCATGTTGTGCAGGCCATCCACAAAGTCGGCTTCCAGACCTGGACCATCCCGCTCCGAAGCCTCGTCACCACACCGAACGAGGCCGAGTGCCAGTCCGACGCGCCGACGCAGTAGACCAGCCGGTTGTCGAGTTGTCCCGCCCGGAGTTGTCCGGCTCACTGTTTCGCCGCGAACACCTCTCGCAGGGCATTTCCGGCGGCAGTCAGATTCTCCAGCCACATCTCTACATACTCCCGCGCCAGCACCACGCCGCTCGCGCCCGCTTCAAACGCTGCGCGGATTGCCGCACTCACATCCTCGGGACTCGTCTTCTTGTCTCCGGGCTTCGCATCGCGCCCCAGCACCGGCACATTAATATCAATCCCCGGATAAATGGCCACTTCTCCCGCCACCTGCTCCACCGCGCGTCGCGTCTCCTCCCCCACATACGACGCCGGAAGCCCCGCCGCCCGCAGTTGCTCATAGGGAGCCGCCCCGTAGCCCATCACTTTGTAGAACCACGGCGCGAACTCCTGCGGTGTCATGTCGTGAAACACAGTCCCGCACAGCTCATTCATGTAGGCCGCCAGCCGCGGCCCGCCCGCATTGTTGTAGGTCGCCAGCTTCAGGAAATCCGCAAAGTCGCGCCGCCTGGTGTAGTCTTCCTCGGCACGGTAGAACGGATTGAACGTCATCGACTGCATGATGTGAAAGCCGAACGGCTTTTCCGGCGTAATCGCCTTTGCCAGTCCGTACAACTCCGCCTGCACGCCCTGGAAGCTGTCCGTCCACAGCGTCTCCCAGCTCAGGATCTCCGGATACCGCAGCAGCAGCCGCCAGAACGCCACGAAGTATCCGTCATCGGGCCGCTGATTCGCGTGAGCCGCCTGGAACAACTGAACCAGCTCGCGATATCCGGCCTGCGCGCGCGCCACGGATATCCCCTGCGCTCGCGCCTTCTCCTGACAATAGCGGCAGAAGCACGTTGCGATCAGCCCTCCCTGCACCATGTTGTCCAGCGGACCCATGCGCTCCGATCCCCACGCAATCCCGTCCACCTCGCTCGGGTAACCCAGCAGCAGACTCTCCACTTTCCCGCTCAAAAACGCCCGGTAATCCGGATGATTGAAGCAGGCTGCGCTGGTCCGCCGGCCGAAGACATCCACCTCAGCGACCTCGGCGTAATTCGGAATCACCCGGTTCAGGATTGCTCCCGCATTATTGAGGTCCCACGCAAAAAAGCTCATACCGCGCGCCTTCGCCTTGGGCGCGACCTGCTCGATCACGTTGAAGTTGCCGTAGTCGGGGCAGCGGAAATCCCGGAGGATCGTGTTCTCAAAATACTTCGGATCGTAGGCATAGAACGCGCCTCCGGTCACCGTGGTTCCAGAGGCGCCGTGATCGGGCAAGGGAATTGGCCCGTTTTTCTGCAGGCGAGCCTCGCCATAGCCAAATGTGTACGCCCAGATGGTGTTCACGTCACCTTTGTTCTGGATGTTGTCGAGAATCGGCTCGACGCCCTCGTCGATCCACGCATACCCGCGCACCTGGATCGCGACGCAATTTTTGCGATTCTTCACCGCAGCGCGGCTGATGCGCGGAGCGGGTGTCGACTGCGCAACTCCAGACCGCCCCGCAAGCGCGGCGGCGGCAGAACACAACCGTAGAAATGTGCGGCGATCGAAAAACAAAGAAGGCTCCTCGCGAGATGAATTCGCAGGGAGCCATGATATCCAGGGAGGATGAAGCGAGGAGCCGGTACAAGATCCTGCTGGCGAAAAGCTGCTGACGGGAGCCAAACGTCACCCGCCAACAGCCTTTCTCTAACCGTCTTTCTCTAATCGTCCTTCTCTAAACGTCGTTCGCTAACCGTCCCTCTCTAAACCTTTTTCTCTAATCGCTCACTTGCCGCAACCCTGCCCATCCGTGACTGACGTCAGCTTCTGCGCCGATGCGGTGATTGTCCGGCTGTAGCATCCCCCCTGCGAGTTCCGCCACACATAGCTTTGCGATGCGGTGCTGTTCGCCGGTCCGAGGAATCTTCCATTCGCGTCGAATGGCAGCGTATCCGTAGTCTGGTCCTCTTCGCGGATGCTGCTCGTCGCCGCGCCCACTCCACTCGTCGACATCGAGTCGTTCCGCTGGAAGCCCTGGTCCGATGTTGTGGTTTGGTAGAAGCTGCCATCCGGATTCACCGCGAACACGATGTCCAGCGTCAGCGGATACTGGAAGTGCTGCTCATGCGTGCTTGTAATACCGCCATTCTTCGTCAGCGTCGACGAATCCACGGCGGTCGCCTGCGTAATGTCCTGGATGTATTGCGTCGCGTTGATCGTAAAGCTTTGGTCGTTCGCGAAGCCGACGCTCTCGTTCACCGTCGTATCGACGCGGCCATGCGACGTATTCACGTATCCGCTTACCTTGAAACTCCGCGCCGAGGTCGTATCCACCGTGCCTGTGTAAGCGCCCGCCGATGGCGACGTGATGTTGTCCTGCACGATCGGGGTCGGCATGCCAAGCGTGTCGCTCAGCAGCCCGCCGGTCACTTTGCTGACGCCATGGTCGGTATAGACCAACAGATTCGCCGTTGCCAGGAAGTAGGAGTTCGCGTTGTAGACGCTCACCGCGACCGTGTGCGCATTGCCGTCGCTCAGCACGCCCGCGAAGGGCGTCAGGTCCACGCGGTAGGGAACGAAGTCCAGCGTCTGAATGCCCGGAATTGGCTCCCACAGATAGGGATCGATGCCGCCGGTGTAAATCCACGGATACACCGGAGCCACGCCTGCCGGTTTGCTGTCGATCGCCACTTCCGTCTCGCGAAACGCGGTACCTCCGCAGCTCTGCAGCGGCCCTGTCTCGTCGTTTGGTACGCAGCTGTACCAGAACTCATCTGCGCTCTGGCTCTGCGCAATCACGTCCAGATACGCGCTCTCCACGTTCTGCGGCAGATTCAGTGTCTGCGTGATCGCGTCCGCTGTTGTGCTCAGCGTGCCCGCATCGCCGCCGCCTCCGTTCACCGGAATCACCATATCCGGCACCCGCGGCGCAGGATTCGCGATGTTTGCCGGGTAAAACTCCAGCGCCGCATTCGCGTAAATGATGCCGTCATAAACCACGCCCGCGTACGTCCCCACAAAATTTCCGAGGTTCGCCTCGCCCGTCTGTGCCGACTGGAAGATCGCCGACAGATCCGTCACGTCGCGTTCCACATGCCACGACGGGCTCAGCGTGTGCCGCGGCTCTGCCGTCGTTCCGTAGTAGATGTTCGCGTGTCCCAGATAAAACGCCGCGGTGCGGTCGAACTGCCGTCCCATCGTTACGGTGAAGTCCGCCGTGAACACCACCTTCGCCCACGGCCCGGGGCAGGCGGCAGGCGGGGTGTAGTTGATTACCTTGGGAGTGAAATCGGCGAACGCCTGGTTTTGCAGCAGCGGTACGACGCACGGTGTCGTGCTCGGCCGCGCGACCAGCGGCTCCGCGGTCGCCGGATTCGACGAGCCCACCTGCGGCGTTGTCGGCACCAGCGTCACCTGCGCTTGTGAAACGGCCGCCAGTCCCAGCATCAGCGTGGCGGCGGATCCAATCAGCTTCGAGGACAAAGCAAATCTCAACTCCGGCATTCGTCGAACCCCTTTTGCGCAAGGTGCATCGTCCGAGTCCCAGCTCTCGTCCGCTTACGAAACCGGGGAGATCGTCGGACAAGAAATGAGAACCCGGAAAACTCTCAGAAAAAAGCGTCAGAAGAATAGCATGCGATCACTTTTCGTGTGCGGCGCGGCGGCCCTGTGGCCTCCCGAAATGCCTCCTGCGCCGGAGGCAGACAGCTAAAAGGCGCTGCAACGAAAACGCGAACAACGCAGGCTAACGCCTTCTCTCGAAACTGTTTCGCCGACAGCACTTCGCTTACAGTTGCATTAACAGCGATTCGCTGGCCGCTCGTCTTCTAACACTCCCCTAAAGGTCTATTACCACCTGGCCCATGCGTCATGGCACTGCAAGGCCATTGTGTGATCGGGCGGCGCACTGCAATGTGGAAACACCACGCAGGCCGGACACGGGGGCACATTCGTGCAGTTCGGGCTGCGAACTCTCGAGGAGAAACCTGCACAATGAAAAATCTGATGATCAAGCTTCTCAACGACGAGTCCGGCCAGGACTTGATCGAGTACGCTCTAATCGCGGCGCTTATCGCGCTGGTTGCCATTACCGCCCTGACCAATGTCGGCACCAAGGTCAGCGGAGTTCTGGGGGACATCGCGACCAGCATATAAAGCACTCAATGCCGTCCACAACACAAACGCCCCGGTGCGAGCCGGGGCGTTCTCATTTCTGCTGCGGCGTTGTTACGAGTTCCACACATAAAGAAACTCGTCGTCTGCCTTCGTCGCGACAGGCTTGTTCCGTTTCCGCGTCGCACGGTTCAGCGCCGAGCGGATGTTTACCTTGGTATCCGGCAAATCGGACAGCGGGATCTTCAGGCAGCGTCCCCTTTCCAGACCATCCAGATCGTTCAGGATTTTCGTCACGATCGAGTTGTGCTTGCCGTTCCGTCCCGTAGGCACTTCGGAGCGGTCGGCGGTCTTGAATGTGAGCTGGCGCCGTTTCGCCGTTGCCATTCCTTCTCCTCTCTCAAAAAGCTGCAATTTCGCCGCAATGGTTGGATGCAAACGTATCGCTAACGTACCGCATTCGTCAAGCATTCGTAGCGCAAATTATACGATGTGCATAAGTAACTGATTCGCAATGACTTAGCAATCTAGCGGCCAAAGAAAAACTCCCCGCATCAGCTCTTCAGCCGTACTCTGGATAGAGAGAGCCGCTCGGGAGTCGATCAGGAGACGGAGTGCCGCGCAGGGTTCTCCGCAGGGCTGGTTCCGTTCCCGCTCGGGCCCTCACGACCCGCGAGATAGCAGACGACCGCACAGGCTCCGGGCTCGAAATGAGGCACATGTGAACGACACCCCGCTCAGGCGGCTTCTCACGGATGTCTCCTTTACCCTTCGGAGCGATCTCCGTTCCGTCTTGCGGATAGGGAGATTGCAGTGACTCCCGCGGGCGTTGCCGCCGGT
>DASYYN010000125.1:0-11073 GCA_035933815.1 Acidobacteriaceae bacterium
GCCATTGCAGCTCTCTTCTTTCTCCGTCGCGCCGTCAAGCGTGTAGAAGCGGATCCACAATCCGTGCTCGTGCGCATGACGCACCAGCGCGCGCAGACGCTGGTCATCCGCCGTTGTCCACGCGCCCGCGTGCTGCTGGCCACCTTCCTCCACCACGCGCCAGGGATTATTCCACCAGCGCCGATAATTCGTCGCCGCGCCAGGCTCCAGCGTCTCAGGCGGCGCCATCGGATTCTGTGTGTTCGTGTGCGCAGCGCCAAACACCAGCAGCCGTCCGCCGACAGACACATCGTTGTAGAAAACCGCCTGCTGCGCATCCGACTCGCCCGTGAGCACGAGGATTGGCCGAATCGTCAGCGGCTGCACGGCATTCGGATCGCCCGTCTTCGCCGCAGTCGTGATCCAGTCCTGATACTTCGAGAGCAGCGCCCAGATGGCCCGCAGATGCTCCGGCTCCTCCGTTTTCAGATCCAGATTGAGCGTGATCAGCGGCCACTGTCCGCGGTCCCCTTCACGAAGCGCCTGCTCGACGACCGGCCGCACGCGATCGAAGAAGTAGTGCTCCATCGTCGGCTCCTGTCCGCTGACGGGAGCGCCGTGCGCCACCACCGACCACGACTTCCCCGTCTTCGGATCGGCATACCAGTAGAGATCCTGCTCGATCGCCAGCGGCGTTCCCGCCGAAAGCGCGCGGTTGATGCGGTCGTACCACCACTCCCAGTACGGATAGCAGTTGTGCGCGTCCATCACGCTGCGGCTGCCGGGCGCAGATTTGTCGTGCCGCTGCGCTCCGGCCGCGCAGCAGGTGAGAACAAAAACGAGCATGCAGACAGCACGACGCATCATGATCTTTCGCCGGTCCGAAGGTATCAGCAATAGTTCTCAGTTGCCAGTCCTGCAGTTCACTGACAACTGATCACTGATAACTGACAACTGTCTCTGGAACGAAATCCGCAGCGCAAACTGCATCACACGCGGATCGCCCGCGAGACTGGTGCGACGCAGCCCGCGAACCAGTCCCCGTCAGATTCCGCGGCGCTCGCGGATGATCCCGTCTTTCATCACGAGCAGGAGATTCTCCTCCGGATGCGCGAGCAGCGTAATGTCGTCGAGCGGATTGCCCTCGACGACAATCAGGTCGGCGATCGCGCCGGGAGCGAGCGTGCCGAGGCGGCCTTCCATGCCGACGAGCCTGGCGCCCACAGTGGTGGCGCTTGCGAGAATGTCGCGCGCCGGGAGAACGCGGGCACGGATCGCGAACTCTTCGTTCTGGCGAGCATGCGTGGGGCCGAGAAGGTCCGTTCCGTAAGCCATCGTCACACCGCCGTCGCGCAGGATCGAGAGGCTTTCGAGGCCGGAGCGGCGGACGTTTTCGATCTTCGCGATCGACGCAGGCGGAAGGCCGAGAGCGGGGCCATCCTGCGCGAGCGCTTCGTACGTAACGAGCGTCGGCACAGCGACTGCCTTCGCCTGAGCAGCGCGGCGCGCGGCTGCGGCGTCGATATTGTTGCAGTGCTCGAGCGAGTGGACGCCGCACTCCACAGCGCGGGTGATCGTGTCCGGAGTGTAGACGTGCGCGGCAACGTAGGTGTGCGCGTCGCGGCACTCCTCGACGGCGGCGCGGATCTCATCCGGCGTGTAGCCGTACCAGTGAATGGGATCGGTAGGGCTGGCCACGCCGCCGCTGCCCATGATCTTGATGAACGATGCTCCCTCGCGGAGCTGCTGGCGGCAGGCGAGGCGCACCTGGTCGACGCCGTCGGCGATGCGGCCGAGCGCTCCGGCGTTCGTCGCCCAGCGGTTCGCATCGTGCGTGTCGTAGCGGGGACGCGCGTCGGAGTGGCCTCCGGTTTTCGACAGCGCCTTGCCGCAACTGAAGAGGCGCGGCCCGGGCGTGAGTCCCTGAGCGATGGCTTCTGCGAGCGCAGGATGCGCGCCACCCGTATCGCGAACCGTCGTGAATCCGCGCTCGAGCATGCCTTTGAGAATGGGCACCGCACGGAGTACGGCAAGCGCCGCGGGAAGTTGCGCGTTGGCGGCCAGGTCCATCATGGATGCCATCACATGCACGTGCGAGTCGATGAGTCCCGGCAAAAGAGCGCGGCCGCGGAGATCGATACGCTGGCCATCGGCGGCGAGCGAAGTTTTGGGCGAGGCGTTGAGATCGCGGATGACACCGTCTTCAACCAGAACGGCGCCCTCGCGCGGCTCCGGCCAGGCAGCATCGACGAGCGTGGCGTTTTCGAAAAGGATCTGCATCCGCGCTTACGCCTCCTCGTCCGGAGGCCCTGCAGCCCCGGCCAGATCCTGAGGCCTGATCTTCTCCACGTTGAATTTCGCCGCGCGCTCGCGCATCGTCTTCAGCACGTCTTCCAGCGGCGGTGGATCGCCCTTGATCCAGCGCAGTGGATTGATGCGCGCCACCACAAACGCGCGCAGGTACGGACTGACTAGGCCGCGCTCCTTCAGCTTCTTTACCGCTGCTGCCACTTTCTCCTCGACGTCGAGAACCGTGGTGGCGCGCTTTTCGTGATCCCTGATGGCCGAGCGCAGAGGATTATCCGTGAACGTCTCGAGCCTGCGCAGCACCGGATGGTACACACCTCCTCCGAAGCGCGGCATTCGTTCATAACACACGCCCAGCGTGACCAGTGCGGGCTCATCCAGATAGAAAGCAAACTGCGATTCCGGGCGGCTCGCGTCTTCTTCAACGAGCCCCCGATAGATCCGGATCACCTCGAGCGACCGCTCCTTCAGGTTGTGAGCCTTTTCGGTATTCAGCGCCAGAATTTGCCACGCCAGTTCGCGATCCGGCACCACCAGAGCGGTGATCGACCTGGCGCCAAGCCGTCGCATCGCTTCCAGCCGATGCCGCCCGTTCGGCGTCCAGAATCCTTCGCTCGGAGCCGTCACCGCAATGATGGGGTCGAGGAATTGACCCGTCTTGTTGATCACATCCGCCAGCCGTTTGTGATGAGTATCGGAGAGATCGCGTTGAAACGGAGTCGGCTCAACCGCATCAATGGGCAAGACCGCAAGCAGCAGCGGCTGTCCGCCGAGCGGCTCTTTGTAGCACCCGATCACAGACCCGCCGGCCTTTTCGATCGCTTCGGCAATGGCGGCAGCCTTTCCCGCAGACGGCTCGAGACGGCATTCGCTCGCCAGCAGGCCTCTGCTGCCGGGCTTGGCCTTACGAGGACGCCGCCGCGCTGGTGCCCGCTTCACCATAGTGGGAATCCATTCTAGCTTCGTACCCGGTTGGCGCGCAGGGAGCGCAACGCAGGCCCCTACACTTTGGATTGGCAGCCGGAAGGAATTCCAGGGCCAGGTCTCCGGGGGTTGATGTAGTCTCTTTTGGGGACCGTCTATGTCTACATGCATTCAGGGAGTTCCTGTTCCCGTTTCCTCCTCGCAACAACCCCTGCCATACGATCCGCTGCTCGACGATATCGGCTACATGACCTGCATGACCCTGGTGCTGCTCGGCAACTACGCGCAGACCGGGCATCTGGGCGGACCGCTTGCCTACACGCCCTACAACGTCGCCGCGCATCTGGTTGGTCCTGAAAACGGCGGGCTCCGCTACGACTACCGCAGTCCCAAGCATCCGTACTGCGACAAATTCATGATGGCAGCTGGCCACTCGGTCCCCACGTGCTACGCGTTGTGGATGATCATGGGGCAGGCGCTCGATCGCCGGTATCAGCAGACCGGCGATCCGCGGTATCGCGTCGATCCTCAGGTTGCGATGCTGCCGGTCGACGCGCTCGGCTTCCGGCGCGGCGCAGGCGCGCTGAAGACGCTGCTGCGGGAAACCGGGCTTGAAGACCATCCGCTCTTCGCGCAGGCGAAAGGCCGCGGCATTCGCGCACTCTCCGGACACGCTGAGAGCACCGACTGCACCAACGATGTGAACGGCGGACCGTCGGGAGTCGGCATCGCCACAGCGGCCGGCAAAGCGGCGTTCTGGGATATCGCGGGGGCCGGAGAGTCGCCGAAGGTGATCGCGCTTGAAGGCGAATTCGCGCTCACCGAAGGCCACGCACAGGAGCTGAAAACCCAGGCGCTCGCGCTGCAGGTCGGAAAACGCCTGCGCGTGATGGTCTCCTACAACAACGCCGGCATTGACGATTGCCTGCTCGGCGGCGTGATCGGAGCGCAGTTCGATGGCTATGATCTGGTGAATCAGTGGTCCTCGTATGGATGGAACGTCTTCACCCTCGCCAATGGCAACGATTACGCGCAGGTGGTCGCGGCGCTGAAGGCGATGGACGCCGTAGATCCGCACGACCGCCGTCCAATCGTCGCGATCGGCAAGACCGTCAAGGGCTACTGGCCGGGCGTAATGGACGAAAAGATCCCCGGCTATGGCGCGCAACTGGTCAGCTACGCGAGCCACCCGTACGCGCTCAAAATGAACTCGGAGTACTTTCTCGCGCTCGCGCAGACCTTCGAAAAGCAATACGGAGTGGAATTCGAAGGGATCCGTAAAGGCCCGGTCACCGACAATCGCGAGCGGCTGATCCAGTTCAAGACCAACATCGATGTCGTGATGTCGCTGCTTGACCGCAATGGACTAGGCGATCGGCTCGCCGATCGGCTCGTGGAAATTGGCGACACCGTGCGCGACGATATGAAGCTGCGCATCTCCGCCACCCGGGATCCATTCCTCGACGATCGCCTGCGCGTTGCGGCACTCCCCGAAGAGCCGCAGAAGGTCACGGTGCGCAATGCGATTTCCGGCGCTGAGAAGCAGGTGGGCATCGCGCTGTTCAAAAAACCAGGTGAGGTCGCGGGAACGCGGCGGGCGATTTCCGAAATCATCAAGTGGATGAACTACGTCACCGAGGGGCGCTTGTTCACCCTCGCCGCCGACCTTTCCGAATCGATCAACGTGGAGCACGGCAGCCTGTGGGGACACTACAATCCCGTCGACAATCCGCTGGGCACGCGTATGAAAGCCGCGATTCAGGAAGCCGGCAATGTTGCCACCGCCATCGGGCTGATCAGTCAAAGCGCCTCCGTCGATCCGGAGAAATTCGCGGGCGTGTGGGCCCTGAGCGGCACCTACGGAGCCTTCACGCCGCTGATGTACACTCCGGCGCGCGTCTGGAGCCAGCAAAATCAGGACAGCAAGTTCCGCGTGGGCGTGCTGCATATTCTCACTGCCCATTCCGGTCCTGAAACCGCGGCCGATGCGCGCACGCACTTCGGCATCTTTGCGCCGCAGGTGTGGAAGCTCTTCCCGCGCGGTCAGGTCATCAATCTGAGCTTCTGGGATTACAACGATGTCGCGCCCGGCTATTTCGCGGCAGCGGAGATCGCCGCGCGGGATCCGCACGTCGGCATCATCACGCTGGAAGTCGCACGTCCTGACTTCGCCGTAGCCGACCGCAGCCAGTTCGCGGATTCCGATCTGCGCGCCGCCGCCAAAGGCCTCTACGTCATTCGCGATTTCGCGCCGGGCAAGCCGCGCCACGGCTATGTCATCGCGCAGGGGTCGAGCTCCACGGTGAATCTCGTCAAGATGCTGCCAAAGCTCGAAGCGTCCGGTGTGAACGTGAAAGTGATCGCGGCCATCAGCGAGGAGTTATTCGATCGCCAGCCGCAGGCATATCGCGATTCCGTATTGCCGGCCGAAGCTCGCTACGACCTGATGGTCATATCGACGGGAACGCGACGGATGTGGCCGCTGCGCAACCTCGGTCCGCTGACCGACGAGTATTCCCTCACCTCCGACTTCGATAATTGCTGGAGGAGCGGTGGCCTCGAAGCGGAAGTGATCCGCGAGGCGCATCTCGATCCCGATACGATTTTCGCGGGCGTGGAACGCTTCGCAAACGAACGCGAGCGCCGCATGGGCGAGCAGCGCAAACTGATCGGATAGCGTCCGGCTCTGTGACACGTTTACTGGGAACGATCAGGCAGGGCGGCAGCAGAGTTGTGCGTCAGATATGTTTGCCGACCCACTGCTCAATCTTGTCCAGCGCCTTCGAAATGTTTTCAGGTGAATTGGCGACACTGAAGCGCAGGTAGCCCTCACCAAATTTCCCAAAGGCTGTTCCAGAGAGGCACGCGACGCCAGCCTCTTCGAGCAGCTTGCCGGCTAACTCCTGGGACTTCATCCCCGTGCCTTCGATATTCGGGAAGACATAGAATGCGCCCTTCGGCGATAAACAGCGAAAGCCGCGAATGCGATTGAGCCCGTTCACCATCAGATCCCGGCGCTCGCGGAATGCCGTGCACATGCGCGTGACGGACGCCTGATCGCCCGTTAGTGCCACGACGCCCGCCATCTGCGTAAAGCTGGCGGTGCAGGAATTCGAATTCGTCATCAGGCGCGCAATCTGCGCTGCCAGGTCGGGGCGCATCACCCCGTAACCCATGCGCCAGCCTGTCATGGCATACGTCTTCGAAAAGCCGTCCAGCAGGATCGTGCGTTCGCGGAATTCCGGAATAGAAATCGGCGAGAAGTGGCTGCCCTCGAAAATCAGGCGGCTGTAAATCTCGTCGGAGAGCAGCATGATGTTCCTGTCGCCGATGGCGCTCGTGATGTCCCGAATGTCCTGCTGGGTCAGCACACCGCCGGTTGGATTCGCCGGCGAGTTGACGATGATCAGGCGAGTGCGCGGAGTAATCTTCGCGGCCAGCTCGTTCACGTCGAGGCGAAACTCGCGCGCTTCGCGAAGCGGAATAGGAACGGGTATGCCGCCAACAAACTGAATCATCGACTCGTAGATCGGGAATCCGGGGTTGGGGTAAATCACTTCGTCCCCTTCGCCGACCAGCGCCAGAATGCTGAAGAAGAGGATGGGCTTGCCGCCCGGAACCACGACCACCTCCTCCGGCGTGACGGAGACGCCACGGGTGCGGCCGATCTCGGCGGCGATCGCTTCACGGAGAGCGGGCAGGCCTGCGGCAGGCCCGTAGTGCGTCCAGCCGCTGCGCAATGCATCAACCCCGGCGTCGATCACGTTCTCCGGTGTGTCGAAGTCCGGTTCGCCGATCTCCAGATGGACGATCTCGCGCCCCTGCGCTTCCAGAGCCCGTGCCCGCACCAGAACTTCGAAAGCGGTCTCGGTCCCAAGCCGCTGCATGCGGTCCGCAAGCCGGAGCGGAAAACGGGAAGTCTCGCCGGGGGTGTGGAGAGTGTGAGTCGCGGCTGTCATCGTGCGCACATCCTTCATCGCAGAAGAGTGGGGTCAGCCGGCCCCCAAAGTGCTTGCGGTGCAGATGACCCGCACGTAAGGCTACCAGAAAAGCAATGGCACACGCCGGGGCGCAGCGGAGGCCGGGCGGTACTTTGGAGACAGCGCCGGCCCGGCCCAGGCCTCGATCATTCTCCGTACGGCACCCAGATGTTCTTCACCTGGGTTGCATGCTGCAGGAACCAGCGGCCTTCCGCCTTGGCGCGGTCGAGCCAGTCATATGCGTGACCGTCGTTGGTCCAGACCTGTTTCATGTTCCCAATCGAGGCGGCTCTCACCATCGCTGCCTCTTCGTCGCTGCGGAAGCACCAGATCGCGTCAATGCCGTCATGCTCAGCCAGAGTCTTGCCCAGCTCTGCCGGCCGGCCCGCGACCAGATTCACCACTCCGCCGGGCACGTCGCTGGTGTCGAGCAGCTGATACAGATCGCCCTGGATCAGCGGATAGCGTTCCGACGGCACCGCCACCACAGTGTTGCCCATGGCAATGGCCGGCAGCACCAGAGAGAGCAGGCCCAGCAAGGGCGCTTCGTCCGGCGGGAGGATGCCAACCGTCCCCACAGGCTCCGGCATGGCGATCGTAATATTCCGGCCCGGTGGGTGATGCACCACGCCCTCGTATTTATCCGCCCACGCTGCGTACGCGAAAATTCGCTCGATGGAAAGATCGGCCTCGACAGCCGCGGCTTCCTCGCCGACTACGGCCGCCAGCCGATGAGCAATCTCATCGCGCCGTTGAATCATGTTCTCGGCCAGATAGTAGATCACCTGGGCGCGTGCATGGGCTGTCGTCCGCGCCCATCCTGACGCAGCCCGAGCCGCTTCCACCGCATTGCGAATATCCTTGCGGTTGCCGAGCGGCGCCTCTCCGAGCAGCTGGCCGTCTTTTCCGTAGACGGGAAACGAGTAGCCAGAGTCGGGGCGCGCCTGCTTGCCGCCGATGTATTGCTTGACGGTGCGGTCAATGGACACGCCCGTCGGAGTGTCCAGATCATCGTCAGTCGGTTCGTGACGCGGCGCCGCAGTTTTGGCAGCGGGCAGGGTGTGCAGCCACTTCGGTGTCAGATACTCGAGCATGCCCTCGCGTCCGCCTTCGCGCCCGTAGCCCGATTCACGATACCCTCCGAATCCGCAGGCAGCGTCGAACTGATTCGTGGAGTTCACCCACACGACACCCGCCTTCACCTGCGCAGCCACATCGAGCGCAACGTTGATGTTCTCGCTCCACACGCTCGCCGCCAGTCCGTAAACGGTGTTGTTCGCCAGCTCCACCGCTTCCGCGGGCGTGCGGAACGTCATCGCCGCAAGCACCGGGCCGAAAATCTCCATCTGCGCGACGCTCGCCGTCGGATGCACATCCGTCAGCAACGTGGGCGGAAAGTAGCAGCCCTTCTGCGGCAGTGGGCTGTCAGGCTGCCAGCAGCGCGCGCCCTCCGCGACCCCCGCGTCCACCATACGGCGAATCGTTTCCAGTTGCACCGGCGAAACAATCGCGCCGATGTCGATGGCCTTGTCCAGCGGATGCCCCACGCGCAGCGTCTCCATGCGCGCGCGAATCTTCGCGTAAAGCGTCTCGGCGACCCGTTCCTGCACGAGCAGCCGCGAACCGGCGCAGCAGACCTGTCCCTGGTTGAACCAGATGGCATCGACGAGGCCCTCGACCGCGGAGTCGAGGTCGGCATCGTCGAAGACCACAAATGGTGACTTGCCTCCCAGCTCCAGCGAAAGCTTCTTGTGCGACTGCACTGTGGCCTTGCGGATGATCCGGCCCACTTCCGTGGAACCCGTAAAGGCAATCTTGTCGATCCCCGGATGATCGATGATCAGCTGCCCGGTCGCCGGCCCGCCGTTGACCACATTCAGCACGCCTGCCGGCAGTCCCACCTCCATTGCCAGTTCGGCCAAAGCGAGCGCGGTCAGCGGAGTGTTCTCCGCCGGCTTAATCACCACGGTGTTCCCCGCAGCCAGCGCCGGCGCCACCTTCCAGGCGAACATGAGCAACGGAAAATTCCACGGAATGATCTGGCCGACGACTCCGCAACCCGTGTAGTTCGCGAACTCTGATTCCAGCAACTGCGCCCAGCCCGCGTGATGGTAGAAATGGCGCGCGACCAGCGGAATATCGATGTCCCGGCTTTCGCGAATGGGCTTGCCGTTGTCCATCGTCTCGAGTACGGCCAGCCTCCGCGAGTGCTTCTGTAGCTGCCGCGCCAGGGCGTAGAGATAACGCGCCCTCTCGTGCCCGCTCAGAGCCTGCCATGCCGGCAAAGCTTTGCGCGCGGCGGACACCGCCGCATCCACATCGGCGGCGTTCGCCACCGCGACTTCCGCCAGGGCGTCTCCGGAGGAGGGGTCGCTCGTCTCCATGTATTCGCCGCTGGCCGGTTTCACCCATGCTCCGGAGACGAACGCGTCGAACCTGCGATGATGCCGCTCCAGCCATTGCACCGCTTCCTTCGGATCTTCCGGGGCGGCGCCATACTCCATGCTGTAGAACTTCTCGACGATGCTCATCGCTGATTCCTCCTGTCGCTGAACCCGTAATACTTCATTTCGCATCTCTGCAAGCAGACGCCACCATCTTCTTCAAATCGGATGAATAATTACATCCGTCTTCGGTGAACACACATCCCTTCAAATGATCGCTCCACGACTCTTGAGGAAAGATTCCTACGACAAATAGCGGCTGTTCAGTCCCGCTGCTGGCATCACGGAAAGCTGTGACTGAATATCTCGGAAGCTCCTTGCCTGCCTCTTTGGTCATCAACTCGGAGAATGCGGCGCTTGCAGTCAGTTCCTGCGGCGCATGAATTCTGAAGACTTGGATTCCTACCCAATTCTCAAGAGGTCGATTTTCGACCGCCGCGGTGCAAGTCAGTCGAATTTCCCAGCTGGAAGAACGTAGCCGTTTGAGCCTGAACAGCCCGGCCTTAGCTCTCGTTTCATCAATTATTTTCGCGATCTCATCCTCCTGGTCCTTTGCCTTTGCACGAGTTGATTGCCAATTCCCTGCTGCGCCAAACACAGGGCCGTGCTGGACGCAAAGAAAACAAGCGCGAGATAGCTTGCACGGTTCATTCTTACGCGATTGGGTGCCTGTAAGCCGCCGAATAGCGGCCGGTTGCATGATGTTCCAGCTGCCGCTCGATATCGGCCAGCATCCCGCTCGCGCCGAAGCGGAACAGCGACGGCTCCAGCCACGAGCGTCCCAGCTCATCTTTCATCAAAGCCAGCCAGTCCAGCGACTGCTTCGCTGTGCGGATGCCACCGGCCGGCTTAAACCCGACCGCCATTCCGGTGCGCTCGGCGTAATCGCGGATGGCGCGCACCATGGTGAGCGACACCGGCAGCGTGGCGTTCACTGCTTCCTTGCCGGTCGAAGTTTTGATGAAGTCCGCGCCGGCCATCATCGCCACCCAGCTCGCGCGCGCCACGTTGCGCAGCGTCATCAGGTCCCCGGTGCCCAGAATGGCTTTCATGTGCACCGGTCCGCAGGTGTCCTTGAACGCGGCAACTTCGTCATACAGCGCCTGCCACTCGCCGTTGAATACATGTGCGCGCGTGATGACGATATCGATTTCCGATGCGCCCGCCTCGATGGAGCGGCGGATCTCCTCCACGCGCTCCGCCAGAGGAGACAATCCGGCGGGAAATCCTGCTGAAACCGCGGCCACCGGAATGCCCGACCCCTCCAGCGCCCTGACCGCCGTTTCGACGAAGGTGTGATAAACGCACACCGCGCCGACCGTCAGGTGCAGTTCTTCAATGCCGAGACTCTTCACCAGTTGCGGCTGCAGCGGATTCCGCGCCTTGGCGCACAGCCGTTTCACGCGTTCGGCGGAATCATCGCCGCTGAGCGTCGTCAG